>NZ_JBKQOU010000235.1:0-10612 GCF_052145335.1 Rhodoblastus sp.
TGCGCCACGGCGGGGGCGGGGCCGCGCGGATCGACGAAAATTTCCGCCGCCAGGGCGATGAATTCCGCGCCGGTTCTGGCCAAGGCTTCGACCTCGGCGAGATCATGCGCCACCGCGATACAGGGCAGGTTGAAGATTTCCGCCCACCAGGAGGCGCGCTCCAGCACGGATTCAGGCGGCTCGCCGCCGGGATCGAGATCGCCGAACATCAGATAATCGACGTCCTTCTCGCCGGCGGTCATGGCCTGGTCCTTGTCCGCGATTCCGCCTATGCCGACGATGCGTTCGGGTTTCAGACTGTCCAGCGCAGCAATCAGCTTTTCGCCGGGCTGCGTCACATGGACGCCATCGGCGCCGGCGCGAACCGCAAGCTGGCTATCATCGGTCAGCAGCAGGGCCGCGCCGCGCTCCTGGACGAGCGGCGCCAGCGCCCGGCAGATTTTCTTGCGCGCGTTCTCATCGGGCGGGGCGAAGCGCAGCAACACGCAGGCGACGTCGCCGGCGCCGAGCGCGGCTTCCAGCGCCGGAGCAAAACTTTCCGCGTCTGCGACCGGCGGGGTGATAAGATAGAGGCGCGGCTTGATGAAATCGGTCATGAGCTTCTTCAGTAGACGTCGCGGAATTTCCAGGGCGTCGGGCGAGGCATAGAACGGCAAAAATGGGGCTCCGGCAAGCCGCAACCCCATCTTGAAAGTTTGAATTGTTCGACGCCGCGATCAGGCCGCCTTCGGGTCCAGCTCGCCGGAAGCGTAAAGCTTGGCCATTTCCGGCAGGGTCAGCACGTGCTTGATCTTCGAAGCCTTGCCCGCGGTGTTGAACTCTTCCAGACGCTGGCGGCAGAGCTTGGTCATCGCTTCCTGCGCCGGCTTCAGATATTTGCGCGGATCGAATTCGCCCGGATGTTCCGCGAACACTTTTCTGATCTGGCCGGTGATCGCCATGCGGTTGTCGGTGTCGATGTTGATTTTCCGCACGCCGTTCTTGATGCCGCGCTGGATTTCCTCGACCGGAACGCCCCAGGTCTGCGGCATCTTGCCGCCGTAGGCGTTGATGATGTCCTGCAATTCCTGCGGCACCGACGACGAGCCATGCATGACCATGTGCAGGCCCGGCATTTTGGCGTGGATTTCCTCGATGACGTTCATGGCGAGAATGGCGCCGTCGGGCTTGCGGGTAAATTTATAGGCGCCGTGGGAGGTGCCCATGGCGATGGCGAGCGCGTCGACCTTGGTGGCCCGGACGAATTTCACCGCCTCGTCGGGATTGGTCAGCAACTGGTCGTGCGACAGCTTGCCCTCAAAGCCGTGGCCATCTTCCTTCTCGCCCTCGCCGGTTTCCAGCGAGCCGAGCACGCCGAACTCGCCTTCGACCGAAATGCCGCCGAGATGCGCCATGTCGGCGACATATTTGGTGGTGTTGACGTTGTAGGTCCAGTCGGCCGGGGTCTTGGCGTCTTCCTTGAGCGAGCCGTCCATCATCACCGAGGTGAAGCCGGTCTGCATCGCCGAGAAACAGGTGGCGGGGCCGTTGCCGTGGTCGAGATGCACGCAGACCGGGATCTGCGGATAGATTTCCGTCACCGCGTCCATCATGTGCTTGAGCATGATGTCATTGGCGTATTGGCGGGCGCCGCGCGACGCCTGGATGATGACGGGCGCGTCGACGGAAGCGGCCGCCGCCATGATGGCCAGCGCCTGTTCCATATTGTTGATGTTGAAGGCTGGCACGCCATAATCATGCTCGGCGGCGTGGTCGAGAAGCTGGCGAAGGGTTATGCGGGCCATTTTGGTCTCCCAATTTTTTTATTCGGTCAGGCGCCAGATCTGGTTCAGGCCCGAAGCGCTTCCACGCCCGGCAGATGCTTGCCTTCCAGCCATTCGAGGAAGGCGCCGCCCGCCGTCGAGACATAGGTGAATTGTTCCGCCACGCCGGCGTGATTGAGCGCCGAAACGGTGTCGCCGCCGCCAGCCACCGACAAAAGCTTGCCCTCGACGGTCAGCCGCGCGGCCGTGCGCGCCACGGCGTTGGTCGCCGCGTCGAAGGGTTCGATTTCGAAGGCGCCGAAGGGGCCGTTCCACACCAGGGTCTTGATCGCGGTCAAAACCGCTTCGACTTCCGCCACCGAACGCGGCCCGGCGTCGAGAATCATCTCGTCGTCGCCGACATGATCGACGCTGACGACATGGGAATGGGCGTGCGCCTTGAATTCCTTCGCCACCACGGCGTCGGTCGGCAGCACGATCTGGCATTTGTTGGCGGCGGCGTTTTTCATGATCTCGCGCGCCGTGTCGAGCAGGTCGTTTTCGCACAAGGACTTGCCCACTTTCTTGCCCTGCGCGGCGAGAAAGGTGTTGGCCATGCCGCCGCCGATGATCAGGAAATCGACCTTTTTGGTCAGATTGCCGAGCAGTTCGAGTTTTGAGGAAATCTTGGCGCCGCCGACGACGGCGCCGACCGGACGGGCCGGCTTTTCCAGCGCCTTGGACAGAGCCTCGATCTCGGCCTGCATGGTGCGGCCGGCATAGGCGGGCATTTTATGCGCCAGCCCTTCGGTCGAGGCATGGGCGCGATGGGCGGAGGAAAAGGCGTCATTGACGTAAAGGTCGCCGAGCGCCGCCATTTGCTGGACCAGCGCCGGATCGTTCTTTTCCTCGCCTTTGTGGAAACGGGTGTTTTCCAGCAGCAGCACGTCGCCATTGGCCATGTGTTGAATCGCCGAATCGGCGGCCTTGCCGACGCAATCGGGGGCGAAGGCGACCGGACGGCCGAGATGCTGCGCCAGCACGCCGGCCACGGGCTTCAGCGAATTGGCGTCATCCGGCCCGTTTTTCGGCCGGCCGAAATGGGAGAGAAGAATGGCCTTGCCGCCCTTGGAGATGATTTCGCGCAGGGTCGGCAGAATGCGATCGATACGGGTGGCGTCGCTCACATGGCCGTTTTCCATGGGAACATTGAGATCGACGCGGACCAGAACGCGCTTGCCCTTGAGATCGGCGGAGTCGAGCGTGTGAAAACCGGACATGGCGGCCTCGAAAGGAGCTAGAGGGGTCGGGATGAGATAAAGGCGCGTCCCGTGGGACGCGCCTCAAGCTTTTTTCGCTCAGATCAGCTTGGCCATCGCCACCGCTGTATCGGCCATGCGGTTCGAGAAGCCCCATTCGTTGTCGTACCAGGACAGGATCGAAACCAGCGTGCCGTCCAGCACCTTGGTCTGGTCCATGTGGAAGATCGAGGAATGGGGATCGTGGTTGAAGTCGCTGGAAACGAGCTTCTCGGTCGTATAGCCGAGAATGCCCTTGAGCGGGCCGTCCGCCGCGGCCTTGATCGCGGCGTTGATCTCGTCCTTGGTGGTGGCGCGCTTGGCGATGAACTTCAGATCGACCACCGAGACATTCGGCGTCGGCACGCGCAGGGCGAAACCGTCGAGCTTGCCGTTGAGTTCCGGCAGCACCAGTCCGACCGCCTTGGCGGCGCCGGTCGAGGTCGGGATCATCGACAGGGCCGCCGCGCGGCCGCGATAAAGATCCTTGTGCATGGTGTCCAGCGTCGGCTGGTCGCCAGTATAGGAATGGATCGTCGTCATGATGCCCTTTTCGATGCCGATGGCGTCATTGAGCACCTTGGCGACCGGAGAAAGGCAATTAGTAGTGCACGAGGCGTTCGACACGACCAGATGGCTGCTGGTCAGCTTGTCGTCATTGACGCCATAGACCACGGTGAGGTCCGCGCCGTCGGACGGGGCGGAGACCAGCACGCGCTTGGCGCCGGCGTCGAGCAGCAAGGCGGCCTTGTCGCGGGCGGTGAAAATGCCGGTGCATTCCATGGCTATGTCGACGCCGAGCGCGCCGAGCGGCAGACCGGACGGGTCCTTGATCGCCGTGACCTTGATCGGGCCGGTTCCGACGTCGATGGTGTCGCCGTCAACCGTGACCTTGGCCGGGAAGCGGCCGTGCACGGAATCGTAGCGCAGAAGATGGGCGTTGGTCTCGACGGGGCCAAGGTCGTTGATGCCGACGACCCGGATGTCGTTGCGGCCCGATTCGACGATGGCGCGCAGAACGTTGCGGCCGATGCGCCCGAATCCGTTAATGAAAACTTTCACCGTCATCTGTCGCGCTCCTTGGGCTAGCTCTTCTGGTGGGGCCGATTTGGCGCCCTTGATTGTTCAGACGCCCTTTAAGCCATTTCGCGCCGCTTGCGCAACGGCGCCGGCGTTAATGCCGAAATGTTCGTATAGTTTTTTATAGGGCGCGCTGGCGCCGAAGCCGGTCATGCCGACAAAGGCGCCTTCACGGCCAAGAAACAGGTCCCAGCCCATGGCGATGCCCGCCTCGACGGCGACGCGAACCGGCGCTTCGCCGATCACTGTACGCCGGGCCGCGTCGTCTTGTCGCAGGAAAAGCTCGAAGCAGGGAACCGACACCACGCGGGTCGGAGTTCCTTCGGCTTCCAATATATCTTGCGCCGCCAATGCGATTTCAACCTCCGAGCCGGAGGCGAACAGGCTCACTTTGGCAGGGCCGGAAGCGGGCGAAAGTTCATAGGCGCCCCGGGCCGAAAGGTTTTCCTCGACATAGCTTTTCCGCGCCGGAGGAAGATTTTGCCGGGTCAGCGCAAGAACGGAAGGGGCTTTGCGCTCTTCCAGCGCCGCCTGCCAGCATTCCAGCGCCTCCGTCGCGTCGGCGGGACGAAACACCAGAAGGCCGGGGATGGCGCGCAGCGAGGCAAGATGTTCGACCGGCTGATGGGTCGGCCCGTCCTCGCCAAGACCGATGGAATCGTGGGTCATCACCTCGATCGAGCCTATGCCCATCAAGGCGGCGAGGCGCAGCGCCGGGCGGCAATAATCGGCGAAGGCAAGAAACGTCGAGCCGGATGGGATATAGCCGCCATGGAGCGCGACGCCATTGACGGCGGCGGCCATGCCATGTTCGCGAATGCCCCAGTGGATGTAGCGGCCGGCGTAATTTCCGGGCGAAATGGCGGGGGTCGCCTCGACCTTGGTGTTGTTGGAGCCGGTAAGATCGGCCGAGCCAGTGAGCAGTTCGGGAACCGCCGGGGCAAGGATTTTCAGCGCCGCTTCCGACGATTTGCGGGTCGCGATCGACACGTCCGAGGCGGCGAGCCGCTGCTTTTCGGCGGCGACAACCTCGCGCAGCGCCGCAGGCAGGCGGCCTTGCTGGCGGCGGAGGAATTCGGCGCGTTTCGCCGGCTCGAGGCTGGCGAGTTTTGCCTCCCACTGGGCTTGAGCCTTCGCGCCGCGCGCCCCGGCTTCGCGCCAGACGGCGAGAATGTCGGCGGGAATTTCAAAAGGCTCGGCTTTCCAGCCCAGAGCGGCCTTGGCGCCCGCCATTTCTTCCGCGCCGAGCGGTTCGCCGTGGGCCTTGGCGGTTCCGGCGCGCTTGGGCGCGCCAAAGCCGATCACCGTCCTGCAGGCGATCAGGGTGGGCTTGTCGGAATTTTGCGCCGCCTCGAGCGCGGCGAGAATGGCTTGGGGATCGTGGCCGTCGACGCGGGAGGCGTTCCAGCCGCAGGCCTCGAAACGCTTGAGCTGATCGACTGAATCGGAGACCGACAGCGGGCCGTCGATGGAAATGCCGTTATCGTCCCACAGGACGGTCAGGCGATTGAGTTTCAAATGGCCGGCGATGGCGATGGCTTCCTGCGACACGCCTTCCATCAGATCGCCGTCGGAGGCGAGCACATAGGTGCGGTGATCGACCACATCGCCGAATTCCGCCGCCAGCATGCGTTCGGCAAGCGCCAGGCCGACCGAGGTCGCCAGTCCCTGGCCCAGTGGGCCGGTGGTGACCTCGACGCCGGGCGTATGGCCATATTCGGGATGGCCCGGCGTTTTCGAGCCATATTGGCGGAAATTGCGGACTTCCTCGATGGTCATGCTGTTTTCGCCGGTGAGATGCAGCAAGGCGTAGAGCAGCATCGAGCCGTGGCCGGCGGAAAGCACGAAACGGTCGCGGTCCGGCCAATGTGGATCGGCGGCGTTGAACTTCAGCACCCGGGTGAACAGAACCGTGGCGATGTCGGCGGCGCCCATCGGCAGGCCGGGATGGCCGGACTGGGCCTTTTCGACCGCATCCATGGCGAGCGCCCGGATGGCGTTGGCCAAGGAGGCGTGGCTGACTTCGTTCATTCGTTCGGCTCCGGACTTTTTCGCGCGCGTGAGTTGGCCGGGTTGATAACAGGTCGGGGCCTTGAGTCAATTTTTGGTCGTGCGCCAACTCTTGGCGAAAGCGGAGACAATGCTAAGGTGGTTGCGTTGATCGCGTGTGGATTCGATCCGAAAGCCGCTGCCCTTGCCTCCTTCGCCGTCCGATCCGAATTTTCAAGAGGGCGCCGCCGATCCGGCGGAGCTGCTGCTGGCCGAGGCGCAAAAAAGATTGCGCGCGGCTCTGGCGGGGCTCGATCATGCGCTCAGCCGTCATAATGAGCTTACGCTCGAACAGGCCGACCAGGTCGCCGAATTTTCGGCCCTGCAGGAAGACCGCTCGCGTCTGGCGCGGCAGCTCGACGCCGCCACCACTCGGATGCGCGTGCTGGAGGCCGCAAATGTTGAGGCGGCGCGGCGGATCGAACGCGCCAGCGCCGCCGTCCGCGAGGTGATCGCAAACGATCTGGCCGCCGACGCGGACGCCGACCCGGCCGCCGATCTGGGTGACCACTCGTCCCAGGAGGACTGAATGCCTCAGGTCGTCGTCACCATAGCGGGCCGCACCTATCGCATGAATTGCGACGAGGGCGAGGAGGCGCATATCGAATCCCTGGCTCGCTCGGTCGACGCCAAGATTGCTGACCTGCGCGGCGCCTTCGGTGAAATCGGCGACCAGCGCATTGTCGTGATGGCCGCGCTGACGCTCGCCGACGAACTTTGCTCGGCGCAGAAAAAACTCAACGAACGGGACGAAAATCTGGCGCAGGCGGATGAGCGGCTGAAGAACGAAAACCTGCTCCGGCGCCAAGGAGTTCTGGAAGCGGCCGACGCGATGAACGATGCGGCCCAGCAAATCGAGGCCGCGACAAGGGCGCTGAACGCCGGGCGCTAAGCGGCGGCCTTATTCGCTCTCGCTTGCGTCATCCGCGGCCAGGGCGCGTATCTGGCGCATGTCGAATTGCGCCAGCATGACGATGGCTCGGGCGCGGTTGTAAACCTTCAGCTTGCGCAGGATTTCGCCGACATGCGCCTTGACCGTGGTCTCGCTGATGCCGAGTTCATGGGCGATCACCTTGTTCGGCAAGCCTTCGGCGAGCAGTTCCAGCACCCTTTTCTGCCGCGCAGTGAGTTTGTTCAGCCGGGAGAGAACGGTGTCGCCGGCTTCGGAGGGTCCGCGTTCGGCCGCAAGGGCGCCGGAAAAGGCGCGCATTTGCCGGTTCAGCGGATCGGTCATGATCGAGACCATGGTTTTCGCCGTCTCGAAAAAATCGTCGAGACGCCGAGTGACCGAATCGCGCTGGCGTCGCGCCAGCTCGATTTGCCGGCTGGCGAGTTCTCCTGGTGTTTGAAGCGCGCCAAGCGCCTCGAAAAGATCGATGGTCGCCAGCGCGCTGTCCTGGATCGAACGGATCGCGCGCGCCTGCAGTTCCTCCAGATCGGAGGCGATGGTCACGTTGCGGCTTTCCGCCGCTTCCGCGGCTTCTTCGATCGCGGACTGCAACAGACTGTAAGCCAGGCGAACCTGCCGGGCGAAAACGGATTCGACGCCGTCGCCTTGCTCGTGATTCGCGCGCCCATCCTGGCTTGTCCCGACACACGGCGATGCGCGCTCCGAACGGAGAGCGACGCCGGGAAGGGGGCTGAAAGGCGGGAGCGCCTTGGCTTTCGGGGCGAGGCCGCGACTGTTCTTGGCCAATGTCATCGGTAAACCTTCGGTCGACTAGAAAGGGGCGGCGGGATGAGCCGCCACGACGAACTTCCATCATTCCTTATGCTGCAATGCAGCATAAGGTTCCCCCTTGCTATTGTACTTTCTGGCATCGTCGCCAGAGAAGTCAAACCCCCGCCTGAACAGGGCTTCGCTTAACGACGGATTTGGCTCATACGGGGTTGGGTCGCCGGGGCGGTCGCCCGGTCTCGTTGCGCATCGATCGATCCCGTCAAAAAAGCACCGTTATCGCAGAATCTTCTGCGGGTTATATAATATGCTTTGCATCGCAGCAAAAGAGCCGCGATGGGGATAGAAGCACATGAATGCTGAATTATTGACCTTTAAACAGCGTTTCGAACTGCCGGAACTGCAAATTCTGAGCGGCGCGACGATCAAGAGCGTCGCTGTCGGCTTCGAGACCTACGGCAAACTCGACGCCTCGCGCGAAAACGCCATTCTGGTCGCGCATTTTTTCTCCGGTTCCAGTCACGCCGCCGGCCGCTATGAGCCCTGCGACTCCATGCCCGGTTATTGGGATGCGATCATCGGGCCGGGCAAGGCGGTGGACACCGACCGTTATTTTGTCATTTCCGTCGATAGTCTGGTCAACCTCAATGTCCATGACCCCAAGGTCGTCACCACCGGCCCGGCCAGCATCGATCCGACGACCGGAAAACCTTACGGCCTGAAATTTCCCGCCGTCGGCATCGGCGATTTCATTCGCGTGCAGAAGGCTGTGATCGACTCGCTGGGCATAAAGCGCTTGCATGCGGTAATGGGACCGTCGATGGGCGGCTTGCAGACTTTCGACTGGGCCGCGACTTATCCCGATTGCGTCGGGCGCATTATCCCGACCATCGCCACGCCGATGTTCGGCGGCTGGCTGACCGCCTGGTTGTCGATGTGGGCGCAGCCGATCAAACTTGATCCGGCCTGGCGCGGCGGCGATTATTACGGCGCCCCCCCGCCGCTCGCCGGTCTCGAAGCGTCCCTGCGGCTGGTGACCCTGAGCGCACTGCACAGCCAATGGGCTGACGGCCCCGGCGGCGGCCGGGCGCTGGCCCCCGGCGGCGACGCCGGAGATGTGGCGGCCAATTCCTTTGCGGTCGAACAGAGGCTGGAAGAGATCGCGCGGACGCGGCTCGACGCCTCCGACGCCAATCACCTGCTTTATCTGGTGCGCGCCAACCAGACCTATCTTCCCGGCGCCGGGGCGGGGGCGAAAACCGTCGCGGAAGGACTGGCGCGGATCAAGGCGCCGACGCTGATGCTTTATTCCCCGGAGGACCAGGTCTTTCTGGTCGAATGGATGCACGCCACGGTCGGCGCCTTGCGCGAGATCGGCGTTTTGGTCGAGACCGGCGAAATTCACGGTCCCCACGGCCATTACAACGGCATTTTGCGCATCGCCGACGTCGGCCCGCAAATTGCGGAATTTCTGGCGAGGGAGTTTTGAAGGCCCTTTATCCTTGCAACCATGCCTATCCGGTTCTTGCCCACAGATCGACATAAGTGGTCTAGCCCGGATACTCGAGGACCGTCAGAGGCATATCGAACAACGCCCGCAATCGGCTCGAAGCGGGCCTACGGCATGGCATCCGGACGGTCGCTGCCGCTTAGTCAGCGGACCTTCCGAAAGCGATATGAACTGGCGTTCATGGCTCAAGACGGAAATTCCCGGTCGAAATCGTCGTCGGCAGCGTTGGGCGGCAAGCCGAAATCTGATGAAAAAGGCCGCCTCGCAGCGGCCTTCCTCGCATATTGGCGACAGGTTGGATCAGGCGGCGACGGCGCGCGAGCGGCGATAGCCCACGAAGCCGAGACCCGCAAAGCCAGCGAGCATCATTGCCCAAGTCGACAATTCGGGAACGGCTGAAATCGAACCATGAACCATCGGATCGACATAGTTAATATTGTTGCCGCCGTAGGCAGACAAAACGGAACCGGTGGTGTCGAACACGGGGTGCGACGGGTTGGAGTAATTAATGCTAATCGTATCAAAGTAGGTGTAGCCGCCGCCTTGCGAGCCGTCCATCAGGAAGTTCCCGTAGACTTTGCCGCCGTTGGTGTCAAAGTTAGTACTAGGGTCCCAAATCCAGCCAAGATGGTCTGAGCCATAAGAACCGCCCGAGAGCGTGGCGTCGACAGCAGTGAACGAAGAATAATCGTTCGCGGCCGTCACCGTGCCCACGACGGTCGCGCCGGAGGCAAATGTTTCGTCGATGTGCAGCAGAATAGTCGCGTTAGCGCTTGTAACGCCGAGAACCGCAAAGGCGGTGCCGGCTAGAATGTTCATAAGTTTCATTAGAACCCCCGTCGAAAATCGCAAACAAGATCGTTTTGTCCACCGGAAGGACCTTGAACCAATCTGGCCCCCGGCGAGGCTCTCGACACATGAACTTCGCGACTGAATCATCCAGCCAACCAGCCTATAAATATGCATAATGACAAGAGCTTGACAATACCGCGCTCTTAGAATTCTTAGTTCGTATTGGGCCGGTCATACGCCTCAGAGATTTTCTCCAGCCCGTCCATATAGGGTTTTTAAACTTCCGGCGCGCCCTCGCCAAAGGCCACTACCGCCGTTGGCTCTGAGGCATCGAATGGTGGCGGGCCGCCGCCGCATCGCCACGATTTCGAGGAAATGTTCACCCTCCTGGAGGGCGAAATCGAACTGACTTTTCGAGGCCAGACACGAAAGGCGGGCGCCGGCTTCACCGTGAACATTCCCG
>NZ_JBKQOU010000236.1:0-7507 GCF_052145335.1 Rhodoblastus sp.
GGCGTCCACCGCCGGGCGGCCCTCCATCGGCGTGCCGCGCACGGCGACGAGCGCATTGACCGGAACGCTTTCAGGATGGGGGTTCATTTCCGAGAGCACGCGCAGCAGCGAGGCGCGGTCGAATTCCTTTTCGCCCATGCCGATGATGCCGCCGCAGCACAGGCTGATTCCGGCGGCGCGGACATGGCTCAAAGTGTCGAGACGCTCCTGATAGGTGCGGGTCGAGACGATTTCGCCGTAATATTCGGGGCTGGTGTCGAGATTGTGGTTGTAGGAATGCAGGCCGGCCTCGGCGAGGCGTCTGGCCTGACGCGGCTGCAACATGCCCAGCGTGACGCAGGCCTCCAGGCCCATGTCGGTCACGCCCTTGACCATTTCGACCACGCTGTCGAATTGTTTGCCGTCGGGCGCCGAGCGCCAGGCCGCGCCCATGCAGAAACGCGAGGCCCCGGCGTCTTTGGCGATTTGCGCGCGCGACAGCACGTAGTCGACGTCGATCAGCTGTTCCTTGGCCTGGCCGGTCTTCTTGGCGTGATGGGCGCTTTGCGGGCAATAGCCGCAATCCTCGGCGCAGCCGCCAGTCTTGATCGACAACAGGCTGGCGAGTTGAATGGTGTCGTCGTGATATTGACGATGCACGCATTGCGCGCGATGCACGAGATCGAGCAGCGGCAGAGCGAAAAGGGCTTCGATTTCGCCAATGGACCAGTCGTGGCGGATCGGGGCTTTTTCGGCGAAATTCGGGTTCAGCGTCATGACGTTCTCGTGACTTTCGGTGGGCGCTGTTCTATCAGTTTGGCGGCAAATGGCAAAAACAGAAATTTTCCGCGCCTATTGCGCCCGGCGCGCCGAACAGGACCGCCTGCGCAGCCTGAAAACCAGCCAGATCGCGGCGGACGGCCGGCTCTGGCGCGACGGCAGGCTGCTCGTCAATTTCGCCAGCAACGATTATCTCGGCCTGAGCCTTCACCCCGCGCTGATCGAAGCTTCGCGAGCCTATGCGGAAAAATATGGCGCGGGCGTCGCCGCCTCGCGGCTGGTGACCGGCGAACATCCGGCCTTCGCCGCTTTGGAATCGCGGATCGCCTCAGCCAAGAACCAGCCCGCCGCCCTGGTCATGGCTTCGGGCTACCAGACCAATCTCACCGCCGTCGCGGCGTTGGCGGACCGGGAAGTCGTCGGGCGTCCGGTGTCGATTCTCGCAGACCGTCTCGCCCATCATTCTCTGCTGCAAGGCGCCCTGCTCTCCGGCGCGCGGCTGATGCGCTTCCAGCATAATGATCGCGACCATCTCGAAAAGCTGCTGCGCGCCCGAACGGAAAAAGGCGATTTCTGCCTGATCCTCACCGAAAGCGTGTTCGGCATGGATGGCGACGTCGCCGATCTCGTCCACATTGGCGCTCTGGCGCAAAAATACGACGCATTGCTCTATGTCGACGAGGCCCACGCCACCGGCGTTTTCGGCGCGCGCGGTTTTGGCCTAGCTGAGGATTTCGCCGGCGTCGTCGACGTGGCCATGGGCACTTTCGGCAAGGCGCTCGGCGGTTTCGGCTCCTATCTCGCCTGCGCGCCGGAAATCCGCGATTTCCTGATCCAGCGTTGCGGCGGGCTGGTTTACTCGACCGGCCTGCCGCCCGCCGTGCTCGGCGCCATCGACGCGGCGCTGACCCTCGTCCCGCAAATGGCGGCGGAAAGGCGCAATTTGCTGGCGCAGGCTTCAATGCTTCGCGTAGCGCTGCAAGCGCAAGGCTGGGATTGCGGCGCCAGCGCCAGCCAGATCATCCCGGTCATGGTCGGCGCCGAGACGCAGGCTCTGGCCTTGGCGGCGGAACTGGAGCGGCGCGGCTTTCTCGTTCCCGCCATTCGCCCGCCGACCGTGCCGCAGGGATCGAGCCGGCTGCGCCTCTCCCTCTGCGCCGCCCATAAGGCCGAAGACATTTTGGCGCTGATCGATGTTTTGGCCGAATTGGCGCCGGCTTACGCGGCAAGGGCGGCGGCGTGAGGCTGGTTTTCGTCCACGGCTGGGCGCTTGGGCCAGAATGCTGGGATTTGGTCAGCCCGCTGCTCAAGAGTTTTCCGCAGGCGCGGGTCGATCTTGGCTATTTCGGCGCCCCTCGCCTGCCCGACCCACACCCCGGCGATATACTGATCGGCCATTCCGCGGGGTTCTTATGGGGGCTGCGACAGAGGGCGGACTGGGCCGGCATGGTCGCCATCAATTCCTTTTCGCGCTTCTGTCTCGACGCGCAGGGTCGTGGCTGCGTCAAGCCGGCGGCTTTGCGGGCAATGCAGGCCCAACTCGCGCGCGACGCCGAGGAATGCGTGAGAAATTTCCGCGCTTCGATCGGCGCGCCGGCCGCGCCGGAGCTGGTGGAAGCGGCGCCTTTGGCGGAAGGGCTGGAGCTTTTGCGCAGCTTCGACGTCCTGCCGCATCTGGGCGAAAAGCCTTTACTGGTATTGGCGACGAAGGACGATGCTCTGGCGCCAGCCCGCGAGGCCGAAAATCTGGCGCAGGGGCTGGGCGCGTCGCTTTTCTTCAGCGAAAAAGGCGGACATGGACTGCCCTGGGCGGCGCCGGAATTCTGCGCCGGAAAAATCGAGAAATTTTTGCAGGCCCAATGAGTTCTGAAAACACCAGCGCTTCGGTCGTTCGCGCCTTCAATTCGGCGGCTGCGACCTATGATTCCCTGTCGGAGGTCCAGCGCGAAATCGCTCACGAATTGGTCAAGCTGGCGTCGCGCTCCTGCCTCCGGGCGCCGCAACGAATTCTCGATCTTGGAAGCGGGACCGGCCATGTGACGGAAAACGCCTTGCGGCAATGGCCGCTGGCGGAGATCACCGCTCTCGACGCCGCTCCTTCCATGATCGCCGCCTTGCAGGGCAAGTTCGCCAATGTGAAAGTGCTTTGCGCGGACGCCGCCGATCTTGGCGCGACCGGCGCCTATGACCTGATCCTGTCGAGCATGATGCTGCATTGGCTGCCCGATCCGCGCGCCGCCTTGGCGCGATGGCGCGCGGTTCTGGCGCCGGGAGGCCAAATGCTGGTCGCCATTCCGGTCGCCGGCAGTCTGCAAGAATGGCGCGACGCCTGCCGGGAAGCCGGTCTTTCGGAAGGTCTGTGGCCTTTCCCGCCGCCGGATTTCGCCGCCGGCCTCACCGAACAGTCGGAAACAAGGGCTTTCGTCGCCTCCTACCCAGGCGCCAAGGCCTTTTTGCAAAGTTTCAAGCGCACCGGCGCGCGAAAGCCGCGACCCGGCCACCGCCCGGAATCGCCAGCGGCCCTGCGCCGCCTGCTCGCAAGCCGGCAAGGAACCTTCGATGCAACCTTTCAGATCGCATTCCTGACGATAAAAGCGACTTAGCCGGATAAGCGGTCGAAATCTGAAATTTGGTTCCCGTTAGCGAACGACGCAAAACGGCGGAAAGCGGGAATCGTACGAAAGGCCGGTTCCGGCGTGCGACCGGTCGCTGGCGCAAGGGCGATGATGCGCCAGGGCCGGACATCAACGCGCATAACCACGACTCTCCGAAGCGGCGGCGTTCCCGATCTTTCCGGAACAGGACCATAGGACGCTCCCAGGTCAACGGAGCAAACCAGGGAACGACATCCCCCGCGAGACCCAATGCCAACCATCGGCGCCAAACGTCTTGTTGCCGTCGATGGTCACCTTATCCTTTCCAAGCAATAGACAACGCCATCTTGCTGTGACACGCTCAAGTTGTCTTCCGCGAGGAGGGTCCAAGCCATGTGTTTCGCTTGCAGTCCATTCGCCGGCGCCCTCGCAGACGCCATCTCGCGTCGGGCGTTCATGAAACATTCGATCGCCTGGGCCGGGGTGGCCGGAGCGAGAAGCGGCTTCCTTTGCAGTCCGGCCGAGGCGGCGATCGAGAGCGTCGACACGCTCTATGTCGGCGGCCCTATCGTCACGATCAACGACTCTCAGCCGACCGCAGAAGCGGTGCTCGTGCGGGGCGGCAAGATTGTCGCCGTCGGCGCGCGCGCCGAGGTCGAAAGCCAGGCCAAGGGGCCGATCACAACCGTCGACCTCAAGGGCAAGACGCTGCTCCCGGGCTTTGTCGATCCGCACGGCCACGTCGTCATGGTCGGGCTGCAGGCGCTCGCCGCGAACCTGTTGCCGGCGCCCGACGGCGAGGGCAACGGCATTCCCGCGCTGCAACATATCCTGCGCGACTGGATCGGCAGGAACGGCAAGGTCATCGAACGCTACGGCGTCATCGTCGGCTTCGGCTATGACGACTCGCAGCTCAAGGAGCAGCGCCACCCGACCCGCGCCGACCTCGATGCGGTTTCAATGGACACGCCGATCCTGATCGTTCATCAATCGGGCCATCTCGGGGTGCTGAACAGCAAGGCGCTCGATGAGGCGGGCGTGACGAAGGACACGCCCAATCCGCCCGGCGGCGCGTTCCGTCGCGAAGCCGATGGCGAGACCCCGAACGGCGTCTGCGAGGAGGCCGCCTTTTTCGGCGCCGCCGGCAAGCTTCTCGGCCGGCTCGACGCGCAAGCCTATCTCGCGATGATCAAGGCGGGCGCGGCGTTCTACGCCTCTTTCGGCTACACGACCGTCCAGGAAGGCCGGGCCATGCCTGGCAGCGCCACCATGCTTGCGAAGGCGGGCGAGGCCGGATTGCTCGATGTCGACGTCGTCGTCTATCCCGACGTCTTTCAGTCGCTGAAGGAGATCGCGCCCTCGCGCGAGTACAAGAACCGCGTCCGCATCGGCGGCGCCAAGGCGACCATCGACGGGTCGCCTCAGGGCAAGACGGCGTTTCTCTCGCAGCCCTATTACAAGCCCCCGGAGGGAAAGGACGCCGACTATCGCGGCTATGCGGCGATCACCAAGGAGCAAATCGTCAACGCGGTCGACCTCGCTTTCGCCAACGACTGGCATATCCTCACCCACGCCAATGGCGACGCGGCGGTCGACTGGCTGATCGAGGCGGTCGGCGCCGCGACCGCGAAGCACGGAACCGGGGACCGGCGCGCGGTCCTGGTGCATGGCCAGACGACGAGGCTCGACCAGTTGCCGAAGCTGAAGGAGCTGGCCATTTTTCCGTCCTTCTTCCCGATGCACACCTATTACTGGGGCGACTGGCATCGCGATTCGGTTCTGGGGCCGGAGCGCGCCGCGCGCATCTCGCCCTGTAACTCGGCGCGGAAACTCGGCATGATCTTCACCAGCCATCACGACGCGCCGGTCGCCAATCCGGACGCGATCCGCGTGCTCTCGGCGACGGTCACGCGCGTGACGCGCTCAGGCTATGTGCTCGGCCCCGAGGAGCGCGTCGATACGCCGACCGCGCTCAAAGCCATGACGATCTGGCCGGCCACTCAATATTTCGAGGAGGCGAGCAAGGGCACGATCGAGCCCGGCAAGCTCGCCGACTTCGTGATCTTGAGCGACAACCCGCTCACGGTGAAGCCCGAGGACTTGATCACGCTCAAGGTCGTCGAGACGATCAAGGAAGGAAAGAGCATCTACAGAGCGTCCTGAACGATCGGAACAAACGCACGGCCTCGGGCTGCGGGATCACGGGTCCAATGGAGGGGGGACGGATGAGCACTCGAGCTTTGACGCTTAAGGCGACACGATGGTTCACGGCGATCGCGGCGGCAGCGGCCATCGGCGCTTTCAATTTTACGTCAATAACGCAAGCGAGCGCGAGCGACGATGCGCGCCGGCTGATCTCGGCGCATGGTCAAACCGTCGAAGCCTTCGTCTATGGCGAGGGACCGGAAACGCTGATCATGGCGGCCGGCAATGGACGGCCGGGGTCGCAATTGATGGATCTCGCCAAGGCCATCGCTTCCGCCGGCATTCGTACGGTCGTCTATAACTATCGCGGGATTGGCGCGAGCGACGGTCCGATCGACGGCCTGACGCTGGTCGACTACGGCAATGACGTGTGGGCGATCGCCGACGCGCTCGGCGCGCAGAAGGTGCATCTGGCCGGCAAGACCTATGGCAACAGGGTCATGCGCGCCGCGTCCCAGACAAAGCCGGACCGCGTCGCGACGATCATTCTGGTCGGGGCTGGCGGCGAGGTACTGCCCTCGGAGGAAACGATGGCGCTGTACAAACGGTACCTCGACCCCAACGTGCCCAAGGCCGAATGGCTGTCGTTGCAGGCGAAGTTGATGTACGCGCCGGGAAACGAGCGTCTTGCCGAAAAGGACGCGGGCGAAGGCGAGTTCCCGGCGGTCGCAGCCGCTGAGGCCAAGGCCAGCGAGGCGACGCCGAAGGAAGCCTGGAGCATGGGCGGAACCGCGCCGATGCTCGCGATCACCTGCCTTCTCGACCGTGTCGCCGTGCCGGAGAACGCCTTCAGAATCGCGGAGACGCGCCCGAACACATGGCTCGCGGGGCTGCCCGGCTGCGGCCATAACATGATCAACGAGCAGCCCGAAGAACTGCGCCGCCTGATCGTCGGTTTCATTCAGGCGCGCTCCGGCGCGAACAAATAGCGGATTGGTTCATCGAGAAGACTTGCCGCCCGTCCAAGAGCGCGGCCTGCCTAGGCCGGAAGCGGAACAGATCGGATCATCGCCGTCGGCGGATAAACCTGCGCGGTTTGTCGCGACGGAGTCCGAATGCAACTCGCCCCGAGCGCGCGGGAGGAACTGACCCATGTGCATTGTCTGCAGTCCGGAATTTTCAAACGCCATCCGCGCGCTGAGCTTCAAATCGCGGCGTCAGTTCCTGTGCGCAGCGGCGGCCGCGACGGCGGGCGCGCTGGTCGCCGAGACCGTGGGGCCGGCGCTCGCCGACGGCTCGATCGACGAAACGCTCGCCTCCGGCCTTGCGACGGCGCCGATCACGATCTTCGTCGCCAGAAAAATCGTCACGATGGAGCGCGACAATCCCACCGCGACCGCCGTCGCGGTCAAGGGCGACAGGATCGTCGCGGCGGGCTCGCTCGACGAAGTCAAGGCGGCGCTCGGCGCACAACCCTACCGGATCGACCGGACCTTCGCCGACAAGGTCGTCCTGCCGGGCCTCATCGACCAGCATCTCCATCCTGTTCTCGGCGCGCTGACCCTCGCGGTCGAGGTGATCGCGCCTGAGGACTGGATGCTGCCGGGCAAGAGCTCCAAGGCGGCGATGACGCCCGAGGATTATCGCGCGCGGCTCAAGGCCGCCGTGGACGCCTCGAAGGACTCGAAGGACTGGTTCTTCACCTGGGGCTATCACGGCCTCTGGCGCGGGCCGCTGTCGCGCGCCGACCTCAACAAGCTCAGCGCGACGCGCCCGATCGCCGCCTGGCAGCGCTCGTGCCACGAGTTCTACCTGAACGACGCCGCCATCGCCGCGCTCGGCGTGACCGAGCAGGCGACCAGGGGCAAGGGCGAGTGGAGCGAGCAGGTCGATTTCGCGAGCGGCCATTTCTGGGAAGGCGGCCTCAACTTCATCATCGGACCGATGATGAAAGTGCTGGCGACCCCCGATCGCCTCAGCTTCGGCCTGAACCAGATGGTCGCCTATCT
>NZ_JBKQOU010000237.1:0-3898 GCF_052145335.1 Rhodoblastus sp.
CGGCTCGCCGCCTTCCAGGATGCCCACATTTATCACTACAATCACTATGAGGTGACGGCGCTCAAAAGGCTGACCCAACGCTATGGCGTCGGAGAGTCAATGCTCGACCACCTTTTGCGCGGTAGGAAATTCGTCGATCTTTATCGTGTCGTGCAGCAGGGGCTTGTCGCGTCCGAATCTGGCTATTCGCTCAAGGACCTCGAAGCGTTCTACATGGAGAAGCGGACGGGCGAGGTCGCGACGGCGGGGGACAGCATCGTCGCCTACGAGAATTGGCTCGAATCGCGAGAGCAGAATATTCTCGACGAGATCAAGCGCTATAACGAGATAGACTGCCGTTCGACCAAAGGTCTGCGCGACTGGCTGATCGAGGTACGGCCGGACGGTGCGCCGTGGTTCGTTCATGAGGAAGCCCCCGCGCCTCCAGAGGATCTGATTGACGTCGACCGGCAGGCGCTTCGCGACAAGCTCGACGCCGCACGGAACCGGCTTGGCCCGGAGGTCGCCGATCTGCTTTTCGAACTCAACGCCTTTCACGGTCGCGCCGACAAGCCAGCATGGTGGGAATATTTCGACCGCCAAAGCCGGGACACGGATGAGTTGATCGACGACCTCGAAAGCCTCGGCGGACTGACTGCAATCTCACCGCCGGACGGACTCGCGCGCAAATACGCCTATCCGAAACAGGAAACGAAACTGCGCGCCAATGCGCGCGTCTGCCTGCGGGGCTTGCCGGGAACCGTGACCATCGTCGAGATGGACCGGAGGAAGCGCCAAGTCGCTTTGAAAGGCAGCAAAAGGACCGGCCCTCTTCCGGGCCAGTTAGACCTTGTTCCGTCCGGCCCAATCAAAAATGACGTGTTGCGGGTGGCTGTCGACAGGGTCACGGCGTCTTTCCTTGCGGACGACGGTCAATTCCCCGCCATTGGCCATTTTCTGGCGCGTCGGCCGCCCCGCCTCAAGGGAGTGTTGCTGGAAGATTATCTAAAAGAACCGGACGATCACGTTGACGCGGCGGTCTCCGCCGTCGTCGCACTGGACAATAGCTGCTTGCCGATTCAGGGGCCGCCAGGAACGGGGAAGACATATGTCAGCGCCAAGGCCATCCGTGAATTGGTCCGCTGCGGGAAACGAGTTGCCGTTTCGTCAAATGCGCATAAGGCGATCGACAATCTGCTCCTGGCCATGGCCGGCCAGGCACGGGAGGCCGGAGAGCGGATCAGTATCGCCAAGAAAATCTCGATCGGAGCTGACAAGCCCGACGATGCGATGATCACAGCTACGACCAGCAACGACGACTCGATCCTTCAGACAGCAAGTGTCGTTGGCGGAACAGCTTGGCTCTTCGCCCGGCCGGAAATGACCGAATCCTTCGATCACGTCTTCATCGACGAGGCGGGCCAAGTATCGATCGCCAACCTCGTCGCCATCGCCGGCGCCGCAAAAAACATCGTTCTCGTAGGCGACCAGATGCAATTGCCTCAGCCGGTGCAAGGAGTGCATCCGGGCGAAAGCGGACTGTCGACCCTTGATTATCTGATGCAGGATCAACGGACCATCACACCCGACCGGGGTATATTCCTTCCGCTTTCGCGGCGAATGCATCCTGCCGTCTGCACGTTGATTTCGGATCTCGTTTACGACGGGCGTCTGTCGAGCGACGCGGGGGCGGCCCGTCACAGGATCGACGGCGCCGACAGCCTGCCGAATTTCGGCGTGCTGTTCGAAGCTGTCGAACACAGCGGGAACAGCCAGTCGAGCGAGGAGGAGGCAGACAAAATTGTTGCTCTTCATGCGGCATTGCTCGGCGCGACCTTCACCGATCGCCAAGGTCAGCAACGGACAATGGGCATCGACGATATTCTCGTCGTCAGCCCTTACAATGCGCAGGTCAACCTGCTCAGTGAACGTCTTCCCGCTGGAGCGCGCGTCGGCACCGTGGACCGATTTCAGGGGCAGGAGGCGCCGGTTTCTCTAATTTCCATGGCGACGTCCAGTGCTCAGGAATTGCCGCGTGATGTCGCATTCCTGTTCAGCCTCAACCGGCTGAACGTAGCAATCTCTCGGGCTCAGGCGCTCGCCATCGTCGTCGCTTCCCCCAAACTGCTGGACGTGCAGTGCAGCACGCTCGAAGAGATGAAGCTTGTGAACGCCCTTTGTGCAGTAAACGCCTACTCCAGGCCAAAGCCCGCATGAAGATGCTGTTTATGTTTTGTTCAGATGTCCGGTTCTGTCGTCCCGCCATGCGATTTTTACTTCGGCAAATTCGAAGGGAATCAACATGCTCACGAGACACGCTGAAGTCCGCTGCCAGCAGCGCGGAATCCGCCCCGAAGTCGTAGCCACCCTTCTTGAATACGGCCGGCGCGAGCGCCGACATGGCGCTGAAATCTGTTTCATGGACCGGTCTGCGCACCGGCAGGCGCAGCGAGCGCTTGGGCACGACGCCTATGCGCGGGTCGTCGATCGTCTCGATCGTTACCTCGTGGTCGCTGACGATGGCCAAATCATCACCGCCGCACCGCGCTTGAAAAGGCTCAAATTCTGAAAGCTGGGCTGCAGGTACAACGAATATGGTGTAGCCCTGACCTCTCGGAACGCCGTTAGCTTTTACACCACTTCCAAAATTCAGCGAATCTTCAAGTTCAGTAGGGATTCCATGACCAATTTTCGCTTCATCCATGCCGCCGATCTCCACCTCGACAGCCCCCTCATCGGACTCGCTGCCAAATCACAGGATTACGCGTCCCGCGTTGATGATGCGTCGCGCCAAGCATTTGACAATTTGATCGCTCTCGCGATTGATGAGGAATGTCGGCTCATCGTCATTGCGGGGGACGTTTTTGATGGCCAGTGGCGCGATTATCGCACTGGCCTATTCTTCGCTGACCGGATGCGCAAACTGCGTGACGCCGGAATACGCGTCGTCATGATCGCGGGCAATCACGATGCTGAAAATCGGTTCGCGGCGCGTCTGGACTATTCGGAGAACGTCAAACTCCTTTCAGCCCGGCGACCGGAATCATTCGCGATCGACGATTTGGGCGTCGTGGTTCATGGACGCAGTTTTCCTCAACGGGATGTTTACGAGAACCTGGCGCGTGACTATCCTGCGCCGGTCGTTGGGGCAGTAAATATCGGGCTTCTGCATACGGCTTGCGGCGGCAGCGACGTTCACGAGAACTACGCCCCTTGCTCAGTCGAACAATTGGCTAACCACGGTTACCACTACTGGGCACTTGGCCATGTTCACGCTTGGCGAGTTTTGAGCGAGGCGCCCTATGTCGTCTATTCGGGAAATCTCCAAGGGCGCAGCATCCGAGAAACTGGATCGAAAGGCGCGACACTCGTCGAAGTCGTCGACGGTCAAATAGCGACGGTCGAACATCGCGCGCTCGACGTTATTCGATGGGCCTCTGAAGACGTAGATCTGACTCACGTTGAGCAGCGGAATGCGCTCTTGCCTACGGTACAAGAGGCAATCGAACGGACTTATGGTAGCTGCGAAGGCCGCGCGCTGGCCATACGTTTGCGTCTTGTCGGCTCAACTCTCTTGCATGCGGAACTCGTCGAGAACATTGTGCTCGTTCGCGAAGAAATCGAAATGTTAGCCGCAAGCACAGCCTCAGATATTTGGGTTGAAAAGATCGAAGTGCGTACCGAGTCGGTTGCTCGCGGACCTGAAATCGATCCGACGATAGCCGGAGCTTTGAAATCGGCGGTCGAATCTCTAGCCGCTGGCGCAAATTTCGCCGCGCGCATCGATGCGCGCATTGCAGAAATAAGGGTGAAACTGCCACCGGCGGCGCAGTCTGAACAATGGCTGCAGACGCTGCGAAACGGTGTGCTCGATCGTGCCCGCAATCTCGCTCAGGCTGTCATCGAAAAAGGGGAGGGC
>NZ_JBKQOU010000238.1:0-10656 GCF_052145335.1 Rhodoblastus sp.
GCGCGGATCACATCGACATGACCATAGGTGACGGGATCGAACGACCCCGGATAGAGCGCGACGCGTTGCATGAAGCATTGCTAGCGAAACCGCGCCCTTTCCGCAACGCCGAAGGCCCCGAAAAGCCTTTGCGACTTTCGACCCGGCGAAGCCGGAACCGGAGTATGGATCAGTCCGGCAGCTCGTCCACCCAGACCCTGAAATCGCGAACGGCGTTCTGGCCGAAGAAATGAACCAGCGGCACATCCGCCGCGTCGCGGCCCTGCGACATCAGAATCCGGCCCATGCGGGGGGCATTGTTGCGCGGATCGAAGACCCACCAGCGACCGCCGAGATAGACCTCCATCCAGGCGCAGAAATCCTGCTCCGCATAGGGCTTCGGCAGGCCGACGTCGCTGATGTAGCCGCTGCAATAGCGCGCGGGAATATTCAGCCCCCTCGCGAAGGCGATGGCGAGATGGGTATAGTCGCGGCAGACGCCGATGCCCTGGGCATAGGCCTGCGCGGCGGTGCGGGTCGGATCGGCCTTGTCGTAGCCGAAGTGGATATGGTTATGGACGAAATCGCAAATCGCCTGAACCCGCGCCCAGCCCGGCGCCGTGGACCCGAACAGCCGCCAGGCCTCGTTGGAAAGCAGGTCGGTTTCGCAATAGCGGCTGCCAAGCAGGAATTCCAGCGTATCGGGCGGCAGGTCCGCCACCTCGTGCTGGATGGCGCTGGAATTCACCGGATCATAGGCGCGGGCGGCGTGGAAAACCGCGTCGGAGGTGATGCGGATGCGGCCGGGCGGCGCGACCAGCCTCGTGCAGAGATTGCCGAATCCGTCGGTGTAGGTATGCAGCGGCACAGCCGGTTCGGTGCGCAGATAATCCGGCTGTTCGAGTTGCGCCGACTGGCGCTGGTGAACGTTGAGCAGGCAAATAAGGGGGCAGACCGCCGGCGTTCCGTAAGTCATGTCGAAACCGATACGAATGCGCATGAGAATTCCTGACCCGGATTTGTTGGCGAACGATGTTTCGCCGGGCGGCTCGATCTCTTCGCCGCCGCGCGCTATCCAAAAGCGAAACATGGTGGAAATGCGCGCGACTGGGCCGCGCGCCCTGATTTCATCATAGGTCACGAGCCCCTCGTCGGCAAACGGCTGCTTGACGAAGCGTATATTTCGATATTTATAGAAATATGGAAATTAATCAGGCTGTCACCGCCCTTGCGGCTCTGGCGCAAGCAACCCGGCTCGACATTTTTCGTCTGCTGGTCCGAACCGGGCCGCCCGGCCTGCCCGCGGGGGCGATCGGGGAAAAGCTTCAAATGGCGGGCGCGACCCTGTCTTTTCACTTGAAGGAGCTGAAACAGGCCGGCCTCATCCATCCGCGCCGCGACGGGCGGAGTCTGATCTATGCCGCCGATTTCGCCGCGATGAACGCCCTGCTGGCCTTTCTCAGCGAGAACTGCTGCCGGGACGACCCCTCCGCGCGGTCCAGTTGCGCGCCTTTTGCCGGCATGACGAAGACAGAAGACGAACCAGGAAAATGAACAGTTCAAGCGACATGGGTCAAAAAACCTTGGCCCGAAAATTTTTGGCCGAATTTCTGGGGACCGCTTTTCTGCTGGCGACGGTGGTCGGGTCGGGAATCATGGCCGAAAGACTTTCCGGCGGAAACGTCGCCGTCGCCCTGCTCGGCAATACTTTGCCGACCGGCGCCATGCTCGCGGTGTTGATCGTCGTGCTCGGCCCGGTTTCGGGCGCCCACATGAATCCAGCGGTCAGCCTCGCCTTCGCCTTGCGCGGGGAGCTTTCGCGGCGCGCCTTCGCGCTTTATCTGCCGGCGCAATTCGCCGGCGCGCTGCTCGGCGTCGTCGCCGCCCACGCCATGTTCGACTTGCCGCTGTTGCAGGTTTCCGCGCATTTGCGCGCCGGGCCCGCGCAAAGCCTATCCGAGGCCATAGCGACCTTCGGGCTGCTGCTGACGATTTTCGGCTGTGTTGCGCGCGCGCCGGCGACGACGCCATTCGCGGTCGGTCTCTATATCGTCGCGGCCTACTGGTTCACCGCCTCGACCTCTTTCGCCAATCCCGCCGTGACGCTGGCCCGCGCCTTCACCGAAACATTCTCCGGCATCGCCCCGCAAAACGTCGGCGCTTTCGTTGCGGCCCAGATCGCCGGCGCGCTTGCCGCGCTGGCGGTCGCGCCTCTGCTCTGGCCGCGCGAACAGACGTCGGAAAAGCTCAGCTATTGAGTTTCCAGGCGTCGCCGACGTGGCAGGCTGTGCCCTTGGCCGTCTGCGGACGGCCGTTGATATAGACCGTGTGGGTGAAGTCGCGGCAGTCGCCGCCGGCCGCCGCCGGCGCGATATAGCCATAGGAGCCGTCGTCGCCGCGCCAGGTCTTGCGCTCGCCGCTGGTCACCGCGGCCAGTTCCGCGTTATTGGCGGCAGTCCTGGCGCTGGCGGTAAGGCTTTGTCCCAGCGAGCCGTTGGCGAGGCCCATGTAGGGCGCCGGCGGCGCAACGACAGCGGCGGCCTTGGGCGTTTCGCCCGGAGTCGAGGCGCACCCTGCCAGCGAAGCGAAAACAGCGAGAGCGAAACCGGCGCGCGCCACAGAAAACACAGCAATACCTCCAAAAATCTCGGCCGACGCCCCTTGAGCGCGAATTCGGTGGCACCTTAGCGTTTGACGCTATGCCGCGAAAGACAAAGTCGACAAAATTTCGCCAGTGTGTTTTTCGGGTCGCTCCAGTGATTTTTATGTCGCGCCGCGTGCGGGCAAGCCGCCTCGAGCCATGCGCCCCAAAACTAGTTTTTCGCAGCGACGACGATTCCCTCCCGGCGTCGCAGCCAGGCGGCGTCGAGCAGCATCTGGGCGGCCCATCGATAGACGTTGCGCTGGCGGATCTGGTCGCGCATCAACCGGATGCGGTTGCCCTGTTCCTCGGGCGGCATGCGCAAGGCGCTGGCGAATCCTTCCGCCATGCCGTGCGTGTCATAGGGGTTGATGATCAGCGCCTCTGACAATTCGCGGGAAGCTCCGGCGAAACTCGACAGGATCAGGACGCCCGCATTGTCGTCGCGGGCCGCGACGAATTCCTTGGCGACGAGATTCATGCCGTCGTGCAGGCTCGAAACGACGCACATATCGGCGGCCCGGAACAGTTCGAACACCTGATGCGGTTCGTGGTGGCGAATCACCAGCTGGATCGGCTTGCATCCACAGCCTTCGTACCGAGCGTTGATTTCCTCGGCCAGTCGAACCGCCTCCGTTTGCAGCGCGCTGTAGGCGTCCAGTTTTCCACGCGTCGGCGCCGCCACCTGAAGCAGCACGAACTTGCCGCGCCATTCCGGCTGCCGGCTCAACAGGTCGTCGACAGCCAGCATGCGGTCCAGTATGCCCTTGGTATAATCGAACCGCTCCACGCCGACGGCGATCCGCACGTCGTCGGGCAGGCCGAAGCGCCGTCGCACCGCGGCCCGGCATTCCGCGACCGGCGCCTGCGCGGCGAGCGCCGCGGGCGGCCATTCGATCGAAATGGGATAGGGGCGGATCAGCGTCTCATGGCCGCCCAGCGAGACCGAGGAGTTTTCGCGATCGATGCGGCTTTCCATGAAGCGGTCGGTCGCCTCGAGGAAATTATTGCAGTGAAACTGCGTGTGAAAGCCCAGGATGCTGCTGCCGAGCAAGCCATCCATGATCTCCTCGCGCCACGGGCAGATGCTGAAAGTCTCGGGGTTCGGCCAGGGGATGTGCCAGAAGGTGATGATCGTCGCTTTCGGCAGCCGCTTGCGGATCATCCGCGGCAACAGCGCGAAATGATAGTCCTGGACCAGCACGATCGGATCGTCGCAGGTCGCCTCCTGGACGACCGTGTCGGCGAAGCGCTCGTTGACCGCCTTGTAATGGATCCAGTCCTGCTCGCGGAAGTTCGGCCGCACGAAGGCGATGTGGCAGAGCGGCCAAAGCCCTTCATTGGCGAAGCCGTAGTAATAGCCGTCCTGCTCCTCCTCCGAGAGCCAGACGCGACGCAGCGTATAGGTCGGATCGGCGGGCGGAACGCGGATGCGGTCATGGCCGTCGACGGTTTCCTGGTCGGCCGAGCCGCTGCCGTGGGCGATCCATGTGCCGCCGCAAGCGCGCATCACCGGTTCAAGCGCCGAGACGAGCCCGCTCGCCGGGATCTGAAGCTGCACTTCGCCGTCGACGCGATTGTGGATATAGGGCTCGCGATTGGAGACGATCAGGACTTGCGCGCCCGGCATTTCGTCTTCCAGCAACTGGTGCAGGGTCTGGGGCGACCATTCGACGTGGATGCCGTTGGCAAATTTGCGTTCGACGCGAAGTTCCGTCAGCAGCGCGCTGATTTCCTTGCTGACCGGAAAGGCGCCTTGTTCGGCGCAGGGCGTCGGACCGCCGCGGCGGAATTCGGCGATGAAGCTGCGCATCGAGCGAGTCCAGCCGCGAGTCAGCGCCAGGACGACGGAGAAGGTCAGGAGAGCAAATCCCGCCGCGGCCCCGATCAGCGCCAATGTCGTGTAGAGGCGCGCCTTTCGCACACGCTTCTCGATGAAACTGAGATCGTGAATCACCAGCAGGTGGCCGGAGACCTTGCCCGCCACCATGGGAAAAATACTGACACGAAGCGTCCTGCCGGCGGCCGACAGCTTCGACTGAGTGTCCGACACTCCAAGCGGCAGGTTTCCGCATTTCAGGCTTGCCGGCAGGGCGCTGGTGGCCAGTTCCAGCTTGCCTGTCGCCGAACAGAATCCGAGCGCGAGAACCCGTTCGTCCTCGGCGATCCGGTCGAAGAACGGAACCAGGTTGGCGCCGGATTTGTCGCCGACGCTTGCAGCGACCTGGTCGTGGACGGCGAGAAAGACGAGGCGCGCGCGCAGCGCCACGTCGCGGCTCGCCCAGCCTTCGACCATGATCGAAGCCAGCACGGACATGGCGATGATGATGATCGCCGTTGCGCCGATTCCGATCATTGCGTAGCTCGCGGTCGGGGATCGCAGAATACGGGCGAAGCGCGATCTCCGGACGGCGGCGTCGCCTTTACTTGCGCGAGCGCCGCCGGTTCTCCCGGCCGTGATTGCCGTCATGCAGTCGCTTCCCTTCGCTTGCGCCGCCGCATCATCGATTCCGACTCTCGCGATGCGCCTCAACGTCGAGGAAAATAGCAAAAGGCAGGTCGTGATGCGTCGGGTCTGGCGGCAAATCAAATATCCGTCGTTGGTTGATCGTTACGCCAACACCTTGAGCGCGTCTGTCGTGCGCCCAAGGAAGACGATCATTATGTCCAAATAAAGGAGCGGCGGAGTTCTAGGCGCGAAGACTGCAGGCTCCGCACAATCATCGCTAGCTATCAAATATTCGCAGACGAAAGACGAGGACGGCCTGAATGTTGCAACCGCTCAAGCGTAGCAATACATGCGGCGCTACTTTGAGCCGACGCTTAGCCCACTTCGCGGGTCCGCAGGAACCGGGCAATCATTCCAGTTGCGAGGCTGGCAGGATCAGGATGGTGCGCAATCCGCCGAGCGGCGAATCGGACAGATCCAGTTTGCCGCCATAGGCCGAGGCCAGATCGGCGACGATGGAAAGTCCGAGGCCGGAGCCGGGTTTGCTTTCGTCGAGCCGCCGTCCGCGCCTGACGGCCTCCACGCGCTGACCGGGTTTCAGCCCGGGGCCGTCGTCGTCGATGATGACGCGGAAAAACGCCCGGTCACGCCCACCCGTCGGCAGAAGCTCCGCAGCGACCCTTACTTCGCAGCGCGCCCATTTGCAGGCGTTGTCGATCAGGTTGCCGGCCATGTCGTCGAAATCCTGCCTTTCGCCGAGAAAGCGCAGGTTTTGGGGACAATCGACGGCGAGATCGACGGCGGGATAGATCTTGCCAAAGGCGCGCGACATGGCGGCGAGCGCCGGAGCCGGATCGGTGGAAGCGCCAATCGCGCCGGCCCGCGATGCGGCGCGGGCGCGGTCGAGATGGAAGGAGAGTTGGTCGCGCATCAGTTCGGCCTGTTCGCCAACCTTGCGAGACAGGGCGGAATCCTCGCCGTCCGCCTCGTTGATAATGACGCTGAGCGGGGTTTTCAGCGCATGGGCGAGATTGCCGACCTGTATGCGCGCCCGCTCGACGATCTCGCGATTGGCGCCGATCAGCAGGTTCAACTCGTCGGCCAGAGGCGCGATTTCCAGCGGAAATTCCCCGGCGATCCTATCCGCCTGGCCCCGTCGCACCGCGATCACGTCCCGGCGCAGCCGCCGCAACGGCCGCAGGCCGTAACGCGCCTGAAAAGCCATGGCCGCCACCAGAAACAAAGCGAGCAACAGGAAGGTCACCCCAAGATCCACCTCGAATTGCCCGACCTGGCCGTCCACCGATTGCGTCGTCGCCGCCACCTGCACCAGAAACCGGCCCTGGTCGCCGGCGTTGATGACGCGCTCCAGCATGCGAAGCGGCTTGCCGTCTGGCCCATTGACGTCGCCGCGCCGCCGTCCGTCTTGCGTTGGCCCTGCCTCCGCGTCGGTCAGTTGCGGCAGGCGCGAGGCGAACAGCGAGTGCGAGGCGTGGATTTGCGGCGGGTCGACGTCCAGGCGCGTGATCTGCCAATACCATCCCGACAGCGCGAGTTCGAATTGCGGCTCGCCCAATTGTCCCGGCTCAGTCGCCGAATCTTCGCGCGGCGTGGCGATGTCGGCGACCAGGGCGCGCAGATAGACGCCAAGCTGATCGTCCAGCGCCGCTTGCGCAGTCTCGCGGTAAAGCGCCGACAGCACCAGGCCGGCGCAGGTCAGGACGACGATGCAGGCCAGCGCGGAAGACAGGAACAGCCGCGTCGCGATCGAGGTCGAGCCGAACCGCCACCTCATTTCAGCGCCGACGCGCGATCCGTGGCGCCTGGCTCCATGACATAGCCGAGGCCTCGCACCGTCTGCAGCACATCGACGCCGAGCTTTTTGCGCAGCCGGCCGATGAACACTTCGATGGTGTTGGAATCGCGATCGAAATCCTGATCGTACAAATGTTCGACGATCTCGCCGCGCGGCACCACCCGGCCGGCATGATGCATCAGATAGGCGAGCAGGCGGTATTCATGCGAGGTCAGCTTGATTGCGACGCCCGAGACCAGCACGCGGCCAGCCTTGGTGTCGAGCGTCACCGGTCCGCAGGTCAGCTCATTGGTGGCGTGGCCAGCCGAGCGGCGCAGAAGAGCGCGGAGTCGCGCCAGAACCTCCTCCAGATGGAAGGGCTTGGCGACATAATCGTCGGCGCCGGCGTCGAAACCCTGCACTTTTTCGCTCCAGCCGTCGCGCGCCGTCAGGATCAGCACCGGCATGGTCCGGCCGGCCTTGCGCCACGCCGTCAGCACGGAAATGCCGTCCAGTTTCGGCAGGCCGATGTCGAGCACCACGGCGTCATAGGGTTCGGTGTCGCCGAGAAAATGCCCCTCTTCGCCGTCCAGCGCCGAATCGACGGCGTAACCCGCCGCTTCAAGAGCGCCGACGAGCTGGCGATTGAGATCCTTGTCGTCTTCGATCACAAGCAGGCGCAAGTTTATTCCCTTTCGTCTTTTCCCTCGCGAAGGCTCGGCGTCGCGTTCGCTCCTGGCCCGGCCCCATCGGCTCCGCCGATGGGGACCGGCGTCAATGCGTGTTGAGCGCGCCGACGACCGCTCCTGTCGCAGCGTTCAAGAACACATGAACCACCCTGCCGTCAGGCCGCAGCAGAGTGATTTCGTAAATGTCCAGGTCTTTCCAGCGGCACAATTTACCCGACAGAGCTTCGGCATGGGCGAAAGCCGAAGCCTTGCGCATCAGGGCGAAAGGCTCCCGCAAATTCTGGCTGATGACGCGCTCGCGGGTTTCAGCCGAAGAATAGCAGGCGCGAGGACCTGGGGGACGCGGATCCATCGCGCGGACACGCTCGTCGGGCGCAGGGCCTGCGGGATCGGGCTCGACGTCGTAATAGCGCGGGCCATCGTAACGCGGGCCGCCGAAATAGGGTCCGCCGAAGCGCGGCCCCCAGCCGCCATAGCCGCCGAAGCGAAAGCCGTCCGCCCATGCGGCGCCAGAGCCGAGGGAGAAAAATCCGCAAAGGCCTATCAGCAATAGTTTCGCCCCGAATTTGGCCATGACGCAGATTGGCGTCTCCAGTCTGAATAAGGTGTGAACCGTCCCCTTCATGATGGCGCGACAAGGTTGCCGTGAGAAGAGCCATCCGCGCCATGAGAAGAACGGATTACCGTCGCGCTTTAGCCGCAATGGTCCGGTCACAATCTCCTCTGCCGCGTTTTCGCTGGGGAAACAATGGCGTCCGAGGAGGTCCGCGGATGAGGCTCAAGAAAAGTATTTTTTCGCGTTCGGCCTCCGCGCGGCTCAGCATCGCCGCGGCTGCTGGCGGGCTGGCCATCCTGCTTGCGCTCGGATTGGCGTCGCAGGCCGAAAAGCCGCCGACCGTCGCGTTCCGCATCACGACGCAGGAGGCGCCCGCCGCCCTGCGCTCCTATGCCTATTATCCGGAACAATTGGCGGCGCTGCAGAGCCTGGGGCAATTTCAGCCGATCGCCGACGCCGGCCAGAAGGCTGCTCCGCAGCCCGTGACGCTTGCCGACGCGGCCAAGCCGACTGCCGGGGAAAGCAAACGCCGCGCCGAGCCCACGGCGAAACTCCTCGCTGCGACGGCGGTTCCAGGACCGATTGTCGTCGCTCCATTCGTTCCCGTCGCGGCGGCCGCCCACGAAAATACGGTGAAAATTTTCGGCCTGCCGCTGCCTGGGGCGCCTAACCTTCCCGCCGCCGCCGAGCTTGGCGGCCACGTCGCCCGGCTGCAAGACACGGCGGAGCATTGGCGCGCGGCCGCCACCGATTTCGGCGGCAGGATCGCCAGCTTCTGGCGTTAACGCATAAGCGACGCAGCGACGCAGCGAAAAGCTTGCCGACGAGGCGCCTTCATGCCACCTATGGCCGAACGCCCCAACCGTGCGGCGACTGTTTGGCGGAGCCCGACGCGAGCGGAAAAAGGCGGGGCTGGAGGCTTGTCCGATCTGAAACCCTTGCTGAAACCTTTGCCGACCACTTTGATCGCCGCCTTGGCGCTAGGGCTCGCGGCGACGGTGGTTTCGTTGCGCGGAGATCCTGGTTTCGGCGCGGTGCGGCTCGGCCCCTGGACCTCCTTCCCGCGTCTTGGCGGCGCCGACATCGACCCCTATGCGCGCGCCGTCGTGGCGGTCGACGGCGTGCTGCCGCTCGGAACCGGGGAGGGCCTGGCCTTTGTCGCCAGTGAAGACGACAAGGGCCTGGCCCTCGAATCGCGTTGCGATTACCAGATTTCCGGCGCCATTTTGCCGGCCCGCTTCTGGACCCTGAGCGTCTATGACCCTGAGGGTCGCCTGCGCCGCAATATTGCCGGACGCTACGGCCTGACCTCCGCCGGCCTGCTGCGCTCCGCCGACGGCGGCTTCACCATCCATGCGGCCCGCGAGGCAAGGGGCGGCAATTGGCTGCCGCTCGGCGAACAAGGCCGCTTCGTCCTGGTGCTGCGCGCCTACGAGGCCGGCGCCAGTTCGCTAGCCAGCGCCTTCGAGGGCCTGATCATGCCGACCATTACCCGCGGCGACTGCTCATGACAGCTCTGCGATTTCGGCTCAAACACGGCGCCGACCGAGTTGTCGACCGAGCCATCGGCCTCATCCCCTGGCTGATTGCGGGTCTGTTCGGCGGCGTCGCCATTCATCTCATCTTGCTGCTCGCCCTGCCCCGCCTGGCGCCCGGCTCAACCTATCGCAAAGTGGCGCTGGAAGCGCCTCTCGGTCAGGTCGAGCTGCTGCCGCCAGCCGCGCCAGAGACGCCGGGACCGGCTTTCAGCGACCCTTTCGCCACCCTTGCCCTTTGCCGCTTCGACCTGACGCAAGGTCCATTGCGCCTGCGCGCCCGCGCCGACGGCGACCATCCCTTTGCGGTTTCGGTGCGCCTGGCCGACGGCACGATCATTTTCAGCGCCAACGACCGTCAGGCGCCGAAAGGGCGTTTCGACATTCTGATATTGACCCAGGCCCAGGCCGACGAGCAGGATTTACAGCGCGACAACGACGAAACCAGCGAGGCGGCTCCGCAAGATCAATTGCGGCTGATCTCGCCGGGAAAAAACGGCTTCGCTTTGGTTCGCGCGCTCAGTCTGCGTGAGGGCGATTATGATTCGGCGGCGGCGATGCGCTCGGCCATCGAATGCAGCGTGGAAAAGCCGGCGCCGTGACAAAGAGGCGCCTATGACGAAATAGTGAAAGCCTGTTCGCGGAAATGCTGTGGATTCAAGTTGTCGAGGGCTTTCTTCGCAGCTTGCGAATCGCTTAAGTCTTGCAAGATCTTTTACGAATCATGCGCGTTTCTTGCGGCGTGACCGCGGCGTGGCGGCGCCGGCGCGGCGGCGCTTTGGTGGCGCGTCGGAGTCCTCTTCGTGGCGTTGGTAGCGCACGCCGAGAAAAAAAAGGATTTGCGCCGAACCTTCAGGCTTGGGCGCCTGTGAGCGGCGGCGCGCCGCCTTTCGGATTGGAACGAATTGCCCCAAGACTCATATGTCCTCCCGCATTACCCGCCGCCCCCGCGCGGCGGCGGCCTGGCCAATAATCAAGGACGGATCGGTTAATACATAGCGTCAGTATCAGC
>NZ_JBKQOU010000239.1:0-28470 GCF_052145335.1 Rhodoblastus sp.
CCGCCCGTCTCGGCCAGAATCTTGGTGATCGCCGCCGTCAGCGACGTCTTGCCATGGTCAACGTGACCGATCGTGCCGATGTTGCAGTGCGGCTTCGTGCGTGAAAACTTTTCCTTGGCCATGGCCCTCGTTCCGGATGCAGGCAGAAATCCAACGAGGGCGCTCATTAAGGGGCTTTCAACACAACATCAAGAGAGATTTCACTTTCGCCCGCCGAGGCGGGCCACGTCCCGACGGGCGAGACACGCGACACCGGCGTGAATTCGTCAACAAATACTTGATTTAAAGTCGCTTTCTTCAAAAATGGCGATCCGGCGCCGCTTCCGCTCGGCGCGCGACAAATCGCGCATCCAAGTCAAATCGCTTTACCTCGCCGGACCGAGGCTTCATGCTGTCGCCATCTCGCGCTGCTAACCTTTGCGGTCTTTACGCGGTCCTTATCAGCCTGGGCCGCCTTCCCCATCGAAACTTGACGCCTCAGGCGCCACATTCCCGGCGCAACATGAATTTGAAAGGAGGAAGCCATGACCGACCTTGGCTTCATTGTTCTCGGCCTGTTTCTGCTCGGCGCCCTGGCGCTTTACGCCAAAGCCCTGACGCGGGCCTGAGGGAGATCTCGATGTTCGAACCTCTTCTCGGCCTCGCCGTGGCGATCGGCCTGGGCGTCTATCTGATCTTCGCTTTGCTCAACCCCGAGCGCTTTTAGTTCCCTTCTGGGGGAGAAAAACCATGACTTTGACCGGCTGGCTGCAAATCGGCCTGATCCTTGGCCTTGCCGCGCTGACCGCCCGGCCGCTGGGCTATTACATGGCGCGCGTCTTTGCCGGCGAGCGCACCTTCCTCTCGCCGATCCTGGCGCCCGTCGAACGCGGCTTTTACGCTCTGGCCGGGGTCGCGCCGGAGCGCGAACAGGGCTGGCTGTCCTACACGCTCGCCATGCTGGCCTTTTCCGCCGCCGGCTTCGTTTCGCTCTATGCCATCCTGCGGCTGCAGGCCTATCTGCCGCTGAACCCGCAGGGCTTCGACAATGTCCCTCCCGACCTCGCCTTCAATACCGCCGTCAGCTTCCTGACCAACACCAATTGGCAGGCCTATGGCGGCGAGACGACGATGAGCCATTTCTCGCAAATGGCCGGCCTCGCGGTGCATAATTTCCTGTCGGGCGCCACCGGCATCGCCCTGGCCCTGGCGGTGACCCGCGCCTTCTCCCGCGCCAGCGCCACGACCCTGGGCAATTTCTGGGTCGACCTGACCCGCTCCACCCTCTATGTGCTGCTGCCGATCGCTCTGGTGGTGGCCTTGGGCTTCCTCCTCTGCGGCGTGCCGCAGACTCTCGCCGGTTCGGTGGACGCCACGACGCTCGAAGGCGCCAAGCAGACCATAGCGCTTGGCCCGATGGCGGGCCAGGAGGCGATCAAGCAACTCGGCACCAATGGCGGCGGCTTTTTCAACGCCAATGCCGCCCATCCGTTTGAAAACCCCAATGCTTTCGCCAATTTCCTGCAGATCTGGTCGATGCTGGCCATTTCCGCCGCCCTGCTCGTCACTTTCGGGGTCATGGTCGGCGCCGAGCGGCAGGGCTGGGCCTTTGTCCAGGCGGTCGGCATATTGCTGGTCGTCGGCGCGGGCGTGGTCTACTGGGCGGAAGCCTCGGGAAATCCGCTGCTGACGGCGCTCGGTCTCGATCCAGCGGCGGGCAATATGGAAGGCAAGGAGGTCCGCTTCGGCGCCGCCATGTCCTCCGTCTATGCGGCGGTGACCACCGGCGAATCCTGCGGCGCGGTCAACGCCATGCACGATTCGCTCACTCCCATCGGCGGCCTTGTTCCGATCTTCCTGATCCAGCTCGGCGAGGTCCTTCCCGGCGGCGTCGGCTCGGGACTCTATGGATTGATCGTCTTCGCCATTCTTTCGGTGTTCATCGCCGGCCTGATGGTCGGGCGCACGCCGGAGTTTTTGGGCAAGAAGATCGAATCGCGCGAGATCAAGCTGGCCATGCTGGCGGTGCTGATCCTGCCGCTGGCGATCCTCGGGTTTTCCTCGGTCGCCGTCGTGCTGCCCGTCGCCCTGGCCAGTCTGGCCAACAACGGCCCGCACGGCCTGTCGGAGATTCTCTACGCCTATACGTCCTCGACCGGAAACAATGGCTCGGCTTTCGCCGGCCTGTCCGCCAATACGCCATGGTATAATGTCACCACGGCCATCGCCATGATGATGGGGCGTTTCGGCTATGTGGTGCCGGTGATGGCCATCGCCGGCGCCCTTGCCGCGAAAAAGAAGCACCCTGGCTCGGCGGGCGCTTTCCCGACCGACGGCGGCCTGTTCGTCGGCCTGCTGATCGGCGTGATTCTCATCGTCGGCGGCCTGCAATATTTCCCTGCCCTCGCCCTCGGTCCCATCGTCGAGCACGTCCTGATGCTCGCCGGCAAGACGTTCTGAGGAGTTTATGATGTCCACGAAATCCGTCGCGAAGCACCAGCTCTCCTTGTTCGATCCGGCGATCATCCGCGCCGCCGCGCTCGACTCCGTGAAAAAACTGGCGCCGCATCATCTCGCCGGCAATCCGGTTATTTTCGTCACCGAGGTCGTCGCTGCGCTGGTGACTTTCCTGTGGGCGCGCACGCTCGTACAGGGCGGCGGAGACCCTTGGTTTTCCGGCCAGATCGCTTTGTGGCTGTGGTTCACCGTGCTGTTCGCCACTTTCGCGGAAGCGGTGGCGGAAGGACGCGGCAAGGCGCAGGCGGCGACCTTGCGCGCCACCCGTTCCGACACCATCGCCAAGCGCCTGATCGACCCGGAAGGCGTGGCGCATCTCGCGGCGGTGGTCCAGACGGTTGCCGCGCTCGACCTGCGCGTCGGCGACGTGGTGCTGGTCGAGGCCGGCGACATCATCCCCTCCGACGGCGACATCATCGAGGGCGTCGCCTCGGTCAATGAAAGCGCCATCACCGGCGAATCGGCGCCGGTCATCCGCGAGGCCGGCGGCGACCGCTGCGCCGTGACCGGCGGCACCACCGTGCTTTCCGACTGGATCAAGGTGCGCATCACCGCCCAGCCCGGCAACACCTTCATCGACCGGATGATCGCCCTGGTCGAGGGCGCCGAGCGGCAGAAGACGCCGAACGAACTGGCCCTTTCGGTGCTGCTCGCCGGCCTGACCCTGATCTTCCTCATCGCGGTGGTGACGCTGTGGGGCCTCGCCGCCTATTCGGGCGCGACGGTGAGCGTGGTGGTGCTGGTGGCGCTGCTGGTGACGCTGATCCCCACCACCATAGGCGGCCTGTTGTCGGCGATCGGCATAGCCGGGATGGACCGGCTGGTGCGCTTCAACGTGCTGGCGACCTCGGGGCGCGCCGTCGAGGCGGCGGGCGACGTCGACACGCTCCTGCTCGACAAGACCGGCACCATTACTTTCGGCAACCGCATGGCCAGCGAATTCATTCCCCTGCCGGGCGTTTCCGCGACCATGCTGGCGGAAGCGGCGCTTGCCGCCAGTCTCGGCGACGACACACCGGAAGGCCGCTCCATCGTGGCGCTGGCGAAGTCCGACTATGGCGCGGAAGAGCCCGATTTCGGCGGCGTGAAGCCGACCATCGTGCCCTTCGCCGCCCAGACCCGGCTTTCCGGCGTCGATATCGGCGAGCGCTCGATCCGCAAGGGCGCTGTCGAGGCCTTGTTCCGTTTCATCCATCTCCCGTCGGAACAGCAGCCGCCGGAATTTCGCGCCGGCGTCGAGCGCATCGGCAACAGCGGCGGCACGCCGCTGGCGGTGGCCGACAATGGCGTGCTGCTTGGCCTGATCCACCTCAAGGACGTGGTCAAGCCCGGCATTCGCGAGCGTTTCGCCGCCTTGCGCGCCATGGGCATCAAGACGGTGATGATCACCGGCGACAATCCGCTGACCGCCGCCTCCATCGCCACCGAAGCGGGCGTCGACGATTTTCTCGCCGAAGCCACGCCCGAAGACAAGCTGAAGCTGATCCGAAAGGAGCAGACTGGCGGGCGTCTCGTCGCCATGTGCGGCGACGGCACCAATGACGCGCCGGCCCTCGCCCAGGCCGACGTCGGCGTCGCCATGCAGACCGGCACCCAGGCGGCGCGCGAGGCCGGCAACATGGTCGATCTCGACAGCGACCCGACCAAGCTGATCGAAGTGGTCGAAATCGGCAAGCAGCTTCTGATGACGCGCGGCTCGCTGACGACCTTTTCCATCGCCAACGACGTGGCGAAATATTTCGCCATCCTGCCGGCCTTGTTCGTCGCCACCTATCCCGAGTTGCAGGCGCTCAACGTCATGCACCTCAACTCGCCGCAATCGGCGATTCTGTCGGCGGTGATCTTCAACGCCATCATCATCGTTCTGCTGATCCCGCTGGCGCTGAAGGGCGTGGCCTATCGCGCCGTCGGCGCGGCGGCCTTGTTGCGGCGAAACCTGCTGATCTACGGCCTCGGGGGGTTGATCGCGCCGTTCATCGGCATCAAGGCGATCGACATGATCGTCGCCGCGCTTCATCTGGCTTGAGGAGGACTTCATGCAATATCTCCGTCCCGCGGTCGTCCTGCTCCTGCTGTTCACCGCTTTGACCGGCATCGCCTATCCGCTCGCCTTGACCGGCGTCGCCTCCCTGCTCTTCCCCACCCAGGCAGGCGGCGAATTGGTGTATCGCGACGGCAAGGTGGTCGGCTCGGCGCTGATCGGCCAGAATTTCACCGAGCCGCGCTATTTCCATCCTCGCCCCTCGGCGACCGTGGCGCCCGACCCCAACGATTCCAGCAAGAATGTCGATGCGCCCTATAACGCTTCCAATTCGGGCGGCTCCAACCTCGGCCCGACCAGCAAGGCGCTGATCGAGCGCGTAAAAGCCGGCGTCGAGGAAAAGCGCAAGGACGGCTGGGAGGGCGCCCTGCCCGCCGACGCCCTGACCACTTCCGCATCCGGCCTCGACCCGCATATTTCGCCGGAAAACGCTTTGCTCCAGGCGCCGCGCGTGGCCAAGGCGCGCGGCCTCGACGAGGGCAATGTGCGCGACCTGGTGCTGAGCCATGTCGACAAGCCGTGGTTCGGCTTTCTCGGCGAGCGCCGCGTCAATGTTCTCTTGCTGAATATGGCGCTCGACGCGTTAAGATAGGGAATGGCCACCGATCGCGAACTCGACCGCCGCCCAGACCCCGACGCGTTGCTGGCTCTCGCCGGGCGCGAGGGACGTGGCCGGCTGAAGGTCTTTCTCGGCGCCGCCCCCGGTGTCGGCAAGACCTTCGCCATGCTTCTGGGCGCGAAGCGGGTCAAGGCCGAGGGAATCGACGTCGTCATCGGCCTGGTGGAGACGCACGGCCGCGCGGAAACCGCCGCCCTGCTCGAAGGCCTGGAACAGATTCCGCGCAAAAAGATCGACTATCGCGGACGGGATCTGGAGGAATTCGACATTGACGCGGCGCTGAAGCGCAAGCCCGCCCTGATCGTCGTCGATGAACTGGCTCACACCAATGCGCCGGAAAGCCGCCATCCCAAACGCTGGCAGGATGTCGAAGAACTGCTCGACGCCGGCCTCGACGTGTGGACCGCGCTCAATATCCAGCATGTCGAAAGCTTGGCCGAGGTGGTCAGCCGCGTCACCGGGGTGCTGGTGCGCGAGACCGTGCCGGACCGCATATTGAAGCGCGCCGACGATATCGTGCTGGTCGACATCACCCCCGACGAGTTGATCCAGCGCCTCAACGAAGGCAAGGTCTACGTCCCGCAGACCGCCAAGCGCGCGGTGCAGAACTTCTTCACCCCGCGCAATCTCACCGCTCTGCGCGAGCTGGCGCTGCGGCGCACCGCCGACCGCGTCGACGACCAGATGACCGATTACCTCCGCCAGAGCGCCATCGAGGGGCCGTGGGACACTTCCGACCATCTGCTCGTCTGTTTCGACTGCGACGGCCAGGCGGAACGGGTGGTCGCCGCCGGCGGGCGGCTGGCCACGCGGCTCAACGCCTCCTGGATCGCGGCGCATGTCGAAACCCCGCAAGGCGATGACGACGACGCCGAAAACGTCAAAATGGTCGACGACGCTTTCCGTCTGGCGGAAAGGCTGGGGGCCGAGACGGTGCGGCTGTCCGGCGCCGATCCGGTCGATGAGTTATTGCGCTACGCCCGGCGCGAAAACGTCACCCAGATCATTTTCGCCCGGCCGCGCCGGCATTTTTTCGGCGCGCTGTTTCACAAGAGTTTCGCCAACGCCCTGCTGAAGCGAGCTACGGACATTCCGATCCAGTTGCTCGACGCGCCGGACGACGGCGCGGCATTCGGACAGCGCCTGAACTGGCGCCGCCTGCTGCGGCCACAATGGGTTGGCCTGGTGGTGGCGGTTTTCGCGGTCGCGATCGCCACCGGAATAGGCGAGGTCCTGAGCCTGTGGCTGCACCTGCCCAATCTGTCCATGGTCTATCTGCTGGCGGTGCTGACCTGCGCCGCGCGTTTCGGCCTGCAATCGGCGATCGCCGCCTCCTTTCTCTCCTTTGTCGCCTATAATTTCTTCTTCATCCCCCCGCTCTACACGTTTACGGTCGCCGAGCCGCAGGAACTGCTGTCGCTCATGGTCTTTCTCGTCGTCGCCGTGCTGACCGGCTCGCTCGCCGCCCGGGTCCACGACCAGACGGAGGCGGTGCGCGAGCGCGCCTACGCCACCGAACTGCTCTATGATTTCTCGCGCAAAATTTCCGGCGCGGCCAAGCTCGACGACGCGCTCTGGGCGGCCGCGGCGCAATTGCAGAAGGCGCAGGGCGGCCATGTCGTGCTGCTGCTGCCCGAGGAAGGCGAATTGCGCCTCGCCGCCGCCTGGCCGCCGATGGACGATCTTTCGGCCGGCGAAATGAGCGCGGCGCGCTGGGCCTTTTCCAAGCGCGAACCCGCCGGCTGGCGCACCGACACCCTGCCCAACCTGGCCTTCCAGTTCCGGCCGCTGACCACCCCGCGCGGCGTCGTCGGGGTCTGCGGCTTCCAGCCCAAATCGCCGCAGGAGCCGATCTCCTCCGAGGACGAGCGCGCCTTGACCGCGATGATCGAGCAGACGGCCATCGCCATCGACCGTTCGCTGCTGGTCGGCGTGGCGGTGCGCACCGCGGCGCTGGAGGAGAACGAAAAGCTGCGCACCACGCTTTTGTCGTCGCTGTCGCACGACCTGCGCACGCCCTTGTCGTCGATCACCGGCGCCGTCACCACCTTGCGCCAGCTTGGCGACCAGATGACCGCCGCCGACCGTCAGGATCTGCTCGCCTCCATCGAGGAAGAGGCGGCGCGGCTGTCGCGTTTCGTCGCCAACCTGCTCGACATGTCGCGGCTGGAGTCCGGCGCCGTGAAAGTGCGGCGCGACCTGCTCGATCCCGCCGAAATCATCCGCACGGCGGTGGAGCGCTGCAAGAAAGTGTTCCCGGACATGCGGATCGAGACCAGCCTGGCGAAAAACCTGCCGTTCATTCGCGGCGACGCCGGATTGCTCGAACAGGTCTTGTTCAACCTGCTCGACAACGCCCATAAATATGGCGGCGACACCGGCGCGGTAGTTCATGCGCGCCAGGACGGGCAGGATGTCATGATTTCCGTCACCGACGAAGGCCCGGGCATCAAACCGGCCGATCTGGAAAAGATTTTCGAGAAGTTCTATCGCGGCGGCCGTGTGGACGGACGCAAGGCCGGCACCGGCCTCGGCTTGTCCATTTGCAAGGGCCTGGTCGAGGCGATGGGCGGACGAATCGAAGCGCAGAGCCCGGCGGCCCGCCGGCGCGGCGCGCGCCTGCTGGTGCGCATTCCCGCAGCAGCGGTGGAAAAGGAAACAACAACATGAAAACCCGCGTGCTGATCGTCGACGACGAGGCGCCGATCCAGCGCTTCCTGCGCCCCGCGCTGCTAGCCTCCGGTTATGAGGTCCTGAGCGCCGAAACGGGCGCCGAGGCCTTGCGGCTGATCGCCACCGCCGCGCCCGACGTCATCGTGCTCGACCTCGGATTGCCGGACATGGACGGCAAGGACGTTTTGCGCGAGGCGCGGCAGTTCTGCCACAGCCCGGTGATCGTGCTTTCCGCGCGCGACCGCGAGGCCGAAAAGATCGCCGCGCTCGACCTCGGGGCCGACGATTATGTCGAAAAGCCTTTCGCCATCGGCGAGTTTCTCGCCCGCCTGCGCACCGCCTTGCGTCACGCCGCGCCCGACCGCGCGGCGCCGCCGCGTTTCGAGGCCGATGGACTGCTGGTCGATCTGGAGCGCCGGCGGGTCGTCAAGGACGGCCAGACGCTCAAACTCACGCCGAAGGAATTCGACCTGCTGGCGGTTCTGGTGCGACATGCCGGCCGCGTCGTCACCCATCGCCAGATTCTCGCCGCCGTCTGGGGCCCCGCCCATGCGGACGACACCCAATATCTGCGCGTTTTTGTCGGTCAGTTGCGCGGAAAGATCGAAACCAATCCGGAAACGCCGCGCCTGATCCTGACGGAGCCCGGCATCGGCTATCGCCTGTGGAGCCCGGAAGAGGACGCGTGAAGCCAGCTCGAAATACAAGCCAGACCATCGTTGATTACATGACGCCTTGAAAGTTTCGGATTAACGCACGAATATCGGCGCCCATTCGTTGCGGCTCTTCGGCTATCGAACATTGGCGCCGGGCAGGGATATTTCTGGCGCATATTGACCGGGATCAATACAGGAACAGCTTTGCCGTTCTATTCCTGAGTCCGCCCGCCGCTACAACGCTTGAGGCTGCAAATGACGTCTCTCGAATCGTCCCTGGATCCCATCATCGCCAGATATCGCGGCGATCCGACCGCGCTTTTGCAGATTTTGCGCGACGCCCAGGAGGAGCTCGACTGGATTTCGCCCGCGACGGAGATCCTTGTCGCAGAGGCGCTGAAAATCCCGCTGGCGCGGGTGAGGAGCGTCACTCAGTTCTACGCGCATCTCTTCAGCGAGAATCGCGGCAAATACCGCATCCTGTTTTCCGACAATATCACCGACCGCATGGCCGGATCGCTCGCCCTGATGGAGCATATGCTCAAGAGGCTCAAGCTGGAGCGCGGCAAGACTTCCGCCGACGGTCTGGTCAGCGTCGACTTCACCTCCTGCACCGGCATGAGCGACCAGGGCCCGGCGCTGCTGGTCAACAATCTGCCGATCACCCGAATGACGCCGCGACGCGTCGACGAAATTTGCGATCTGATCCGCGTCGAAGCGCCGCTGGCCGAATGGCCGGAGAGCTATTTCCAGGTCGAGAACAACATCCGGCGCGCCGACATGCTGCTCGGCTCCGCCTACAAGCCGGGCGAGGCTTTGCACGCCGCGATCACGCTTGGGCCGCTCGGGATGATCGCCGAGATGAAAAAATCCAATCTGCGCGGTCGCGGCGGCGCCGGCTTCACCACCGCGATCAAGTGGGAGACCTGCCGCGGCGCGCCCGGCGAAAAGCGCTTCGTCATCTGCAATGCCGACGAGGGCGAACCCGGCACGTTCAAGGACCGCGTATTGCTGCAAAGCTTCGCAAGCCAGGTGTTCGAGGGCATGACCATCGCCGCGCTCGTCACCGGCGCGCGCCAGGGCTTTCTCTATTTGCGCGGCGAATATTCCTATCTGCGGGCGCCGCTGGAGGCGACGCTCGCGGAGATGCGACGCGAAAATCTGCTTGGGCCGAAGATCGGCGGCGTGGAAGATTTCGATTTCGACATCACGATCCATCTCGGCGCCGGCGCCTATGTCTGCGGCGAGGAGACGGCGCTGATCGAATCGCTGGAAGGCAAACCGGGGCGCCCGCGCATTCGCCCGCCCTTCCCTGCCACGAGCGGCTATCTCGGCTTCCCCACGGTGGTCAATAACGTCGAAACCCTGTGCAAGGCCACTGAAATCGCGCTGGTCGGCGGCGCGGCCTATGCCGGCCAGGGCACCAAACAATCGACCGGCACGAAGATCCTTTCGGTGTCTGGCGATTGCGAACGCCCAGGCGTGTACGAATATCCCTTCGGCATACGCATCGCGCAGGTGCTGGAGGATTGCGGCGCGCGCGAGCCGGGCGCCGTGCAAATTGGCGGCGCCGCGGGAAACTGCCTGACGCCGGCGGAATTCGGCCGCCGCATCTCCTTCGAAGACCAGCCCACCGCCGGTGCGATGATGGTCTTCGGCAGCCATCGCGACCCTGTCGAGACGGCGCGCAACTTTGCGCATTTCTTCGAGCATGAATCGTGCGGCTTCTGTACGCCCTGCCGCGTCGGAACCGCTCTGGTCGCCGGAATGATCGACAAGATCGCCGCCGGCCAAGGCGCTCTTTACGAGCTCATGGACCTGCAGCGTCTGCACAACATCTTGCGCGTGTCCAGCCATTGCGGCCTCGGCCAGACAGCGATGCTCGGGCTGCACGACATGATGCAGAAGTTCAAGCCGGCCTTCGAAAGGCGCTTGATCGCCAAGGATTTCGAACCCGGCTTCGATCTCGACGCCGCATTGGCCAGAGCCCGCGAGCTCGTCGGGCGCGACGACGCCGCCGCGCATTTTGGAGCCGAGATATGACCGAGATCGCCAACATCTTCATCCTCGATGGCGAAAGGATCGCCTTCGATCCCGGCCAGACCATACTGACGGCGGCCCTGGCGGCCGGCGTCTACATTCCGCATCTCTGCGCCCATCCGGATTTCGCGCCGCACGGCTCGTGCAAGCTCTGCACGGTGACGGTCAACGGCCGCAACGGCTCGGCCTGCACGCTAAGAGCCTTGCCAGGCCAGGAGGTGCGCAGCAATGCGCCGGAACTCAATGAAATCCGTCGCGTGCTGCTGCAGATGCTGTTCGTCGAGGGCAACCATTTCTGCCCCGGCTGCGAAAAGAGCGGCTCCTGCAAATTGCAGGCGCTGGCCTACGACGTTGAAATGCTTAGTCCACATTTCGTGCAATTCTTTCCTCACCGCAACGTCGACGCATCGCATCCGGAGTTCTTCCTCGACTTCAACCGCTGCATCATGTGCGAGCTTTGCGTGCGCGCCAGCCGCGACGTCGATGGCAAGAACGTCTTCGCTCTGGCTGGACGCGGGCGCGACGCGCATATTATCGCGAACGCGCCGAGCGGAAAGCTCGGCGACACGGATTTCGCCGTGACCGACAAGGCGGCGCAGGTGTGCCCGGTCGGGGCCATCTTGCGCAAGGAAATCGGCTTCGTTACGCCCATCGGCGAGCGGCTCTACGACCGGGCGCCGATCAGTGAGGTCGATCTCGCCGTGGAGGTGAAGTGAGATGGACGCTCCCGTCGCTCAAAAAAAACTGAAGGTCGCCACGGCGACGCTCGGCGGCTGTTTCGGCTGCCACATGTCGCTGCTCGACATCGACGAACGCCTGCTGACGCTCGTGGAAGCGATAGAATTCGACCGTTCGCCGATCACCGACATCAAGCATTGCGGCCCTTGCGACATCGGCCTGATCGAAGGCGCGCTTTGCAATGCCGAGAACGTCCATGTGCTCCGCGAATTTCGCAGCCATTGCAAATTCCTGGTCGCGGTCGGCGCCTGCGCCATCAACGGCGGCCTGCCGGCGCAGCGCAATCGTTTCGACGTCGGCGACATCCTGCAAAAAGTATACAGCGACACGCCCGACGGCCGGGCGCGCGTCCCGAACGACCCCGAACTGCCGCTGCTGCTGGACAAGGTCTATCCGATCCACGACGTCGTGCGCGTCGACTATTTCATTCCCGGCTGCCCGCCGTCGGCCGACGCCCTGTGGAAATTCCTGACCGACCTGATCGGCGGGCGCACGCCGCGTCTCGACTTTCCACAATTTCATTTCGACTGAAGGCATCCGCCATGTTCGCCCTCGAAACCGCCGCAAGCCCGGAAAAACTGCGCCGCATCGCCATCGATCCGCTGACCCGTGTCGAGGGTCACGGCAAGGTGACGCTCCTGCTCGACGCCGAAAACAGGGTCCATCAGGTCCGCCTGCACATCGTCGAGTTCCGCGGCTTCGAGGCGTTCATCGAAGGCCGACCATATTGGGAGGTTCCGGTGACGGTGCAGCGCCTGTGCGGCATCTGCCCGGTCAGCCACCATCTCGCCGCCGTCAAGGCGATGGACGGCATCGCCGGCTATGGCAAGCTGACGCCGACCGCCGAAAAACTGCGCCGACTGATGCATCACGGCCAGATCCTGCAATCGCACGCCGTGCATTTCTTCCACCTCGCCTCCCCGGACCTGCTGCTCGGCTTCGACAGCGAACCGACCCGGCGGAACATCGTCGGCGTGGTGGCGGCTTATCCCGACATCGCCGTGCAAGGCGTGATGATGCGCAAATATGGGCAGGAGGTGATCCGCCACACCGCCGGCAAGCGCATTCACGGCACGGGCGCGATTCCCGGCGGCGTCAACAAGGCGCTGACCAAGGCGGAACGCGACGAACTGCGCGCCGGAATCGACAATATGATCGTCTGGGCCCGCGACGCTGTGCGCCTGGTCGAAAAGCTGCACCTCACCCATCCCGCCTTCTACAACACATTCGGCGAATTCCGCTCCAACATGATGGGTCTCGTGGACTCGCGAGGCGCGATGGATCTTTATCACGGGGGCCTGCGCGCCCATGACGCCGACGGCGGGGCCATCTTCGATCATGTCGATTACACGACCTATCGGGATGTCCTGCAGGAAGAGGTAAAACCCTGGACCTATATGAAATTCCCGCACATCAAGGCGCTGGGTCCGGAAACCGGATGGTACAAGGTTGGTCCGTTGGCGCGCGTCCAGGTTTGTGACTTCATCCCGTCCGAACTCGCGGAAATCGAGCGCAAGGCCCTGATGGCGCTTGGCCAGGGCAAGCCCGTGCACGGCGCGTTGCTGTATCACTGGGCGCGGATGATCGAGGCGCTGCATGCGGCGGAGGTCATCCGCGACCTGCTCGACGATCCCGACATTCTCGGAACCGACCTGATGGCCGACAGGGGCGACAGGAAGGAAGAGGGCGTCGGCGTGATCGAAGCGCCGCGCGGAACCCTGTTCCATCACTATTGTGTCGGCGAGGACGATCTCGTCAAATTTTGTCGGCTCATCGTCTCGACCACCAACAACAACCAGGCGATGAACGAGGCGATCCGTTCCGTGGCGTCGCAATACGTCAACGGCCGCGTGATCACCGAGGGCCTGCTGAACCATATCGAGGTCGCCATTCGCGCCTACGATCCCTGCCTGTCCTGCGCCACCCACGCCATCGGCCAGATGCCGCTGCAAGTCGATCTGGTCGACGCGCAGGGCGAGTTGGTCAGCACAGTCCGCAAAGGGTTTTGAAGGGCGGCGTGGCGGAACTCGTCATTGCGAGCGGAGCGAAGCAATCCAGAAGCTGCGGTTCGCGGCAAGGACTGGGTTGCTTCGCTCCGCTTGCAATGACGGCGTCCAAAAAATCGGATACTTCTTGACATGAAACTCGTCGTCTTCGGCTGGGGCAATGTTTCGCGCGGCGACGATGGAATCGGGCCTCTGCTGCTGTCCCGCATCGAACAGGCCGACTGGGAAGAGGCGCTGCTGATCGAGGACTACCAGCTTCAGCTCGAGCACGCGCTCGATCTCGACGGCGCAGAGCTCGCCTTGTTCATCGACGCCGGGACCGGCACGCCCGCTCCCTTCTCGTTCCGCGAGATTTTTTCAAGACAGGGCATGACCCACACCAGCCACGCCTTGGCGCCGGAATCGGTGCTGGCGGTGTTTTATCAGGTCACCGGCAAAACCCCGCCGCCGGCCTTCCTCCTCTGCGTGCGCGGCGAGGATTTCGAACTCGGCGCGGGTCTGAGCCTTGAGGGCGCGGCGCGGTTGGAACAGGCCTGGGAATTCCTGCAAAGGCTGCGGGAGAAGCCAGCGCCCGACTCCTGGCGCGCCAGCCGCCTGCCGAAAAGCTGATCGCCATTACGGGCGACTGGAGCCGCTGGATTTTCGGGCTGGCCGCGTCGGCTTGGGATTTCCACGGGATGCGGCGGCGTGGCGCGGCTGGAACAAACTGCGATGTCCTGCAACGCCTGCGAGAGAAGCTGGAGCCGGAAAGCTGGCGTTCCCTCACTGACAAAGCTGAGACGCCGCGAATTTTGTTTTACGCTTGTCAGCCACCGCGAAACCCCTCTGTCGCCTGATTTTTCGGGCCGACAGAGTGAATCCACAGCTTCGCGGCCCCCCGCCATTCAACATGCGGTTTTTATGTGCGGGGCGCGACTTTCCTATCGAGCCCTTACTCGTTTCGGGAGCACAACACCGCCGCGGTTCACGTGATGAACCGTTTGAAAACTGGTGTTGCAATGGCTCTCGCCCTTCGTACGGAAAAACCTCCGGAACGTTTCCGCAAATCTTCCCCCTCCCGTTTCGTTATTGGACAAGACGAACATGGCCACTGGGTCGCCATGGATTTCCAGGGCCGCGAAGGCGGCTTCTTCGTCAGCCGCGAAGCCGCGCTGAAATATGTCGCCGACGAGACCGGCCGCAGGCGCGGCGCGGCGCTGTTTTCCAGCAAGCCTCTGGCCTTGTGGAAATAGAATTGCCTCCCCTCACGGCCAAAAACCCGGCGGGCGCCGCTGCCGTCCTGCCGCCGCCGGCCCCGATGGGCGAAATCTCTCCCCATATCGCGCAATGGCTCGGCGGCGCCTTCACCGCCTTGGTCACGCCTTTCCAACATGACAGGATCGCGCAAAAAACCTTCGCCGATTTTGTCGACTGGCAGATCGACGACGGCGCGCGCGGTCTGGTCACCGGCGGCGCGCTGGGCGAGGCGGCGACGCTATCGCCGCGCGAGCGCCTAAGACTGGTGGAGATCGCCGTGGAGACGGCGGACGGACGTGTCCCGGTCATTGCCGCGACCGGAACCAATTGCACCGCCGAGACCATCGAACTGACGCGGGCGGCGCATGCCGCCGGCGCTTCGGCGGCCCTCGTCGTCGCGCCTTATTACAGCCGGCCCGGACAGGAAGGCCTGTTCCGCCATTTTTGCGCCGTAGCGCGCGAGGTCGACTTGCCGCTGTTGGTCGAAAACGACCCCGGGCGAACCGCCATCGACGTCACGCCGGACACCATGGCCCGGCTGGCGGCCATCCCCAATATTGTCGGAATGGCCGACTGGACTGACGCTTCACGCCGTCCCGGCTCGCCGGCCCTGCCCGAAAATTTCATCCGCCTGGACTGCGAGGACGATTCCGCCGCTCTGTCTCGCCTGGCCGGCGGACGGGGCGCGCTGTCCGCGGTCGCCAATCTCGCGCCGCGCCTCGCCGCCGAATTGCATCGGGCGGCCGACGCAGCCGATTGGCCCCGCGCCGCCGCCCTGCAGCGGCGGCTGCGACCTCTGTTCGACGCGCTGAGCCGGGAGGAAGGCCCAGGGCCGATCAAATACGCCCTGTCGCTGCTGCGTCCCGGCTTTGCGCCGCACCTGCGCCTGCCGCTGGTCGCCATTCGCCATGAAACCGCCGGCGCCATTGTCGCCGCCCTGACCGAAACGGGTTTGCCGCATCAAGCGACGGAAAAATAACCAATCCGCGTTATTCTTGACGATCCGGAAATTCGGGCCTTCCGCCCGAAGGAGAAGTCATGAGCGCCGCCTATTGGACGATCTCGCTGCAACTTTTCGGCGCGCTCTGCGCCGGCGGCCTGATCGGGCTGGAGCGCAGCCGTCGCGGCCGCATGGCCGGCCTGCGCGAACACGCCCTCGTCAGCCTCGGCACCTGCCAGCTGATGCTGGTCGGCGTCTGGTCCTGGCAGGGCGCGCTGGTCCAGCACCCCTACGACAACACCTCCACCCATATCATCCAGGGGGTGATGAGCGGCATCGGCTTTCTCGGCGCCGGCGGCATTCTCAAGGAAGGCTTTTCGGTGCGTGGCCTCACCACCGCCGCCTCGCTATGGTGCACGGCGACCATCGGGCTGCTGATGGGCCTCGGCTTCATCTTTCCCGCCGTCGCCACCACCGTCTTGACCCTGCTCTCCCTGACCCTTTTGCGCTGGTGCGAAAGGCTGCTGCGCACCGAGCACGAGATGAACCTGCACCTGCGCCAGCACCGCGCCGACGCCATGCACGAACCGGCCATCGTCGCGTTGCTGGCGAGACACGGCTGCAAGGTCTCCTCGCTCTCAGCCCTTGGCGCCGGCGAGGGCCGCTTTCTCGATTACCGGGCGGTGCTCGCCACGCCCGACAAGAACGCCAGCCACGCACTGATCGAGACCCTGGCCAACGAGCCGCGCTTTCTCGAATTCGGCCTTAGCCCGCTAGGCGATTAACTAAACCGTGAGCGGCGACGATTCGCGTGGAAAATGCGTCAATATGAGGCTGATACCGTTGACAAAATCGTTAAAATCTTCGCTAATGGCCAAGCTATTGTATCTGGATGAATAGTTTTAGCTGCGACAAATCGGATTCAATTTCTCGGGGAATGATATGAAAATCAAATTTTTGGGCGCGGTTGCGGCCGGCGCGATTATAGGATTTGCAGCGCAAGCTTCGGCGACCGAGCTTCTCATCAATGGCGGGTTTGAAAACCAGAGTTTTCCCGGCACGACGAGCTATTACAATGTCGGTCCTTCGGGGTCGAGCGCCGATTATTCCGTTCCTGCCGGGTTCGGCTGGACGGTCAGCAATGGCAACGTCGATATCATTTCCTACCAGAGCTACGGACCGGCGCCGACCGACGGCGGCAAATATGGGTTGGACCTGGTCGGGTACGGATCGACGGGCGAGATCAGCGAGTCCTTCTACACGGTTAAGGGCGATACCTATAACGTGAGCCTGAATTACAAATCCAATCCCGGCGTCACCAATCCGACGGCCGCCATATTGGTCAACGGCGTGGCGATCGGCTCCGTCACGGGCGGCACAGACTGGCAGACGTATACAAACTCGTTCGTCAGCACCGGCGGCAAGGTGACTTTCGCGCTGAATGAGACCTACGGCTACGCCAACGGCGGCGTGTTCCTGGATAATGTTTCGGTTACCGGCGTTGCCGGCGTTCCCGAAATTTCAACCTGGGCGATGATGCTGGCTGGCTTCGCCAGCCTTGGCTTGGCCGGTTACCGCCGCTCGCGGAATATTTCGGTCCAAAGCGCCTGACCCGCTATCCACGCACGAAATTCGAAGAGGCCGCCGCAAGGCGGCCTTTCCATTTGCGCGTGCCGAATCTTTTCCAAACTCGACCAACCCCGATTTTCAGAACTCCACCCCGACCGTCAGCCTGCCGCGCTGGCGCGAAATATCCGACTGGTTGTACAGCGCGAGAGCGGCCGGAGAGGAATTGCAAGGCTGGCCCGCGATCTGGGCCGACCATGCCGCAGCGGCAAAGACTTTCGGCGAAATCTGCCAGTGCATGGTCGGGCCAAGATAGGTCGCGGAGCCGATCGTCTGGCTGAACCCGAGCGAATTATAGGCCTGATAGAATTCGACCTCGCCGCCGACAGCGAAAGCCGGCATGAGGCGCCAAGTCAGCGCGGCGGTCGCGCCGAACAAGGCGTATTGGCTGACGCCATAGAAGGTTTCGTTATCGACCTCCGGCGAAAAGATCAGGTTGGCGGCGGCGTAAAGCTTTCTCTCGATCAGTTCCGCGTCCAGATAGACCCGGCTCCCCAGCACGAAATTATCCGCATGGGCGCCGGTCACCGGATCGATGCGGTCATATTCGGGCTGCAGCGAAACCGCCAGGCCAAACGGCGCGTCGACGCCGCGCGTCAGCAGGATGTATTTCGGATTGAACGAAACACCCGAAAACGTGGTCTGGCTGAGATTGTTCAAGCCGGGGACATTGCCGATCTGCTGCGACACCCCATGCAGGGTCGCCTCATAGCCGAAGCGGCTTGTCGGCGCGGCCTCGTAATTGATCTCCTGCTCCAGCGCGTCATAGCGTCCGCCGCCGCGCTTGCCGATATTGGCGAAGGTCTCGAACTCCAGTTCGCGGCCGCCGACCTCGCCGACGTCTGTCCCCTCGGTGAAGCCGAAAAGATGCTTGGTCTCGAATTCCTCGCCGGAGTCCGCTCCGCCCTCATGCGCCGACGCCGAAGCTGGTTCGCTGTCGGCGGCGTCATGCGCCAGAGCGCCAGGCGCGCCGGCGAACAGGCCCAAAACCGCGAGCACAGGCAGGAATTTCAACGGCAGATTTTTGCCTATGTTCGCCAAAAAGACGCGCTCCCGGTGGCTTGCGGCAAGATTTCCGGCGCCCGCCTGCGCACCATAACAGAATCGATTTCCTTCGCCAGACTTGCGACATTGCGAACCATTGCCGAGTTCAGGCTACGTTCATCCGGAACGCGCTAATGAATCTTCATCCTGATCTGGGAGGAAGAACATGACACTCGCCTTTAAAAACATCGTTCTAGCTGGCGCCTTGCTCGGCGCGAGCCTCGTTGGCGCCGGACAGGCCAGCGCCATGCCGATCGCGCCGGAAGCCGGTTTAGCTGTGTCATCCGCGCCCATCGAACAGGCGGGCTGGCGCTGCGGCAGTCCCTACCTGCACATGAACCCGTGGGGCCGCTGCGTGCCGAACGGCGGGCCCCGCTATTACGGGCCGCGTCCTATCTATCGCCCTTATTACGGGCCGCGTCGCTATTACCGCTGGTGAACCGCGCGGACGCCGCCCGGGATCGCTGAACGCGATCCCGGGCATTCTCAAAACCTCTCGACGCGGAACGGCGTCGGGTCGGCGAAAGGCTTTTCGCCGGTCATCATTTCCGCCAGCAGCCGGCCGCAAACCGCCGCCAGCGTCAAGCCGTGATGCTGATGTCCAAAATTGAACCACAGGCCCTTGTGGCGCGGCGCCGGGCCGAGGATCGGCAGCATGTCCGGCAGGCACGGCCGGCAGCCCATCCAGGGTTTGGTGTCGAGACGCCCCGCCAGCGGAAACAATTTGCGCGCGAGCGCCTCGCTGGTCTCGATCTGTCCATAGTCCGGAGGCGTGTCGCGGCGGGCGAATTCCGCCCCGGTGGTCATACGGATGCCCCGCGCCATGGGGGCGAGCAGAAACCCATTGTCGGCGTCGAGCACCGGATGGTTGAGCACGGCGTTCCGCGCCGGCGCGTAATGCATGTGATAACCGCGCTTGACCGCGAGGGGAATTTTGTAGCCGAGCGGCCCGGTGACGGCATCCGCCCAGGGGCCGAGGCAGACGACCGCCTCGCGCGCCAGTAGCGGGCCCTTTTCGGTCTCGACGCCATAGCCGCCGCTGGCGGGCCGGAATGTCTTCGCCTCGCCGTGGAGGAAAACCCCGCCGCGCTGTTCAAAAAGGTTTACATAGGCTTTGGTCAGCGCCAGCGGATCGGAAATCGAGGCGGGATCGAGATAATGCACGACGCCGAAACCGCCCTGCAGCGACGGCTCGATCTCCCGCAATTGCTGCGCGTTGTAAAACGCGGTTTTCAGCCCGAAAGGCTCGATCTTCCTCGCCGCCTCGCGCCCGGGCTCAAAAGTCTCCTCGCTGCGAAACAGCTTCAGCCAGCCGGACTTGCTCAGCAGGTGTTGAGCGCCCGCCGCCGCCATTAGTTTTTCGTGCTCTGCGAGGCAATTTTCAATCAGCGGCAGCGCGGCAAGCGCGTGGGCCTTGGCCCGTTCCGGCGAACTTTCCCACCAGTAGCGGGCAAGCCATGGCGCGAAAGCAGGCAGATCGGCGAGGCGGTAATGCGCCTCATTGGCGCCATTGACCGCGTAACGCGCCAGGGCGCTGACGTCGCGCGGAAACAGATAGGGAAAGATCGAGGCGCGCTCGATCAGGCCGGCATTGCCGAAACTGGTCTCCTCGCCCGGCCCGCGACGGTCGATGAGCACAACCTCGCGGCCCCTTGAGGCAATCTGCAAAGCGGTCGCGACGCCGACGATTCCGGCCCCCAGCACCAGCACATCCGCCTTGAGCATCGCGCATTCCTCCGGCTCCAAGCTGAGCCGCGACCATTCCAGAGCATTATCGCGTTGCAACATAGGCGCCAAGCGCGGCGCCCTGTGGACGCGGCGCCTCCGATCTTGTAGGAGCGGGACTCCCTCGCCAACGCCTGAGAAAACGCGCATGCGCCCGCTGAAGATCGCCCCTTCCATTCTCGCCGCCGACTTTTCGAAGCTGGGCGAGGAAATCCGCGCCATCGTCGCCGCCGGCGCCGACATCGTCCATGTCGACGTCATGGATGGCCATTTCGTACCGAACATCACTATCGGCCCCGACGTCGTCAAGGCTTTGCGCGGCGCCACCGACAAGCCTTTCGACGTGCATCTGATGATCTCGCCGGCCGACCCCTATCTGGAAGCCTTCGCCAAGGCAGGCGCCGATTATATCGTCGTCCACGCCGAGGCTGGGCCGCATCTCCACCGCTCGTTGCAGGCCATCCGCGCCCTGGGCAAGAAGGCCGGCGTTTCCCTCAATCCGGCGACGCCGGAAAGCGTGCTGGAATATGTGCTGGACGATGTCGACCTGATCCTGGCCATGACCGTCAATCCCGGTTTCGGCGGCCAGAAGTTCATCCGGTCCGGGTTAACAAAACTTCGCCGTATCAAGTCTATGATTGAAGATCGTGAGATAGAGCTTGAAGTCGATGGCGGCGTCACGGCCCAAAACGCCATGGAGATCGTCGCGGCCGGCGCCAATTGGCTGGTCGCCGGCTCGGCCGTATTCAAGGGCGGCTCGGAACATTACAAGAAGAACATCGATGCCATCCGCCTCGCCGCACAACTGGCGCGCGGGGAGCTGACGTAAAGGCGCGGCCGCGGAGTTTCGGCTTAGGCGGCGCCTCCCTCTGCGTCAGATGCAACCTGCCACTTGCGGCCAAGATTAAATTTCGGTAATGTCAAGTTCGAGTTAGTTGGGGTATGATCCTTGCAACGCAACCGGGGGGATATGCGGATGAAAATTCTTAACATTGCATTTGGCGCCATTTTGGGCCTCGCGAGCTTCGCCTCGGCGAACGCTCAGGCCAGTGTTTATACCGTCGATGCGCTCACGGCTTTTCCCGGCTGGCTGGACACCGGATTGGACCTTAATTCGGCGAAAACCTATGATTTCACAGTGCTGAACCCCAGCAGGACATGGAGCGCCGGCGGCGGCGATTGGCGTACTTCGACGGCGATTGGCATCACCGATTTCGCCCAGTTGACCATGGACGGCTTTACAGCAAACTATGGAGCCTTGGTCGGCGACGCCGGAGGGACGTTGTTCCTGATCGGCACTGGCACCACGCAGAAGGGTCTGTCAGGCGAATTGACCGTCGGATACTGGGATTCGTTTTACCCGGACAATTCCGGCTTCCAAAGATTGTCGGTTTCTTCCGTTGTTCCCGAAATCTCGACCTGGGCGATGATGCTGGCTGGCTTCGCGGGCCTTGGCTTCGCCGGCTATCGCCGCAACAAAGCCGCGGCCCTCGCCGCCTGAACTCGGTTCGATCGACATCTTCAAAAGGCCGCCGCGAGGCGGTCTTTTGTTTTTGGCTGCCCCTTTCCGATGTCGGGAACGCCAATGAGGGCTTTCTTTCGGTCCCGTCCCCCTTTAGGGGGTAGCGGAACGAAGAATTGTTTCCCCAGCCGAAGAGTTGTCCATGATCCCCCGCTATTCCCGCCCCGAAATGGTCGCCCTCTGGGAGCCGCAGGCCCGTTTCAAGATCTGGTTCGAGATCGAGGCCCATGCCTGCGACGCCCTCGCCGAAATCGGCGTCATCCCCAAGGAAAGCGCCAAAAACATCTGGGAAAAGGCCGGTCATGTCACGTTCGACGTCGCCCGCATCGATGAGATCGAACGCGTCACCAAACATGACGTCATCGCCTTCCTGACCCATCTCGCCGAATTCATCGGGCCGGATTCGCGCTTCGTCCACCAGGGCATGACCTCGTCCGACGTGCTTGACACGTGCTTGTCGGTGCAGATGACCCGCGCAGCCGATATTCTGATCGAGGATGTCGATGACCTGCTCGCCGCCATCGAGCGCCGCGCCTTCGAGCACAAGCTCACCCCGACCATTGGCCGTTCGCACGGCATTCACGCCGAGCCCGTGACTTTTGGGCTGAAAATGGCCGAAGCCTATGCGGAATTCTCGCGTTGCCGCGCCCGCCTCGTCGCCGCGCGCGAAGAAATCGCCACCTGCGCCATTTCCGGCGCGGTCGGCACTTTCGCCAATATCGATCCGCGCGTCGAAGAACATGTCGCCGCCAAAATGGGGCTGAAGCCCGAGCCGGTCTCGACCCAGGTCATTCCGCGCGACCGCCACGCCATGTTCTTCGCGACGCTGGGCGTGGTCGCCTCGTGCATCGAGCGCCTCGCCATCGAGATTCGCCATTTGCAGCGCACCGAAGTGCTGGAGGCCGAGGAGTTTTTCTCCGAGGGGCAGAAGGGCTCGTCCGCCATGCCTCACAAGCGCAATCCGGTGCTGACCGAAAACCTCACCGGCCTAGCCCGCCTGGTGCGCGGCATGGTGACCCCGGCGCTGGAAAACGTCGCGCTCTGGCACGAACGCGACATTTCCCATTCGTCGGTCGAGCGGATGATCGGCCCCGACGCCACGGTGACGCTGGATTTCGCCCTTCATCGCCTGACCGGGGTGATCGACAAGCTGCTGGTCTATCCGCAGAACATGAAGAAGAACCTCGATCTGCTTGGCGGACTTGTCCATTCGCAGCGCGTGCTGCTGGCGCTGACGCAGAAAGGCGCCTCGCGCGAGGACGCCTATAGATTCGTGCAGCGCAACGCCATGCCGGTCTGGCGCGGCGAAGGCGATTTCCTCGAACTGCTGAAAAAAGACCCGGACGTCAAAAAGCTGCTGAGCGACGCCGAATTGGAAGAAAAATTCGACCTCGGCTACCATTTGAAGCACGTCGAAACGATCTTTACGCGCGTTTTCGGAAGGGCGTGAGACCCAGGCGTGCAAATCTTTGCGAGATTCGGTTAGGCGCGACTGCGCCAAAAGGCCGTCTGGTGACCGGCGTCTGTCGAGGCCCTATTGGCTGATGCGAGGGATGCCATGATCGCGACTTGTCGCGATCATGGCAAAAGGAAGAAAACGCTTGAACGATATCTACCTGATCGCCGGCGCCGGGCTTCTCGCCGGCGCGATGAACGCCATAGCCGGCGGCGGCTCCTTCGTGACGCTTCCGGCGCTGATCGCGGCCGGCGTGCCGGCGCTTAACGCCAACGCCTCGTCCACGGTGGCGCTGGTCCCCAGCGCGCTGGCCAGCGCCTATGCCTATCGCCATGATTTTCAGGGTTTCGACAGCGTCTCCTTCCGCGCCATGACCGTGATCAGCGTTGTCGGCGGCGCCTGCGGAGCGGTGCTGCTGCTGGTGACGCCGCAGAGCGTCTTTGCGGCGCTGGTGCCCTTCCTGCTGCTGTTTGGAACCCTGGCGTTCGCCTTCGGCCGGGAGATCGGCGCTCGGCTTCGCGAAAAAATCCATATCACGCCGCATATGGTGCTGATCGCGCAGTTTGTTCTCGGCATTTACGGCGGCTATTTCGGCGGCGCGGTCGGCATCATGATGCTGGCGACCTGGAGCCTGTTGACCAGCGCGCCGCTGGCCGCCATGCAGCCGGCGCGCAATCTGCTCAATGCCGCGATGAACGCCACCGCAACCGTGCTGTTCGTCGCTGGCGGCCTGGTGTTCTGGCGCCAGACCTTCATCCTGTTCGTCGGCGCCATTATCGGCGGCTATTTCGGCGCCCATTACGGCCGCAGGATACCGGCGGCGCCGGCGCGGATCGTCATTTCCTGCCTCAACGCCGCCATGACCGCCTTCGTCTTCTGGCGCTCCTATTCTCATTGACGTGAGCCGCCCGGTCCAAATTGTCAGTTTAAACTTCCCCGCGTCCAGGGGCATCGCAAGGAGCGCCGGCCTTTCGCTCCAGCTTTACGCCGCGACAGATAGAACGCGCCCGGCTTGAACACAGCGATTTCTATTCAACAACATGTCTGCGATTTTCCCGGTCCTGTCCACGCAGCCAGAATCCAAAATACAGACTTTGAACCGATCGAAGGAATCCTTGACATCGCAAAGTGCGTCGTCGAGCGAGTGCAGCGCCCTGTCGCGATTGGTTTCATCGGAGGCTTCCGCCAGCGTCAGCATGTCGAACGCCGTCGCCATAGCGGCGAGCGAGGCGGAAAGCTGTTGGCCAAGAGATGGAAAGTAAAGTCCAACCAGGATTTTCAAGTCGACGATGTGTCGGTTGATCGCGCCCGTGTCACGCCAGGTGTTTTCGTTTACCACCATTCGGCTGAGTTCGTAACGCGCCCTGAAACAGGCGCACAAATCGACATAGGTTTCTTCGGCCTTGTGATAAAGTTCCTCAGATTTCTTGCTTCGCAACCACAGGCGCTCTCTCGAAACGCTTATCAGATAGGTAGCCAATGAAGAGCTGGCTACGACGAGTATTCCAAGAAGAACAATCGAAGCGAGATTCATTGAAGGCCCCCAAATGATTGATTTAATTTAAATTCGACCAACAAATATAAACAAGTGTTAATACTGCTTTTAGAATGGCGACATGGTTAACGATATGGATTTTGGCCACTCGCGCCAATCAGCTTAAGCACTACCGCCCTCTGATGGCGGAGTGCTTTTTATTTGCTTGAACTTGACCGATACTCATGTGCGTTGGCCGAAGGTCAAGCCATGCCCGGCATCGCCATCGCCGGTGATTTCTTGCAGGGCGACAACGCCGGATCGACGCCGCCCTCCTCGCTCAAGGCACAGTTCAAAGCCCTTTGGCGAGCCGGTCGAAATCCATCAGCCGCGCCAGAAGCGGCTCCAACTCCGCGAGCGGCACCATGTTCGGGCCATCGGAAAAGGCCTCTTCCGGCCGGTCGTGGGTCTCGATGAACAGGCCGGCGACGCCTACCGCCGCCGCCGCCCGCGCCAGAACCGGCACGAATTCCCGCTGACCGCCTGAAGAAGTCCCCTGCCCGCCCGGCTGCTGCACGCTATGGGTGGCGTCGAAAATCACCGGGGCGCCGATCTGTTCGGCCATGATCGGCAGGCCGCGAAAATCCGTCACCAGCGTATTATAGCCAAAGGACACGCCGCGCTCGGTCACCAATACATTGGGATTGCCCGCCTCGACGATTTTCGCCGCGACATTCTTCATGTCCCATGGCGCGAGAAACTGGCCCTTCTTGACATTGACCGGCTTGCCCGTCGCCGCCGCCGCCAGCAACAGATCGGTCTGGCGGCAGAGAAAGGCGGGGATTTGCAGCAGGTCGACCGTGCCGGCGACCATCGCGCAATGCTCTCTCTCATGCACGTCGGTGACGACCGGCAGGCCGAACTGAGCCTTGATCTCGTCGAAAATCTTCATCGCCGCTTCGAGACCCAGACCGCGCCGGCCGGAAGCCGAAGTGCGGTTGGCCTTGTCGAACGAGGATTTGAAAACCAGCGGCAGGCCCAGCCTGTCGCTGATTCCGGCGAGCTTTTCCGCCATGAACAGGGCATGGTCGCGGCTTTCCAGCGCGCAGGGACCGGCGATCAAGGCGAAAGGCAACGCATTGCCGAACCGCGCCGCCCGAGCGCCGACGCCGACGCTGACCACGGACGAGGCTTTGGAAGCACCGGACATCAAATATCTCCTGAACCTGTCAGTCCTGCTCGAAGGCCACGGCGACGCCGGGGCCCTCGTTCGGGCCGGCGATCAGCCGCCCGGCCTGTATTTTCGGCTCGACGCCGCTCTTTTCAAGAAATACCGCCGTCGCGTCGAGATCGGCGACCCGGAACACCAGGCCGGCGAAACGAAAGGAGTCAAACTCCGGCGCGGCGCCAAACCGGAAAGCAAAAGCCAAGGGCGTCACCACGTCCAGCCGCGTCTCGCCATCGAGGCGGATCTCCAGCCCGGCGGAAGTCGCCAGCATTTCGCGCTGGCCGGTCAGTTTCGCCAGCGCTTCGGCATGATCGGCCGGACTTTCAGCGAGGGCGACGAGGTTTTTAAGTCCGCTGACGCCATTGGCGTGGACCGGCGCGGATTTTTCTCGCGGCGGCGCCAGCATGACGAAACAATCGGCGCCGTCAAGCGGCTCCGGTCGCGCGGCGCCACATTCCTCCGCCCTGCCGCTCAGCGCCAGCAGCGCCACTCCCGTGCGCCGCGTGGCGAAATGCGCGAGAAAGGCCCGCGCCTGCAAATCTTCGACACCCAGACCGGCCGGATCGTCGGCGGCGAAAAGGTCGAGCGTGACGCCATCGGCAAGGGCGATCGCGCCGCCCACTTGCGTAAAACCGAGCCGCGCCCAGGCGCCGGCCAGCTCGCTCCTGCGAGCGGCGGCGAAGGTAAGGGCGACGATTTTTCTCGGCATGGCGTTTTTGCACCCGGACGGAAGGAACAGTCCGCCTTATCGGCCAAGGCGGCGACCGCCGCAAGGGGCGCCTCCTTCACTGCGGCGGCGGCGTGACCCCAAGCACGGCGGCGACGCCGAGCACGGCGAGGCCCAACACAAGTTCGAAGGCCACACTCGCGCGAAGGCGGGCGATTTGCGCCATGCCCGCTGTCGAGGCGGCGCGCAACCTCGGCATGGCGATGAAGCGATTGAAAAACGCCAGGGCCAGCATGGTGAAGACGACGCCCGCTTTCGTCGCCAGAACGAATCCATAGTCGGAGTCGAGAAGCCGGCCGAACGAAAAGCCGACGCGAAAACCGGCATTCGCTATTCCGCTGGCGACGATCAAGGTCACCGCGACCATCGCCATCACGGAATAGCGCGACAAAATGTCGAGCGTCCAGTCGCGCGCTTCCGATGGATTGAAATGACGTTGTTCGACCAGCGCGAACAGCAGCGGCGGAAGACCGCCGACCCAGGCGCCGGCGGCCAGCACATGGATGCTGTAGACGACGAGCATCAAGGCGCCATAAGCCCCGGCGCCGCCTTCCGCCGCATGACCGAGCCAAGCCTGATTGATCAGCAATAACGCGCCGATATGGAGGATAACCGAATAAAATGCGCGATTTTGCGAGGGAAGAAGGACGACCAGGACGGCCACGGCGAGCAGAAGCAGGCGCAGGATGGCGACGGGACCGAATTGTGTCTGCCAGAAGAACGTGCGCAGCATTTCGGGGTCGATGACGCTGCCAAAACCATTCGTCATGTTCGCCAGAAGTCCTGCGAGCCAGACCGTGCCCGAAATAGCCGCGACGGGCGCCGCCACCCGCAAAAGCACAGTGGTCGCGTGGAGCGCCCGGGGCAAACCGCCGGCCCCGGCGAAGCGCCGCCTGTCATCCATGTAGAACCAGAAAAACGCCGATCCGAACAAGACGAAAACGGAAGAAAAATGAATCCAGCGCGCCACGACGAGCACTTGGAAAACCGAAAACAATTCGTTTCCGTCCGCGTGATCCATTCCTTCCATTTTCAGGCCCCTCAGAAACAAACCCGTCGGCGAGACCTCACGGCGCGACGGTGAACTTGTAAGACCCCGAGGTGCGATGGGTGTCGACCGACACGACATGCCAGTGGACAATATAGACGCCGGGCTTCAGCCCATGTCCGAGCCGCACGTGCATGACATTCGGGCTTCCCGAATCGACCACGGGCTTGGCCGTAGGGACGGAGCCGCCCTGCGCCGAGGCGAGTTCCACGCCCGAGAAGGCCACGACGATGTTTTGCGTAAAACTCAGTTCGAGTTCGCCGGGCGAGCCCGAGACGGTCGCGCCGACGCCGGGGACGGCGCGGTCGAGGAAGGCATGCGCCAGGGCCGCCGTCGCCATAGAGGCGCAAGCGAAAGCCGCGAGAACGAGAGTGCGAAGGCTTTTCATGATGTTCTCCTCAATAATTTCCGCTGCGCGCCTGGGGCGGGCCGAACAGGGGCTTGCCAAGGGAATTTGGGGCGATGTCGTCGAGGAAGAAGTCCACGACGGCCAAGACGCCGACATGGGCGCCGCTGGCAGAGTTGATCGGAATCTGCGCCATGACGCCGATTTCGAAATATTGGCCGATGTAATAGACTGCGGGGCCGACGACGCCGGTGGTCACGTTCGGCGAGAAACTGCCGGGCGCCGGCACGGATATGTTCGAGACCGGCGTGGTGAAAATGGCCTCGAAAGTGGGAATGAGCTTTTTGAACAGGTCGGGAACTTCCTGCACATGGGAGTTCATATATTGCAGGCTGTATTGCAACGTCGCGCCATAGGTCAGCGTGTTGGGATTGGTGCTGCCGTCGGCATTGGTCGCGACCGTCGGCATGTTGTAATCCAGCTCAGCAGTGACCGCGAAGGGACGCAGCCAGTCCACCGTCAAATCGCCGAACCCCTTGCCGATATAGAATTTTTCCGTCACGGTGTCGAACGGCGCCGAGGGAATGGACGCCGACTGCGGGCTGCCGGTGTGACCCCATTCGACGTTCGCCGCTCCGGCGACAATGAATTCATGCTCGGCATTTTGATAGAAGACATATTTCAACTGGGTTTCGATATTGGCCCAGCCCTGGGCGTCCGGCCTTTTCTGCCAGGTGTAGCCGTTCGAGCCGATGGAAAAGCCCAGATCCGCCGTGATCGTCTTGGCGTATTCCCAGCCGAGCGTGTAGGAGATCGCCCCCGGCGAACC
>NZ_JBKQOU010000240.1:0-20274 GCF_052145335.1 Rhodoblastus sp.
AAGCCCGCGCATCTCCATACCGGCCAGCGACCTCGACCGGTCGCGCGAAAAGGCCTGATACATGACCGCACCCGATCACTCGACCACGCCGTCCAAAAACTTCTTGCTCAAGCGGGGGCATCCATACCCGCAAATTGATCGACAGGTCGGACGTGATCGGACGGCGCCAGCAGTCATTTGGGGATCGTCTACTTGCTCCCCCTGTGCCAGGACAGGTCACGGGGGGAGGCTCGGAAACAGGATCGAAGCCCACTAAATCGCCCCACACCGACACATTTGCTTTAAAGCCGGCGCCTATCAAAGATCGGCGCCGGGAGCGGCCGCCGACCATCCCAAGCTGGACCGAAGCGGATTGACGCGATGGCGCCCGTCGCTTCGCGTCGTCCTTCGATCGCGGTTTCAGGCTTGGGGTTCAGGCCTGGGTTCGCGCCGTTTATACCGCCGTGTTATCTTGTTCCGCCGCGCCGCCGACGCGGCGGAGTTCAGTTCGCGAGAGTTCTTTCGAGAGCATGACGATATTTCCGGGCGATTTGTCGATTCCCCTCGGCGCGCTTGTCTTCTGGATGCTGGTTCTGACCGGCAAGCATGTTTTATGCGATTTCTTCCTGCAGACGCCCTGGATGGCCTTGGGCAAGGATTCGCCGACGGGCTGGGCGAAGCCGCTGCTGGTCCACTGCTCCATCCATGGCGCAGTCGCGACGCTTTGCATGCTGGCCTTCGCGCCCGCCTTCTGGTTCCTCGGCCTCGTCGATTTCGTCATCCATCTCAGCGCCGATCGCTTTAAAGGCTTTTGCGTCGCGACTTTCCGCTTGACCGGCAAGGACGCCTGGTTCTGGTGGCTGCTGGGGATCGACCAGTCGATCCATCATCTCACGGATTTCGGCTTTGCCGTGCTGCTCGCGGCGCGGGTCCCATAGGCAAGGTTCGTCGACGCCGCCGGCTACCCCAGCGAAGGAAGGCGACTTGTTCGCTGCAGAGCGCAAACCATATTTTCGATATCGAGACGCGTCATGCGGCGCCCTGGGGTCCTTGAGTATCGGCAAATCAGAAGAACTTTGCGGCGATGTCGGTGCTGGAGCGGTGGCCGATCGCGTCGAAATGCGCGTCGAGGAATTCCTTGGCCTTCGCAATGCCGAGCGCATGCAGATGCTGCAGAAACGCCTTGTCCCCGTTCAACTTGGACGATGCATTTAGCTCCGCCAGTTCCGCCTCCGCATCGATCGTGTGGATATTGAGTCTCAGATAGTGTCCGGGCGAGAGGTCGCCATTGTCGATCAAATCGGTGACGAATTTGATCATGCGCATTTCCCGCATCAGTGACGAGTTGAAGGATATCGTGTTGATCCGGTCTATGATGCCGCGCACATCCTGTGGCACGGCGGGGACATTGATCGGGTTGAGCTGGACAATCAGCACATCCGCGCAGCCGCCCATATAGATCAAAGGAAAGATGGGGGGGTTGCCGCAATAGCCCCCATCCCAATAATGCTCGCCATCGACCTCGACCGCCTGAAACAACAGGGGGAGGCAAGCCGAAGCCATCACGGAGGCGGCGCTGATCTCGCGGCGTTCAAACACGCGCAAGCGGCCGGTGAGCACGTTCGTGGCGCACACGAACAGGGCCGGTTCCTTACCCACCCGCAACCGCGCGAAATCCACGGTGTCCTCCAGCAGTTGCTGCAGGGGGTTGAGATTGGCCGGGTTGAGTTCGTAAGGCGAAAACACCTTGTTCAGCATATTGACAATCATCCAGGACGGCGAGAAATCCATGTTGCCGGGGCTTCGCGCCCGGTCGAGCGGACTTGGCTGCAACGGCGAGGCCGCGGCAATCGCCGCGACGCCATTCCAGAACGCATGCAACTGCCGCCGGGCCGCCGCCGGGCCGCCGCGCGCCAGCCCGTCCACAAGCACCGCCGCGTTCATCGCGCCGGCGCTCGTACCCACGACAGCCTCGATCTCCAGTCTCGGATCATCGAGCAGCCGGTCCAGCACGCCCCAGGTGAAGGCGCCATGCGAGCCGCCGCCCTGGAGCGCTATTTTTATACGCTTGCGATTGCTATTCTGGGTCATGGCGTCCAACGATCATTATTTCACGCCCCAAGGGACCGAAGGAGACCAGCCAGGTTCGGCCTGGCTGCCCAGCTCCGCCAAGCGCGCGGCGTAGATTTCAGCCAGGGGAAACATGCCGGCGGCCTGAACCTCCGCCAGCGCAGCACGCGCGGCGTCGAAACGGCCTTCGCGGTAAGCCGCGACACAGGCCTCCCAGGTTTTCAGCGATGCGATGGCGGCGTCGCGCGCACGCAAATCTGGAGCTGCGGCGGCATCGGTCACGCCAAGCAGTTCATGGACTGGCATCGGCGACGTCGCGCCCTTGACGACGACAATATCGACTGGACGGAACACGAAGCCGGGACCAGCCGCCGCGCGCGTCGCCTCGCTCACGAGTATCTGCGTGCCATAGAGCTTGTTCAAGCCTTCCAGCCGGCTTGCGAGGTTCACCATCCCCCCCATCGCGGTATAGGCCATCCGATCGCTGGAGCCGACATTGCCCACGACCGCCTCGCCGGTATGCACGCCAAAGCGCGTCCATAGTTCTGGCCAGCCGCGTGTGGCGAATGCCTCCGTCAGATGCTGCGTCACCGCGCGGGCGCGTAACGCTCCGGCGCAGGCGTGCGCCGCGTGGTCCGGGTTGCGGCGGGGGGCGTTCCAGAACGCCATCACGGAATCCCCTATATATTTGTCGATCGTGGCGCCGGCGGCGAGTAGCTCACGCGTGACGGCCTCGAAATAGGCCGACGCGATATGCGTCAGTTCCATCGGGTCAAGGTTTTCGGCAATCGTGGTGAAACCCTGTATATCGGTGAACATCACGCTGAGGGCGATCCGCTCGCCGCCAAGTTGTGGCTCGGCGCCGGCCGCGAGGAACTGGCGCACCAGATCGCGCGGTAGATAAATCGCGAAGCTGCTCAGCGTCGCCTTCATCGCCGCAATTGCCTCGGCGAGCCGTTCCACCTCGGTGATCCGGCTGCGCAAGACCAACGGCGCGGCGAGCTCGAAGCGCCGGATCGATTGCGCCTCCCGTGTCAGCACGCCGAGCGGCCGGGCGATGCGCCACGACATGAAGGCGATCGCCGCAAAGCCCAGCAGGAACGCGCCCAGTGCGAGCAGTGTCCCGCTGCGCACCGAGGCGTCGACGGCCGCTGTGAAGTCGCTGCGGGGGGCCACCACCGCGACCAGCACCGGCGGGTTTTCCAGGCTCTCGACAGACTCCAGCCGCGCCAGCATGGCGGTCCCGTCAACGCTGAGCAATTTGCCGCGCCCTGGTCCAAGCTGTCCCGATGCGTAGGCGTTCCATACGGCGCCCAGCACGGGGTCATCGGACGCCTGTAGCGTCGTCCAGCTGACGCGCCCGCCCCCGGCTTCACCCACGGCGCGGGTATCGTCGGGGTAAGCGAGCAGGATGCCCAAATCGCTGAACAGGAACGCCAGCGTGTGCGGGGTGATCCGCTGCGCGCGCAGGAAAGCGCTGAGACTGGCCAGAGTAATATCGAGCGAGAGGACGCCGCCACCCGCCTGCCGGCTGCTCACGCTCAAGCCCACGCGTTGCGACAGCCCGAGCGTATAGGGCGTCGAGATATACACGCCAGGCTTGCGCGCCTGCAAATACCACTGCGTCCGGCGTGGATCGCCGGGGCGTCCGAACATAGCGCTGCTGATCGGCGTACGGTCGGCGGCGAAGAATGTCCAGGTCTTCACGGGGGCGTCGGGCCGGCTGAAGCACAGCACATAAGCGGCCTCATTCGGCGGCGCCGGCATTGCCGCCGCCGGCGCGACGCTGACCGGCGCCGCCTGCAGCAACGACCCGTCCGGCCAAGCGACAGACACGGTGCGGACCTCTGGCCCCGCCGCCAGCATGGCGAGCAGTCTTGCACCCGCCTGGACATTGCCCGTCGTATCCGCCGCGATCCCGGTGTCCGCAACCTCGCGGATAAGCGCCAACACCGGCAGAACCAGGGCGTTGGTTCGGCCGGATACGGTGGTGGCGACCTGGGCAAGGTTAACGTCGGCCGTCGCCACGGCAGCACGCTCACCAGCACTGCGGAAGCCAAGCACCGCCAGCCCGAGCACAGAGGCAAACACCAGGGTGAACGCGATCAGGATAGTCACGGTGAAGCTCAGTTGCGGCCGGACTATCATTCAGGAGCCCCCGATGCTAGTGGCGCCAAGTAGTCCGCCCGGCGGTTCGGGCTGATGCCGGGCGGGTGCGCTTCTCCTGCGCCATGGCTTAGCTGAGCTGCCAGCCAAGCTCCGGCGTGAGGCTGCCATAAAGATGGCTTCCCGAGCGAGTTGGCAAAGCAAAACGTCGCCGGACTGCTCGGCTCTGGCTGGGTCCGTGTCAAGGATCACCGGGCGGGTTGTGGCCAGAGCCGTGACATCAAGCCCTGCCCTTGCGGCGAGCGCCACCACGAGACCGGCGGAGCACGCCTCTGAAACTCCAGAGGGTAATATGGAGCCGGCGTGCTGCACATCCCGCTCGGCCATCGCGAGCACACCGACTGCTGCCCTCTCTTTGGACTTGCCTTATCTTGTCTTTATCGAAGCTTCTCTTCTTTTAGCGAGTACTGGAGGCAAGTGACAGAATGGTGACTGCCTGCGCGGCAGCGGCTGGATTCCCGAAATCAGTGCTTGATCTGGCTAGTCATAGCCGCAAGCGCTGCGTCCTGCACCACGCCCGGCAGTGGGATATAGTGCAGGCTGGTGGCGATCGCCGAACCGTTCCTGTAGGCCCAATCAATGAACTTGACGACGTTGGCGCTCGCCGCCGGGTCCTGGGGATTCTTCGGCAAGAGGATAAATGTAGCGGACATAATCGGCCAGCTGGTGTCGCCAGGCATGTTGATGATGCTGACCGCAAAGTTTTTGGCGCCCAGCCAATCCGCCTGGGACGCTGCGGCCTGGAAAGCTTCGAGTGAGGGAGCCACATAGTGGCCGGATTTGTTGCGTAACTGGACAGTGATCAAATTGTTCTGAACGGCATAGGTGTTTTCCACGTAGCCGATGGCGCCCGCAGTATTGCGGACACTGGCGGCAACGCCGCCACTGCCAATGGCGCGCGCGCCGACAGGCCATTTCACCGAGGTCCCCGAACCAGTCGTGCGCATCCACGACGGGCTGATCGCGCAGAGATATGACGTCCAGACAAGGGTCGTGCCCGAACTATCGGCGCGGTGGACCGGTGTGATGACGAGGCTGGGCAGTTCAACGCCGGGATTGGCCGCAACTATACTTGGGTCATTCCAGTTAGTGACTCTTCCGGCATAAATATCAGCGACTACCGTGTCGGGCAGCTTCAGCTGGTTCACGCCAATGCCTGGAATGTTCACGATCACCAAAACCGCGCCCATCACGGTTGGAACCTGCAACAGATCGCCAGCGTCGAGCATCTCCGGGTCCATCGGCGCATCGGACGCGCCAAAATCGACGGAGCGGTTGAGTATCTGGTTCTGGCCGCCGCCCGAGCCAATGGCCTGATAGTCCAGTTGCACGCCGATCGCGGGCTCTGCCTCCTCGGTCCATTTTAAATAAAGGGGCGCCGGGAAAGTAGCGCCTGCGCCGGTGATCTGCTGGGCGCCGGCCGTACAAGGCGTAAAGGTGGCGAACATCAAGGCGAGCGCTTTAAGCCGGATTTTCATAAATCCCCCTGGCGTGCGTTCGAAAGACATTTGGCAAACCTTGGTCGACTGACAATCTCTGCAAAAAACAGGTTTGCGGAGGGCCTTTTAGACCATGATGCGACCGGGAAACGCCAAGCGCCACCTCCGGCGCGTCGTCGCCAACGGTCAGTTTTGCGTCCGTCGCCCCGATGATTGCCTCAATGGTCACGCGGGGCGCCCGTTCGCGCGGCGCCAGACCTTCAGGCGCCGGGTCGAGCGAAACCGACACCGGCGAACGTCCCTTTCGCCGCAAGCCCAGCGGCACGAATACAACCAAGAATCAATGGGAAGGGACAAGATCCCAGCGATTAGGCGCCGTGAGCTTTGACGGATGAATGAGCGCATGGGAAAGGTCCAAACTCATCGCGGTTCCAAAAGTGATGTCGACAAGATCCGGGCGCAGTATTCAAGCGGTTCGTGACACTCTCGAGAATGTTACTCGCGCAACGATTCGTGTCGCCGAATGATTGCCCCGCTGCGATCAACGAAGCGCCGGTTGCCCGTCGTCGTTCAAGGCGCCGCAACAGCCGAAGCACATCGACCGTGGACGACCCTCCTCGTCCTCAACAGCGCCGCCTCGCCATAGGAAGCAGCGCAGGAGCCGTCCGCCTGGTCGAAGGCGCGGCTGGCAATCGCATCCTCATGGCCGGCGAAAGCATCGAGACAAGCTTGTCAATCCGCCTGTGCTGAAGGGGACCGATCTGGAGTTCGATGGCGCTGCGGCCTGGGCGATGGGGAGTTGCGAGCCACGAGTTTGGCATGAACCATGCCATTGTCGGGCAAGCCATAGCCCGTCGGAAGACGCCTTAGGAGGCCTAGCGCCACATGAACATGAAATTCTACATGACGCCGGGCTCCTGCTCGACGGCGATCCACATCATTCTGGAAGAGCTCGAGGAGATTTTCGAGGCCCACATCGTCAACCTGCCGGCGGGCGACCAGTTCAAGCCGGATTACCTGGCGATCAACCCCAAGGCCAACATACCGGCTCTGGTGCGTCCGGACGGCACGGTGCTCACCGAGGTCGCCGCCATCGCCTTCTGGCTGGGGAAGGCGCGCAAACGCGGCATTTTCTGGCCGGCCAATCTCGAGGACGAGACGCGGGCGCTCGAAACCATGATCTTCGTCACCAGCGCCCTGCACGGCCACGGTTTCGCCCGCATCTTCGCGCCGGGGAATTTTTCTTCCGACTCGCAGACCCATGAGACGATCAAGGCGCAAGGCCGCGCTCTGGTCGAAAAGGGTTTTGGCATCGTCAACAAGACGCTGGAAGGCCGCAAATGGGTCGGCGGAGATTATGGCGTCGCCGATGCGGTGCTGTTCTATGTCGAATTCTGGGCCGACAAGATCGGGATGGCCTTGCCCGGCAACCTCTTGAGCCATTATCGCGCCATGCTCGGCCGCCCCGCTGTGTCTTTGGTGCTGCGCGAAGAAGGCTATTCGCCGGACAAGCTCGGCCAAAGGGATCGGGTGTGAGGGGACTATTGTCGCATGTGCGACAAGGCGCCATGTGAGGCGTGAGGCGCTTTCCTTCTCCCGCAAGCGGAGTAGAAAGACGGCGCCTCGGCCTGTTTTGTTATGGGCTCGACAATCGGGCGCTATGCGCGTTTCTTGCATCCAGCGGATAAAGCGGATGGAAAGGCTGTGGAATGAAAATTGACGAGATCATCGAGAATTTCGAATTCCTGGACGATTGGGACGATCGCTACCGCTATCTGATCGAGCTTGGCCGCGAGTTGGAGCCCCTGCCGGAGGAGGCGCATAACGACGCCAACAAGGTGCGTGGCTGCGCCAGCCAGGTGTGGCTGCAAACCAGCATAGAAACTGGCCCCGATGGCGCGCCGGTGCTGAAATTTCTCGGCGACAGCGATGCCCATATCGTGCGCGGCCTGGTCGCCTTGACGCTGGCCTTTTTCTCCGGCCGCGCCGCCAGGGATATCATGGAGGCCGACGCGCAAAAGCTGTTCAGCAGCCTCGGGTTCGAACACCATCTGACGCCGCAGCGCTCCAACGGCCTGCGCTCGATGGTGGAGCGCATCAAGCACGACGCCGCCCGCGCCTTGGCGACGGCGTAAAGCAAGCCAAAAACAAAAACCCGCTGACGCAGCCCTTGCATCGGCGGGTTTTCGTTTCGCGAGACGTTGATCAGGCGGAAGCAGAAGCCTTCAGCGTCTCAAGTTCCGTCGCGTCGAGGCGGAAGATCATGCGGCCGCCAGCCAGGGCCTGCGCGGCGTTGGGAACTTTCTGGCACAGAAGATTGAACCATTGCTGCCCGGTAAGTGCTTCCGGGCGTTCGCTGATTTCATTCACGGAACCGTCCGGCATATAGCGGGCGTGGATTACGATTTCGGTAGGCGCCATCTCTCACTCTCCTTTATCGACTTCCAATCAAAGCGCGGGAATCTCGATCTTGATGTCTTCCGTGCCAAGAACCTTGACCTGGCAGGCGAGGCGCGACTTGGAGCCGACGCCGACCAACTCGTCCAGCTTGCCATTTTCGTCGCGCGTCGTCTTGGTGACGCCCTTGCGGCCTTCCAGCACGTAGATATGGCAGGAGCCGCATTTCGCGTTGCCTTCGCACTTATGCGGGAAGTCCGGGTCGGCCTGGAGGATCGCAGCCAGAATGGTCATGCCTTCCCCGGCTTCGACCGTCTTTCCCGACGGCATAATGGTAACAATCGACATCTGTTCTTCCTCTCTTGTTGTCTCGGAGACCTTTGCGCGAAAAAAACGATCAGTAGATCGCCGCCCCCGCCCCCACATTGACCGACGCGTCCTTCATGGTCGCGACGATGAATTCGATCTGATTCTCGTTGAGATGGCAGTGAAACGGCAGGGCCACCGCCCGGTCCGCCACTTTTTCGGTGACGAACAGATCGCCGCGCCGACTGCCGCGATCGACATAATGGCGTTGCAGGTGCAGCGGGTTGCAGTAAGCCGCCGCCTCGACCGCCTCCACCCCCAGGTCCTCGACAATGGCGTCGAGACTGGAGCGCGAGAACCGCGTGCCGAGATGCACGACATAAAGGAACCAGTTCACCTCGGTCACGTCAGGCGCGATATAGGGCGGCTTGATGCCCTCGAAGGACTGCACGTGCTTGGTATAAAGATGCTCGACCGTGCGCCGCTTTTCGAGGATCTCCTCGATCCGGCCTAACTGCGCCAGGCCGATCGCCGCTGCGATGTCGCTCATCTGCGCCTGCAAGGCGGGATCGCTGGTGATGGAGACCGAAGCGCGCTCCTCCGGTTGATGCGCGCGGCGCCTCTTGATCGCCATGGCGAGAACGGAATCGTCGGTGACGATCATGCCGCCCTCGCCGCAGGTGAGCGGCGACGGCTGCGAAAAGTCGAAAACGGCGGCGTCGCCGAAAGTTCCGACCAGAGCGTCCTTGTATTTCGAGCCGATGGCTTCGGTCGAATCCTCGACCAGCTTCAGCCCGTGCTTGTCGGCCAGTTCGCGCAGGCTCGACCAGTCGGCGGGATGACCATTGGTGTTGCCGGCGAGAATGGCGCGGGTTTTCGGCGTGATCTTGGCTTCGGCCTTGGTCGCGGTCAAAACGCCCGACCAGTAATCGATATCGGCGAAAACCGGCGTCGCGCCGACCGCCGCGATGGCCTGCGCCGTTTCGCGCCAGGAGTAGGAAGGCGCGATCACTTCGTCGCCCGGTCCGATCTTCAACGCGGTGAGGATCAGCGCCAGTCCAATCGTGCCGCTCGGCACGGCTATGGCGTAGCGGCGGCCGAGATAGGCGGCGAAAGCCTGTTCGAATTCCTCGGCGACCGGCCCATGCGACAAAAGCGCCGAACGCATGACGCCGTCGACCGCCGCCAGTTCGACCGAGGTCATGTCGGGGTCGGACAAGGGAATGACCGAAGCGGCTACGTCTTCGTCTTCAAACTCTTCGTCGTGGTCCAAGACCGGATCGTTCATTGGCCAAGGCTCCGCGCCGCCAGGATGAAGCCCATCGCCGCTTCCGGATCGGTGACGACGGTCGGGCAGTGATTGGTCACGTCGAGGAGATGCAGGTCATAGGCGGCGAAGGAACGGAACGGCTCTTCCAGCACGTCGGAAGCATCGCAGCGCGACCAGGCGAGATGGGGATATTTCAGCCGCAGCGCCACGTAGGGCGAAGCGTCGGCCGGGGCCTGCGCCACCAGCGTCTCGATTTCGAGCAATTCTTCCGCCTTGATCGCCATGGTCCAGACTCCACCAAAATTGACGCTCACAGCGGAGCGATTTCTTCCTCGAGACAGCCGATCACATGTTTCTCGTTGAACTCCACGAGATAGATCGGCGTATTGGAATCGACATGGGAGCCGACCTGCACGATCTCGCCGACGCCGCCGGCCGCGACCAGCAGGGCGTCTTCCTCGGCATTGGGATAGGATCCGTCATTGACGAGATCGATCAGGCAGCGCACCCGCTGCCCCCATTGAAATTTCGGTTCGCGCGGGTCGATCATGCGGAAAGTTCCTGTGGTAGCGGGACGTCGTCTTCTTCTTCGCGCGGGATCGCCGGATCGAGTTCCTTGCGCTTCATCCCGACGCGATTGCCGCTTTCGGTGAATTCGACGGCGTAAATATAGAATTGCTGCAGGAAAGTGCCGATGCTGACGACATAGCCTTCCTCGCCCTTCTTGCAGAGCAGGTCGCCGATCTCCTTGCCGGCATAGGTTCCGTCATTGCGGACATTGCGCTTCGCCCGCACTTTCTCGCCGTAGCTGAAGAATGGCGGGTGGGTGATTTCCACCACATCGCTGTCACGAACGATATTGCTCATAGCGATTTCTCCTTTCCGCTATCGTTCCTGTGGATAGCGCGCGAAAAAGCCATTTCGCGCACCAGATCGTCACTGTCCTCCACCAGTTCGGCGAGCAGCCCCGGCTCGATCCGGCTCGCCGCCTCGTAGCGAACCCGCCAGTCGGGATCGCTGCGCAATTGCGCCAGTTGCTCGCCGGTCAGCCGCCGCGCGACTTCAATTCTCACGCGCGGCTCGGGATCTCCCGCCATGCGCATAAGCATGTCGTCCGGCACTCTTTGCGCCACCACGCGCCGCACTTCCGGCTCCCCGTCATGCAGCATCCATTCCAGAAGATCGGGCGCCAGACGCCGTGCGATCACCAGACGGACGTAATAATCCTCGTCCTGCAACATCGGGACCAGATCGGAATCTTCCAAAAGCGACACGATGCGGATGCGCACCTCGCGGTGCGGATCGTGTCGCAATTTGAGGATGTGTTTCTTCGGCAAGCGCCGCGCCGCGTTCCAGCGCACCGTTTCTTCCGGATCCTCGAGCAGAGGCGGCAACAGGAACACCGCCGCGTGTTTGGAGGCGATCGCCCGCACTTCGAAATGCGGATGGGTGAGATATTCGTTGGCCAGCGGCGGATTCCAGTTGAAGAACCGGTCGATGCGGCGCGCATAGCGGTCGTTGACGCAGGCGTGGGAAAGCCGACATTTGCCGGTTGCCTTGATGTCGAGATGCCTACAGGATGAGCAGTCGATCTCCTGGCCTTGCCAGTCGATGGTCTCTTCGATGTCGTCAATCATCGTCGCGCTCCGCACGTTCGAGAACGTCGAACAACAGTCTGGCGTTGACCCTGTCGCTGGGATCGAGCTCCAGCAGTTTGGCCACCGCGACGCGGCCCTCATCGAGGTCGCCGAGCCGCATGTTCAAATAGGCGTAGCCCTTGAGACAGAACATGAAGAAGCGCGCCAGCACGTCATCGAGATCGGCGAAATCGGCGTCATCGCGCCGCACGTCGCGCCAGTCGGCGGCGAAATTCTTTTCGCGCGCCGCCTTGGCGAGACAGATCCTGCCGACGCCCAGCGCCTCGGCGAGACGCCCCTTGTAGAAATAGAAGCGATAAAGGCCGATCAGCACCGCGAAATGATCCGGCGCGACTTCTTGCGCCCGGCGAAGATGATCTTCGGCCAAATCGCAGAGATGGTAGTTGAGCCCGGCCTCGCGCAGATGCTGTTCGGCGAGCGGCGGCAGGCCGCCGCCAAACAGCGGATGCGAAAGCAGAGAGTCCTCGCCCAGAGGCAGAGTCTCCCCGCCGAATTTCGCCGCCGCCGTCATTTCAGTTGCACGGTCTGCAGGCGTCAGCCGGCATGGCTGCTGCACGATTTCTGCTTGGGATCCTGGAACACCAGGCCCGTCGACGTCGGCGTCTCGGCGAAGTCGATGGTGACGCCTTCGAGCAGGATGCGGCTCTCCGCCGGCAGGAACAGTTTCACGCTGCCATGGGGAACGACCTTGTCGCCGGGCAAGGGCTCCGCCGTGACGGCGATTTCCGCCGCCAGGCCCGAGCAGCCGCCAGGGCTGACCGAGAGGCGGAAACCCGCGCCGGGGCCGCCGTCGGCCATGATCATCATGCGCATGAATTTTTCAGCCTTGGGAGTAATCGTAAAGCTCATTTTTTCCTCACGGAGCCTGGTAGCGGGGGAAAGAATTGTCGATGATGCAGGTATTGTCGACCGGGCACACGGCGAGGCATTGCGCCTGGTCGAAATGGCCGATGCATTCCGTGCATTTTTTCGGATCGATGACGAAGGTTCCGCCCTTTTCGGAAATGGCCACATTGGGACATTCCGCTTCACAGGCCGAACAATTGGTGCATTGCGAACTGACGATTTTATACGCCATTTTCGGGATTTCCTTATCGTTAGCCCTCGCAGGCTCATCGCCTGCGAGGAAGGGTGAGATCAGGCGTTTTCCGAGGAAAACGCGCCCTGACGGATCTCGGCGTCGCCGCGCGCCGTATGGGTGATTTCCCCGCTCTTGAGCTTTTCGAGATAGGCCTTGAACCAGGTGATCGCGGATTTCTCGATGAACTCATGGGCGAATTCGTCGACCGGATCGATGCCCGCCTTGAGCAGGTCGCCCTTCGGACAGCCGCCGATTTTCGCCACGAACACGGCGTGGCAATCGTTGATGGCGCGGATCACCGTCTCCAGCGAATCCTCGTCGCCAAAGCCGCCCTGGCAATAGAGATCGACGCGGCGATGGCCGACGAATTTCGCCCCCTTGGTGGACAATTCGTAGATCTGGAACTCTTTCGCATGACCGAAATGTTCGTTGATCAGGCCCGAACCCTTGGTCGCCACGGCGGCCAGGACCTTGATGTCGCTCTCGATGTCCTTGAGCGTCGCCACTTCTTCCTTCTTCGCCTCGACCTTGGCGACGCGCTCCTGCTCGACCACGGCCTGATAGGCTTTGCGGCCTTCGAGATCGTAGTTGACCTCCATCGCCATGATCTTGTCGGTGGTGAATTCCTCGGAACGGTCCTCGCCGAGCAGGCCCACCGCGTCGGCGCGACACTGGCGGCAATGCCGCATCATGTTCATTTCGCCTTCGCAGGAATCCTGCAGCGCCTTCAGTTCCTGCGCGGTCGGGCCGCGCTGGCCGGTGAGGCCGAACACGGTGCCATGTTCCGGCGCCGAAATCAGCGGCATGATGTTGTGCAGGAAGGCGCCACGCGATTTGACCGCGCGATTGACCTCGACAAGATGCTTGTCGTTGACGCCGGGGATCATCACCGAATTGACCTTGCAGAGAATGCCCCGCTCGGTCAGCATTTCGAGACCGCGCAACTGGTGATCGGTCAGGATCTGCGCCGCTTCGACGCCGGTGATGCGCTTGTGCTTGTAGAAAATCCACGGATAGATTTTCGCGCCGACTTCCGGATCGACCATGTTGATGGTGATGGTGACGTGATCGACATTGAAGCTGGCGATGGTGTCGACATGTTCCGGCAGCGCCAGACCGTTGGTCGACAGGCACAATTTGATGTCCGGCGCGGTCTTCGAAATCAGTTCGAAGGTTTTAAAAGTCTTGGCCGGATTGGCCAGCGGATCGCCTGGGCCGGCGATGCCGAGCACGGTCATCTGCGGAATGGTCGAGGCGACGGCGAGCACTTTTTTCGCCGCCTGTTCAGGGGTCAGCTTTTCGCTGACCACGCCCGGACGCGATTCATTGGCGCAATCATATTTGCGATTGCAGTAATTGCACTGGATGTTGCAGGCCGGGGCCACGGCGACATGCATGCGCGCATAATGATGATGCGCTTCTTCGCTGTAGCAGGGGTGGTTCTTGACCTTCTCCCAGATTTCGGCCGGCATGTCGTCCGGACCGTCACTGGAGCCGCAGCTCGGCTTGGCCGCGCCGCCCGAAGTGCCGCAACCCTTGTGTTCGGCGACCTGTTGCATCACCGCTTCGATATCGACGCCGGAGCCTGAGGCGCCTGCTTCTTGATGTGCTGATGAATCCATTTTTAGATCCTCGCATTTCAGCTAGAGCTTTGAACTGGAAACGAGGTAGCAACGCATATGCCACATCGGGAATTTTTCCGTTTCCCCTTGTTTTCCAGTCTGTTCGCCTGTTTGCTGCATCTGCTCTGTCGGCTTGCGCACAGAGTTTTCGGGGGAGTTTTCGACCTGTTGCAAAGCCGACAACGCCATTTTGGCTGGTGGGAAAAAGCAAAGGGAGCCGCAAGCGACTCCCTTCCCTCAGTTCCAGCCAAAAGCCCTCATCCGGCGATCAGGATTTCGCAGGCGCGCTGCAAGGGCACCGCCAGCGGCACGATCTGTTCGGTGGCCAGGAAGCGCCGTTCGTTCAGCGACAGTTTTTCCGGATCGACCAGCGCATAATGCGGCTGCGCCGAGCGCTTGGAGATCTGGCGCGCATAGGTGCGCAGCATCTGGTCATGGAAGCGGCAGCCGACGAACAGGAAGCTGCGCTCGGTGCGCAGGTTCATGACCACTTCCGGGATCGGCGACTGGATGTCGATCTCGGTCAGGACTTCGACATAATCCGCGTCGGAAATGAGGAAGTTCTTGGCCGGAGTCACTCCGCCATGCGGCTTGTAGACAATGGTCTTCCAGTCGGCGACGGCCGTTTTGTCCACTTCGGCCCCGGAAGCGTCATAGAAGCGATACCACAGGCTTTCGCCGATGCCGGCGCGGGTGATGCCCTGAATCTCGCCCCAGTCGGAGCGCTTGGCGAAAGCGGCCCGCAAGGCGCCGTCATACCAGGTGTCGATGATCAGCGGCAGCGGCAGCGAGGCGAGATATTCGTGCAGCGGGGTCGGATCGACCTGCGGCGCGAAAGCCTCGTTCATCAGATTGGTCACCGTCGAGCGATGACGCTGGCCCTCGATATATTGCGCCGAGGCCCAGACGTTTCCCCGCGCGCGGCGCGGCAGGGCCACCTTGGTCCCGAAGAAATCGGCCAGGGTTTCCGGCGTCAGCGGGACCGCCGGCGCGGACAATTCCGCGAGGGCCGGTCCGAGATAGGGGATGATCGAGCCGCCGCGCATTTTCCGCGCGAGATCGGCTAGGACGCTTTCCGCCTCGGCGGGTTGCAGGAAATCCTGATCCAGAATGGGAGCGTTCATACGGACTCCTCCTCGCTGCGCTTGCGCGCTTCGACAGTGATCGGCAGGCGGGTGTCGGCGGCCATGGCGGGAAGCTCCAGCACCCAGCCGTTGGCGATCTTGATCCAGCCGCCCCACAAGGTCTCGAACTCGCTCTCGACGATCGGCTCCTCGAGATCCTTCTTGGGGACGTAAATGCAAAGCCCGGTGTCCGGAGCGCGGCGGATCATGATTTTCATGGATTCATTTCTTTCGCTGACGCCGGATGTCGGCTTGGGCCTTCAGTGGTTTCTGGCGCGAGGCGCACCTCCCGGCGCCGGCATTTTCGCCGGCGCGGGTCTTATCGAACAGGTCCGCATTTGGCGCGGTCGTTTGCCGCAAGCGCCAGCAGAAGCCGCGTCACGCCTTGACGCAAGTTCCGGGCACCGGGCAGACTTCGTCACACTTGACCGGCGACTCGCCGTCACATTCGGTGCATTTCTTGGGATTGATGACGAAAGTGTCGCCCTTCATCGAAATCGCCGCATTCGGGCATTCAAACTCGCAAAGGCTGCAACCCGTGCAGGACGAAGCGATGATCTTGTAGGCCATCGAAAATCTCCTCATTTAGCTTATTCGAGACTGTCGCGGGCCGGCCCGCCCGCGCTCGAACGCATCAAACATTCAGCAAGGCCCGTGCCAGTGAACGATACGGCGCTATCCCTTTTCCCCGCGCGCCCTTTGCAGGTTTCGCAACCGTCCGCGTTTGAATCGCGACAAAGGCCGTTGATTCAAAACTTCTTGATGGGAATGTGATGTTTGCCAAGAGCGTAGGCGATCTGGCGCGGCGTCAGCTTGAGCAACCGCGCCGCCTTGGCCTGCACCCATCCGGCCTTTTCCATCGCGCCGATCAATTGATCGCGTTCCGGGACGCCGGCATGAGCGCCTTCATAAACAGCGCGACCGTTCCGCGTCCGCGAGCGCAACGAACCGGCGAGACGGTCCGGCGCTGGATCGGGCGCAGCGATTTCGTCGACGCGCACGAAAGGGCGCAGGCCCGTGGCGAAATCCTGGCCCGAGCCCTTGCCAAGCGTCGAGGACAGGCAGGCGTCGGAGCTGCAGGCGAAATCCGCCTCGCCGATCGCCTCCTCGCGCGCCAAGGTCGCGGTCCGGCGCACGCAATTTTCCAGTTCGCGCACATTGCCGGGGAAATCGCAGGCTTGCAGCAGGCGCACGGCGGTGGTGGTCAGCTTTTTCCGCGTGCCGTTTTCCTCATTGAAGCGGCGCAAAAACTCCTGCGCCAGCAGATTGACGTCTTCCGGGCGTTCGCGCAGAGGCGGCAGCAGGATCGAGACGACGTTGATGCGATAATAGAGATCGGCGCGGAATTGCCCGCGCTCCACCGCCGCTTCGAGATTCTTGTTAGTGGCGAAAACGAAGCGGACATCGACCTTGACCGTCTGCGATCCGCCGACGCGTTCGAATTCGCCCTCCTGCAGCACCCGCAGTAGTTTCGCCTGGAAAGCCGGCGAGATTTCGCCGATTTCGTCGAGAAACAAGGTTCCCTTGTCGGCCAGTTCGAATCGCCCCTTGCGCTGTCCGACCGCTCCGGTGAACGAGCCTTTCTCATGGCCGAACAATTCGGATTCGAGCATGGTTTCCGGCAGGGCGGCGCAGTTCAGCCGGATGAACGGCCCGCTCTTGCGCGGCGAAAGATCATGCGCGGCGCGGGCGAAAAGCTCCTTGCCGGTGCCGGATTCGCCGCGCAGCAACACGGTCGTATGGGTCCGGGCGACGACATTGATCTGGTTGAACACCGCGCGGATCGCCTGGCTCGCCCCGACAATGCCGATCAGCGCCTGCTCGCCGCGCAGGATCGGCTGGCGCGGCGGCTCCTTTTCGAGGCGGCGCTGTTCCTCCATCAATCTTTCGCGGTCGCGGGTGACTACGTCGTAAAGATGGAGGGTCTGTCCGACCATATTCGCAATCATCGCCAGGAAACGCGCGTCTTCCTCGATGCTGGCGTCGCCATTATGGATCCTGTCGATGATCAGGGTTCCGATGACCTGGCCGCGATGCTTGATCGGCACGCCGATAAAGCCGACGCGGCGCCCGCCGTCGACTTTGTCCGCCTGCCAGCCGAGGAACAGGGAATCGCGCGCCACATCTTCGACGATCACCGGCATTTTGGTCGCGACGATGCGGCCGACCACCTTTTCGGGCAGGCTGGCGAAATGGTCCTTCGCCTCGCCGTCGCGCCAGCCAATTCCGACCGCTGACGTCGGCTGGCCCGCTTCATCGATCAGCGCGATCAGGCCGCGCCGCAGGTCGAAGAAACTCGCCAGCACCGCCAGCACATGCGACAGCACCGCGTCGAGACGCCCCGGAACCGCCAGGATCTTGGAGATCTCGTAAATGCCCTGCAACGCGATTTCCGCGCGGCCCGCCGGTCCGGGGGCGCGCGACGCCAAATCCTGATCTTCGCCCAGGCTAGACATCGCTGCGCCACTCCCTAAAGGCGGAAGGGCGATATTCACATTCCGCAGGAATGCGGTCGCAAATCATCCATGTCTCCAACGCCGTTTGGCGACAAGCCTCAAACGACCTTCAGCGAGTCCAGCGGCACAAAATTGCTCTGAGGCTCTTCCTTGGGCGCGACGGCTTCCTTGTGAACCTTGAACAGCCTTTCCTGGATCGGCGAAGAGGCGACGAAATCCTGATAGGCCTGATCGAGATGCGAACGGCACAAAGCCTTGATTTCCTCGTCGCTCAGACCGTCGAAGGCGCCGTCGATCTCGCTGCCTTTGAGATATTGGCCCATGCGCCGCAGGATATGCAGCCGCGAGACCTGGACCACGGACGGCTCGAAGGGCAGGTCGAGATAGTTGAAAAAATCTTCCGCCGAAGAAAGACGTCCGAGATCTTCCAAAACGCTCATGACTCGAGCCTTTCCTTGTTCTTTGTTTCGCTCTCAACGACCGGGTTTTTCACTCGACGCTGCATGTGATTGAGCCGTGCTTCGAGAAAGTCGACGCGATCGAGCAATATGCTCAAAACCTCGCCGACCGGATCGGCGATCAGGTGATGATCGAGATTGATGCGGCCGCTTGCGCCGCCGCGCCGTACCGGCTCGCGCACGATCCGCGCCGGAATGCCCACCGCCGTCACGCCCGGCGGCACGTCCTCGACGACGACCGAATTGGCGCCGATCCGCGCGCCCGCGCCGACCTTGATAGGCCCGAGGATTTTCGCGCCCGCCCCGACCAGCACGCCGCTCTCGATGGTCGGATGGCGTTTGCCGGGCGACCAGGAAACGCCGCCGAGCGTCACGCCATGATAAAGCGTGACGAGGTCGCCGACTTCCGCCGTTTCGCCGATCACCACGCCGGCGCCGTGATCGATGAAGAAACCGCGCCCGATGGTGGCGCCGGGATGAATATCGACGTTGGTGGTCAGTCGGGCGAACCAGGACAGGAAACGCGCCGGAAATTTGAAGCCGCATCGCCACAGCCGATGCGCCAGGCGATGCCAGATGATCGCATGCACGCCCGGATAGGTGAGCAGGATCTCGATCACATTGCGCGCCGCCGGATCGCGCGCTTTTACGCAGGAGACGTCGTCGCGCCACAGGCTCCACAGGCTGGGAGGAGGCGCCATTTCGGCGGCTCCATCAATCGGTGCGGCGAGAGTCGGCATGAAAGCGCCTCAGTGGTTGGCCTTGAAACCCATCGGCACGGGGATCACGCGGACGAATTCGCCGAGCTTCTCGACCATGCGGCCCTGAATGCCCTCCAGCGTGGCGCTCGCCAGCTTGCAGAACACGCAGGCGCCCGTCAGCCGGACATTGATCTTGTTGCCGTCGATCGAGACGAATTCGCAATCGCCGCCATCGCGCTTCAGATTGGGGCGGATTTCCTCGATGACTTCGCGAACGAGGCGGATCCGCTCCTGTTCGGCAGAGAGGACGGGTTTTTCTTGCACGATTTCAGTCTGCATGGTCATGGCTCTCGATTCCTCAAAAAACTCAGCCGAAGCTAAGAACTCAGCCGAAACTCTTGCCGCAGGAGCAGCTGTGGGTGGCGTTGGGATTTTCGAAAGTGAAGCCGGCGCCCTCGATGGCGACGACGAAATCGATGGTCACGCCGGCGAGCAGTTCGCGCGAGGCGGGTTCGACGAAAACCTTGACGCCATCGCGCTCGACCAGTTCGTCGTCTTCCTCGGCCTTCTTGACCAGGCCCATCAGATATTTGTTGCCGGCGCAGCCGCCCGTCTCGACTTTAAGGCGCAAGCCCTCGACGGGCTCGGACGCCCCCTTGATGGCGTTGCGGACAGCGTTCAGTGCGCTGTCGGTGAGATGGATCATTGCCGGTCCTCCACAGATGAAGAAGCTTTCGCCCACAAGATTAGCAAAAGCCGCGCCAGATCGGCTCCACGAGCCTGTCCCTTGATTTTAGAAGGCTTTCCCGAGATTGTGCGGCGGCCATGTCGGGATGCCGACAAAGCCGTCTTTTCATGCAGCGGCGGAATCCGAGCGGTCGAGGCCCCGGAAAATGGCGCAACGCTTGAACACATCGAGGTCGGGCGGCGTGTCGCGATGGCGACAATATTTCGCGACCAGTTTGGCGAGGCCCTTGATGTCGCGCCCGCTGGTCTGCGGGTAAATCTCGATCAGAGCATCAATCAGACTCTCATCGAGATCCAGGCCGAACTGCCCGGACATTACCCCCCATATGCGTTTGCGCGCCTCGGCGTCGGGGGCGTGGAAGCGGATCAGGGCGATGCAGCGCGAGACGATGGCCTCGTCGATATCGTCGATGCGATTGGTGGTGAGGAACAAAAGGCCGTTGAAATATTCCAGCACCCGTAAAAACACGCCGACCACGGCGTTCATCGTCATGTCGTCCTGGCGCCGCTTGATATAAACGTCGGCCTCGTCGATCAGCATCACCGCGCCCCAGCGCTGGGCGCGCAAAAGAGCTTCCTTCAGCGCCGTCTCCATCGCCGCGACATTCAATCCCAACTGCCCGGAATGGACGCGATAGAGCGGGCGCCTGACGATTTCGGCATAGACCTCCGCCGTCAGGGTCTTGCCGACGCCGGGCGGTCCGGCGCAGAGCACGGTCGTGCCGCCGGATTTTCCCGCGACGATATCGTCCATCAGCACGTCCATTTCGGCCGTTAGAATGTCGATCAGGTCGGTCTGC
>NZ_JBKQOU010000241.1:0-2839 GCF_052145335.1 Rhodoblastus sp.
CGAAATCAACTCCCAAAGCCCGAAATTGGCCCTCCTTAGCGTGCGCTTTTACACGGATGGGCCTTCAGCCCCTTAATAGTCGCGCTGCTTGACGCCGACCGGTTCATCGGGCGGCCGAGAGCCGCGCGCCTTGAGTTCGGCCCGCACGCCGATCACCCATTCCATCATCCGATCGTGAACCCTTCGGTCGGCATTGTCGGCTTCCTCTTCCGGGTTCCGGTTTAGGGGCACCGCCTTGTAAATCGCCTGGCGCTGATCGAAACATGCTCCGCGCGCCGCAGCGAGCACCGCCTCCGCGTTCTCGTCCGATGCACCGGCGAACAGAGCGGCCTTTTCCTTCAAGCAAGCGTAGTAGGCATTCTCCACGGCGTCCTCTTGCTGCCATTCGCGGATGGTGATCACCGTGGTCCACATTGGCAGGACGATCTGGGCCTGCGCGTTGTCGACGTTCCAGATCGGCAGGTCGGGCGGCGCGCATTTGCGCACGAGGCGCTTCGCGAGCGACCCGTCGGCCACGAGACGCGCGACGTTTTGCCAGTCCTTGTCCGATTTCATGCCGGCGAGAACCACATTCATGTCGCGGTTGGCGCAGCGGTTGGCGGCGTCCGAAAGTCGGCCGGCATGGACGTGTATGTTGAAGGGTTCTAATTCGAAGTAGTCTCCAGCGGCCGCGCTCGACACGAGCGCTGTCATGAAACCAATCGTCGCCATCAATTTGCGCATGTCATTTTCCCCCGTGGAGCGCGGCGCGCTTCTGGTCCTTCGACAGATCGCCCCGGTTCTGGGCGGACTTCAGCGCAGAGTCGACGGCCTCGAAGAGGAACACGCCCGAGCGCCCTCATCGCCCGATCAGATCGGCCGCCTCCGGGTCAGCTTCCTTCAGATACCGTGCGAGCGCCCGCGTGAGGTCTTCCCGCTGGTCGGCGGGGGCGTCGCCAATCGCGGTCAACCGGATTTTCAGCCGCTCCCAGCGACCCAGCTCGTCGGCCATCTCGCGCTCCAGGGCGACCGTGGTGGTGAGCGTAACGGGTGATGTTCGCCGGAGCGAGAGACGTGCGAGGCGGGGGCGGACACGACCGCCATAAGGTGGCCACCAAGAGGTGGCCATGGTACAGTCCGGAGGTTGGGTCCGCCGCCATCTCTGGCGGCGAACCCGCCCTCATCGAGGAAGCCCTAGATCATTCCCAGCGCGTGAAGCAGGTGGATGACAGCAAGGGTTCCATAGAGGAGAGCCTCGGCGAGTTCTGTCGCCATGGTCACTCCTGTCGTTGTCCGGCCTGCTCTGGTGCCACCCAGGGCGGGCCGGATGCGTTTATAAACGCACCCGGCCAAATTCACGTACAAACGAGCGCCAGAATATGGCGAGGCCCTCGAAATCTCCCGAAGGGGCGGTCGGCGGACGCCCTTCTGGATTTCCCGGCCGATGAATTCGGCGTAGCGCGCATATGGTCGAGTGATGCGCCGGAGCGGCGGTCCTCTCGCCGATCTCAACGGTCGCGCCTACATCCCGATCATGATCCGCGTCGCCATCTCGCCCGCCGCCTTCGACGCGATCGTCGCCACGCTCCCGGTCGGCAGCGTCGGCTTCGAGGCCGAGCCCGGCGAGAACGGCGAGCGCATGATCTGGCTCGACGCCGGCGTCGTCGACCGCCTGGCGCGCCATGCGCGGGCCGGGCGAGAGCTACGGCGACGTGATCATGAGGCTGGTCGAGGTCGAGAGGCAGGACGACGGCAGTGGATGATGCTGTTGACGCGGATCAATGTGCGACCGCCTGCGCTCTGCGATGCTGGCTCGTTTGAAGAACGTGACAGTTCTTTGCCGTCACTACCGGATTGGCGGCTCTGACCTCCTGTCCCAGGGCCGCCGCCACGGGGATTGGCGGCCCCACTTACCCAGCGGGCGCGGTAACTCCCTGCCCGCCTTTCTTGGCGGTAGGACGCAGCCGCGAAATCGCAGGCTCCCCTCGGAAATCCTTTCGGTTCTGCCAGGGGCAAGAGGCTCGTCGTCCTGCGGATTGTCGGCGGCGACGCGCTGGAGGCGGGCGACCCAGTGTTCGGTCGTCCCGCATTTCAAGGTTGCGTTTGCAACGCCGGCGCGTCGTCGGAACTTTCCCTGCAGCGGAGGGATTGAAGTGGGACGCGGGAAGAACCGCAAGAAAGGACTCCTGGAATGAAATCTGCGATTTCCGCCGCAGCTGTGGCGCTCGCTCTTGTTTCACTCGCCGCTCCCCCCTCAGCCGAAGCGAGAGGCTGTCTCAAGGGCGCGCTGGTTGGCGGCGTGGCCGGCCACTACGCCGGGCATCATGGCGTCCTCGGCGCGGTCGGTGGATGCGCGGTCGGCCATCACATGGCCAACGAAAAGAGCAAGGAGGGCGAGGAGGCTACTTCCGATCGAGCGCAGCATTCCGTAAACCCGCCGAACGGAGATTGAGTACCCCATGACCGCCGCCGAACTCCGCAAGGCGCGCATCGCGCTCAACCTCGCCTCCTCGGTCTGAGGTCAGTCGCGACCGAGGCGGGACGAACGGCTCGAGGCTGACCGCTCAGTGACGTCGCGCAATGACGCGCATCACAGCACGACGCGCTGGCGCTCGGCTATGGTGTTGCCCGTTTGGATGACTTCGGGTTTTCCGGCCGCCGCCACCGGACGGCGTCGGCCCCACCTCTTCCCAGCGGGCGTGGGAGCCATCCCCGCCTGCTTCTTTTGGGCGGCGCTGAATTCCGCGAGCAGGGCTTCAACGCTCAAGGTCGCGCTGATCGAGCGCGAGCGCAATCGAAAGTCAACGTTTCGGGCGCACAGCTTCGAGTGGCAAGTTCGGCGGCGAATTGACTCGACCCG
>NZ_JBKQOU010000242.1:0-7359 GCF_052145335.1 Rhodoblastus sp.
GCAAGGCAGCCAGCGGAGTTAATGCCTGTGATGGACAACGATCTCACGACGGATTATCTGGTCGTCGGCGCCGGAGCGGCGGCGATGGCGTTTACCGACACGCTGCTTGGGCACTCCGATGCGACCGTGACGATCGTGGACCGCCGCCATACTCCCGGCGGGCATTGGGTGGATGCCTATCCGTACGTCCGCCTGCATCAGCCGTCCACTTTCTACGGGGTCAGTTCGGCGCCGCTCGGCCAGGACGCCGTGGATGTCACGGGCACGAATGCGGGATATTACGAGCTTTCGAGTGCAGATGAAATCCGCGCTTATTTCGCGCAAGTGATGTATCGTCATTTTCTGCCCACCGGGCGCGTACAGTACTTCCCTTGTTGCGAGTATGTTGGAGAGCACCGCTTCGCGTCCCGGATCGCGGGGGCGTCGTGGCGCGTGAGTGTACGGCGCAAGCTCGTGGATACGAGCTATCTCGAGGGCTCCATCCCCGCCACCAGCGCGCCTCCGTTCGAGGTGGCCGGCGGCGTTCGCTGCTTGCCCGCGGGCGACATCACCCGCATCGGCGACAGCCCAGAGCGTTTCGTCGTCATCGGCGCGGGCAAGACGGCGCTGGACACTTGCGCATGGCTTCTGGAGCAGGGAGTTCCCGCTTCGAAGATCAGTTGGGTGAGGCCGCGTGAGGCCTGGTGGATGAACCGCAGATTTCAGCAGCCACACGCGCAGCTCCCCGAACTGTATCGGGGCATTGCGATGCAGCTGGAGGCCATGGCGCAGTGCGCTTCAGTCGAGGATGTTTTTGCGCACCTCGAATCGCAGAGGTTTTTCCTTCGCATCGACACCGACGTCACGCCGACCATGTTCCGCGGGGCCGTTGTCAGCGAGTCAGAAATCGAGCTTCTTCGCCGGATCGGGCATGTCATCCGTATGGGGCACGTGCGGAGAATTGAGGCTGACAAGATCATCTTGGACAAGGGCTGCGTGCCTGCGAGCGAGCGGACAGTCCACATCCACTGCGCGTCAAGAGGGCTGCCGCGCCCTCCGCTTCGCCCAATCTTCGAGCCAGGGCGAATAACTATTCAACCATTTATGATAGGCTTCGCCTGCTATCAATTCGCTACGCTGGGTATCGTGGAAGCCACCATCGCAAGCGATGCCGAGAAAAACCGCCTGTGCCCGCCCATAGCGTATTGGGACGTAAACACCGACTATCTGTCCGCGTATCTCGCAAGCCTTGCGCACGAACGCGCCCGGGCCGCTCACCCTGCCGTAGCCGGCTGGGCTAAGGCGACGCGGCTCAATCCCGTCAGCGGTCTAGCGCTCATGCGGGACGATCCGGCGGTGATCGAAGCCCGTGACCGCATCAAGGGCTACGCGGGCGCCGCGGCGGCCAACCTTCAGAAGCTCCTTAGGCAGAATGCCGCATAGGCAGGCCCCGCGGATGCGGCCGGCAGCTTTGATCAGGCGTCGTCGGTTCGGATTTCCGTCTCATCTTCTCTTTTCGAACAACCATTTTGAACCAGAAATGGTCCCTTTACGCGTTCAAGCCGCAAATATCCTCGCTGCGCGAAAAATATTAACGCCGCGCGCCAGCGAACCCATCGAGGCGTTCGAGTGGCTCCGACTTTTCCAAAAAAATCGGCGCAACTTCGCTTTTGCGACTAGGGCTCGACTTTGGCGCGCATCTGTCCGCGCAACGGTTGATCAACCGCAACGGAGGCCCCAGATTTACGAGGCAATGGAGGCATGCAGATGCGCGCGCCGAACGAGGAATTCTCGCTTGTGGGGAGCCTGGAAGAGCTGAAGGCGAAGGGGCGGGTCGTCGTGCGCGGTCGTCATCGTCCAATCCTCATCGTCTTCGACCACGGCGGCGTCTACGCCTTGGACAATCGTTGCCCGCATATGGGCTTTCCGCTGGACCGCGGCAGCGTCGAGGACGGCGTCTTGACCTGTCACTGGCATCATGCCCGCTTCAATCTCGAAAGCGGCTGCGCCTTCGACCTATGGGCGGACGACGCGCCGACCTGCTTGATCGAGGTTCGCGACGGCGAAGTCTGGGTGAAAACCACATTCGGGCATGCTGATCCCGCCGCGCATTGGCGCCAGCGGCTTGGAGACGGCCTGGCGCACGATCTCGGCTTGGTCGTCGCCAAAGCCGTATATGGTCAACTCGCGGCTGGCGCGCAGCCGGCCGACATCGTGCGGCAGACGGCGCTGTTCGGCGCGAATAACCGCGACGGCTGGGGCGCGGGCCTTACGATTCTGACGGCGCTCGCCGATCTCCTGCCCGCACTGACGGAAGAAGACATCTATCTCGCCTTGTTCCACGGCGCCCGCCGCGTCGCGATGGATTGCGACGGCCAGGCGCCGCGTCGGGAACGCGCGCCGCTTGGAAGCCGGCCCGATCCAGCCGCGCTCAAGCGCTGGCTGCGGCGATGGATCCAAGTGCGGCATCGAGATGGGGCCGAGCGCACCCTGCTGACGGCGATCGCCGGAGGCGCCGGGCCGGCCGCGCTCGCCGACGCCATGCTCGCGGCCGCAACCGAGCGGACGTTTGCCGATGGCGGGCACACGCTCGATTTCATCAACAAGGCGTTCGAATGCCTCGACCTGATCGGGTGGGAGCATGCCGCGGCCCTGCTGCCGACCGTGGTCGGCCAGATGGCTGCGGCCAGCGGCGCCGAGGAATCGACCGAATGGCGCCAGCCGGTCGATCTCATTGCGCTTTGCGAAGATGCCGGAGCCCGATTATTCGAACTATTCGACGCCGGCCGCACGGCGCAGATCTGGTCGTCCCACGCGGCGCTCGCCGACGCTTTGCTTGGCGACGCGCCGTACGGCATTGTTGACGCGCTCAAGGCGGCGATCCACGCGGGCGCGGCGCCCGCCGACCTTGGTCAATCGCTCGCCTATGCGGCGGCGCTGCGCGTGGCTCGCTTCGGCGACGCTAACGAGCACGCCGACTGGGACACGGCGCACCATGTCTTCACTTATGCGAACGCGCTCCATCGGGTGCTCGAACGGATCGGGACCGGCGCCATTGGCGATCCGGTCACGGCGGTCCGTGGCGTGCTGCACGGAGCGATGGCCCTTTATCTCACGCGCTATCTCAATGTGCCGCCGGCGCGCATAGCCGGCGAAAGCGGCGATCGGCTCGACGACCTGCCCGCTGACGCGGAGACGATCCGCGCCGCGCTGCTCGACGCCCTCGATCGTCAGCGACAGGTAGACCTCGCGGCAAGGCTGGTCGCGCGGCATCTGACGCTCGGCCATTCGCCGCAAGCGATGATCGCCACGCTCGCCCATGCCGTGCTGCGCGAAGACGCCGGCTTCCATTCCTACCAGATGCTCGAGGCGGGCGTGCGGCAATTCGCGGCGTGGGGTGGCGGCGAGCACGGCCGTCGCATACTCGTCGCGGTCGCCCGCTATCTTGCCGCCCATTCGCCAACCGAACGCGCGGCGCTGCAAACGGCTGACATCGCCCGGCGCCTCATGCGGGGCGACGAACTGCACCAGGGGTGACTATGCAGACAGAGTTTTTGCGGTGGCGGGGAGTGACGACGCGCGTCTTCGTCATTGCGCCGCAAGGATCAAAACTGTAAAATCCAAAGAAATAAGATGAAGCCGCATACGACGAAGCGGCCGCCGAAAAATATTCGACGACTCCTTCGAAATGCGCGCTCAATCGCCGAGGGAGGTTTTGCGATGTCGATCGCCACGAAGCTGCGCGCGCATCTCGCCCGCAAACAGATCGATTTCGATGTAGCGCCGCATCGGCGGACGACCGATGCGATGTCTTCGGCCGAAGCCAGCCATATATCGCCCGACTGTCTGGCGAAAGCGGTCGTGGTCCGGGCGAGCGACGGCTATTTCCTCGCCGTATTGCCGGCGTCGCAGCGAATTAGCTGGTCGAGGCTCAATGCGTTGCTTGGCGAACCCTGCTTCATGGCGACCGAAAAGGAGCTCGATCAGTTGTTCGAGGATTGCGCGCACGGTGCGATTCCCGCGATAGGAGAGTGCTACGGGCTCGATGTCGTCGTCGAGGCCAGCATCTGCGATCCGCCAGACGTCTATCTTGAAGGCGGCGATCACACGACACTGGTGCGCGTCAGCCAGGCGCAATTCGCTCAGCTCAGCGAAAATGCGCGGCTGGCGCATTTCGCCGCCGCGCTCGAATGATTAGGGCCGGAGACCGTCGGCGATGCGAGACGGTCGCGGCCTCGGACGACACCGCGGTAGAGGGCAGCGCCGAGATCAAAGCCAGCGGCTTTGCCATGCTGCACAAGCCCGTGGCCGCCGACGACCTGTGGCACAAGCTCGCCCAGTTGCTTTCGTCGTCAGGCTCGCCGTTTTCATCCCATCGCTCTAATCGATAGGAAGGGAGCGCGGTCGATGCTATCGAAATCGCCTGGCTTAGGGCACGACCGCGATGTCGCCGCTGGCGCCACCGGGGACGCCGATCATGCTGTCGCTCGAAAATATGCGCGCATTTCTCGAAGAGGCGGCGAAACGGCGACGCGTCGTGACCTACCGCGATATCGCAAGCGTTTTAGAAGTGTGGCCGCCCAACACGATTCATCAGGTGACGGACACCCTTGAACGCCTGATGAAAGAGGACGCGGCGGAGCACCGCCCATTTATCGCTGCGCTCGCCGTCAGCGGAACGCTTGGCGACCTGCCGCGACGCGGCTTTTTCGATTGCGCCGGCCGACTGGGTCGCTTTGATGGCGATCCCGAAGGTCAGGACGCGAGGATGTATCACGCGAAAGAGTTGGACGCCGCCTTCGCTTATTGGGGCAGTGCCGGCGAAAGATGAAGTCGCCGGCGACGCCCGAGCGCGCGAAGGTCCACCCAGCCGGAGGTCATCGGCTTAGAGCGACGAGATCGAGCCGACGATTTCCTTTGTGGTCACAAGGGCGTAGTTCGGCATATTGATGTCGAGCGCGGCGTGCATCATCTCGTCCGAGTAATCCGCCGTCGCATCCCTAACCACGGTGACGTCATAGCCGAGCTCAGCGGCATAGCGAACGGTCGCTTCAATGCAGGTGTGCGCGATGAGTCCGATGACGATGAGCTGGTGGATGCCTTGAGCTGCAAATCCAGATCCGTGTTGGCGAAGCCGCTGGAGCACCAATGTTCAGAGGTGACGATCTCGCCCGGCCTGGGCACGAATTCGGTGCGGAATTCGCCGCCCCAGGCGCCGTATTCGAAACTCTTGTTCCGCCACGCTAACCTCTGGATGGGCGCGATATACGTCCAGCTCTCATAGTCGCCTTGCCGGTAGCGATGATGCATGGCGTAGAAGACCCGAAGTTTCGCCTTTCGGGCGAGGCTGGCATAGAGACATAAGGCTGCGCCTTGGAGTGGCGCAGCACTAAAAATAGCGAGGCCGAATTTTGACGATCGATCCACGCCAAGTGGGAATACGTGTCGAAGCGGAAGAGATCCAGCGAGGCACGCGTCGGCACACAAATTCCTACTATTTCACAACGGTCGCAGTCGACGATGAGGGGCGCCCGGCCATGGCGCCGGAACTTACGGTTGAGCCAGATCGAACGACGACGCCACAGGGCTGCTGAGCTGAGGCGGAACCTACGGCGCGAAATCAGCGCACGATTGCAAAGCGCGTCTGAGATCGCGATGGACTAGGACCCACCGCCAATTTGCCCAAGCGATGACGTTCGACCCGTTGCGTGAACCTCGCGGACGATCACAAGCCATGCGCTCGCGGCATGCGACAGATAGGCGCCGCGCCGCCAAAGCATTGCCATATTCCAGTCGGTGTGCGGCTCATGAAGCAGAACATGGCTGACTGCGGGGTGTCTGCGCCGCTCGGCGATCATTCGCGGCAGGAAAGCGACGCCAAGGCCCGCCGCCGCCAGTTCGACGAGGAAATCGATTTGGACGCTCTGCGCGGCGATGACCGGCTCGAATTCATGGCGCCGGCAGGCGTCGAGAATGATTCGGTTCAGAGCAAAGCCGGTTTCGAACAAAACAAAGGGCGTATCTTTCAAGTCGACGAGCGTCAGGGTTGATCGACCGGCGAGGGCATGGTCCGACCGCAGCAGCGCGACAAGCGGTTCATGCCAGACCGCCTGCCATTCGAATTCCTCGGAAACGGGCAGCAGCGAGCCGGCCAGATCAATCTCTCCCGCTCGAAGAAATTCTTCCAGGCGGTCGCTGCCATGTTCGAAAAGACGGACGTCAATGCCTGGATGGCGCTGACGGAACACGGAGAACACCTGCGCGAACAGAATGTTCGAGCCGATGAGTGGCAGGCCCAGCCTCAACACGCCTTTTTTCAATCCGCGCAGGTCGTCGAGTTCCGCAATGAGATCGTCGCGCTGCGCCAGCATCCCGACCGCTTGTCGGTAAACGACCTCTCCCACGGCCGTCAGCGTGCTGCGATGTCCGATACGGTCGAGCAGCGGAAACCCAAGCTCGTCCTCAAGCCGCCTGACGGCCTTACTGACCGTCGACTGGGTGGCGAAGATCGTCTCGGCCGCCTGCGAAAAGCCGCCCTGGCGCACGACCTCGACAAAGGCGCGGAGTGTCCGAAGTTCCATGTTTATTCCTTAGCAGAATAATTTCTAGTCAAACAAGTCATTTTACGCATGTTGCATCGCGGCATATATATTTTCCGCAGGAGCAATGTCATGACCTCACGAGAACTCACCGTCAGCTTTCGCCGCGGCGTCCACCGCAGCTCTCTCGCCCAGATCGGCCTGATCGTCGTCTTCTGGTTCATCGGCGAGACGTCGGTCCGCCTGACTGGACTTCCGCTGCCTGGCGGCATGGTCGGCCTGGCTTTGGCTCTGGTCCTGCTGGCGAACAATCGCATCAGCCTTTTCAGCATGCGGCGCGGCGCCCAATGGTTTCTCGCCGAGATGATCCTGTTCTTCGTGCCCGCCGTGCTGGCGATCATTGATCACCGCGAGTTTCTCGGGCTGCTCGGGCTCAAAATCCTGATCGTCATCTTTGTCGGCACCGCGACGGTGATGGGGGTAACCGCCCTCACCGTCGATTTTTGCTATCGCTGGAGGTCGAGGCATGTCCATGTCGATCATGCCGTGGGCTAACCCCCTCGCGCAGGCGGTGCTGTGGTCCGCAGTCACCATCGCATTCTATAGCGCGGCCAAACGCCTCTATCGGCGCTGGCCGCGCTGGTGGCTCATGCCTCTTGCCGTGACGCCGGCGCTCCTGATCATCGCGGTCCTTTCCGTCCACATGACCTATCACGACTATATCCGCGACACCGGCTGGCTCGTCACCCTGCTCGGACCGGCGACCGTCGCCTTTGCGGCGCCCATTTATGAGCAACGCGCGATGATCCGCCGCCAATGGCCGGTGCTGGCCGCCGGGATG
>NZ_JBKQOU010000243.1:0-8224 GCF_052145335.1 Rhodoblastus sp.
AACCTGCCGCCCGATCCACGCGGTGGCGCTGCGCGCGGCGCCGGCGAATGGCTGGGCCTGGAAATAGTTCTGGACCTGCTTCAACGTCTGGTTATAGGCGAGGCTCCAGCTTCCGACATGTTCGACCAGCCGTTCCTGGTGAAACTGCTCGCGCCGGGCGAGGATCGTCTGCGCCATCGACACGCCGATGGATCCGCCGAGATTGCGGGCGACATTGATCAGCGAGGAAGCCTGGTCGGTTTGACCCGGCTTGAGGCCGGTATAGGAGGCGGTGGTGACGAAATTGAACACCAGCGGCAGACCTATGCCGAGATAGACGCGCGACCATGCGAAAAAGCCGAAGTTCAGGTCGCCATAAAGCCGCGTCAGGTCGTACATCGCCGATGCGACGATGCAGCCGCCGATGGCAATGGCGTATTTCGGCTCGACGAAACCGAATCCGCCGATCAGCGCGAAAACACACATCGTCACGATGCCGCCGGGCGATAGCGCAAGACCGGCCACGGTCGCCTTATAGCCAAAATCCTCCTGCAACAGTTGCGGCAGAAACTGGGTCGTCGCAATGAGTACGGCGCCCATGCATAGCATGATCAGGAAACAGGTTCCAAACTGCCGGCTGAACAGCAGGCGCAAGTCGATGAGCGGATCCTTGCGCGTCATCTCCCAAGGCACGAAAAACGCCAGTCCCAAACCCGACACCCACGCCGAAACCACAATGAAGGTCGAACCGAACCAGTCGTATTCCTGGCCCCGGTCCAGGACCAGTTCGAGGCCGCCCAGGAACAACGCGACGAGGATGAAACCGACAAGATCGAACCTGATCCGGCTAGATTTCCACATCTCCTGACGCTGCTTCCTTCTCTCGGGCGATGACGGCAGAAACGCCGCGACCGCTGCGAACGAACCGAGCCCGACGGGCACATTGATCAAAAAACACCAGCGCCAGGACCAATTGTCGCTGAGCCAGCCGCCAAGCGTCGGGCCGATCGCCGGCGCCAGCACGACGGCGACGCCATAAATCGCGAAACCGCGCGACCGTTGATCCGGCGGAAACGCCGCCGCGAGAATGGATTGCGCCACCGGCGTCATGCCCCCGCCGGCAACCCCCTGGAACAGACGAAAGATCAGCAGCGCCTGAAGACTCCAGGCAAAGCCGCAGCAAGCGGAACTGACAGTGAAAAGGGCCGTGCAGGCCATGAAGAAATTCTTCCGTCCGAAAATTTCGACCAGCCAGCTTGACGCGCACAAGACGATGGCGTTGGCGACGAGATAGGTCGTGACCACCCACGCGGCCTCGTCCGGGCCAACCGCGAGGCCCCCGGAAATATAGCGCAGGGCGACATTGGCGATCGTCGTGTCGAGCACCTCCATGAACGTCGCCACCGAGACGAGGACCGCGATCAGGTAGGGGTTGCTCCCGCTATACTCGGAACCCCCGCTCTCGCCTTTGCCAGCCATGCTCAACGCACCTTGACGCTGGGCACGACCGACATGCCCGGACCGATCTGCACGTCGGGCGATTGGTCCAAGGCGCCGCGCCAGCAGGCGCGCTCATGATGTCACGACCTGGAGGGGCGGATTTGCGGCGCTGCGTCCTTCGTGTTTTCGCGTTTCGGCAAAAACCCTTCCGTCGCCGACGGGTTCCAACTGGACCACGCGATCGGGCCCTTATTCACCGATGCTCAGTAACCGCCTGCGCAAAGCAATATCGCCGCGGCGGCAAGAGCTATGCCGGATTGATTCCGCCTTCGCTTGGGCGCACGAGCTCCGGCCTTTCGGGCCACGCCGTGTCGACCGGGACGGCAAGCGCCGCGAGGACCAGGGCAAGGCGAAATTCATGATGGTCCATCACTGTTCTTCCGCCGCGGCGAACCGGTCCGCGCGTTATTGTCCCGAGCGGAATGGGCGCGCTCCAATTCCGCGTCGAGCTCCGCGCCGAGCAGCACCACCATGGCCGAAATCCACATCCAGGTCATGAAACCGATGACGGCGCCCAGCGAGCCGTAGGTAGCGTTGTAGCTGCCGAAATTCGCCACATACCAGGAGAACAGCCCCGACACCGCGAGCCATAGCAAGGCGGCGACAGCGCTGCCCCAGGTCACCCAGCGCCATTCCGGTTTTTCGCGGCTTGGCCCAAAACGATAGAGCGCCGCAAGGCTGACCATCACGATCAGCAGCAGAGCCGGCCAGCGCAAAAGAGCAATATACCAGGCCTTCTCATCGAGACCGAGGAACTGGAGTAAGATCGGCATGACGACAATGCCGGTCAGCGCCAGCGCCATGAACAGCAGCGCGCCCAAAGTGAAGCCAAGCGATTGCAGATTGAGTTGAAAAAAACTTCGCTTCTCGTCCGCTTCATAGGCGATGTTGAGCGCATCGAACACGGCCTTGACGCCGCTGTTGGCGCTCCACAGCGACAGCAACAAACTGATCGCGGCGGTGAAGCCCAGGGCGCCGCCGCCATTTTGCGCGAGCCGCTTGACCTGCCCGCCGATGATCTCGAGCGCCCCGTCGGGAAGCACGCCATGAAGATCATTGACGTGCTGGTCGATGACGCCTGGGTTCGCGGCCAGGCTGTAAATCGCGACCAGCGCCGCAATGGCCGGAAAGATCGCCAGGATGCCATAAAAGGCCACGCCAGCCGAAACCGCCTGGATACGGTCCTTGTTGAATCTGCCGTAGACGCGACCTGCGAAATACGACCAGCCTCTGGGGACGATGTGCGAATTTGCTCTGGCGGTATCGAAACGATCGGAGACCATGCGCCCACTCCCTGACTCGCGCGACGGCGGAACTCTTTGCGGCTGCGTCGCCCGATGCGGTCGCGCCCCCGATCCGGCAGCGCCATGACGCTCAGCAAGGACGGCCTGCGCCTTTGGCGTTGAGCGGGATGGAAATTTCATGTCTGGACGAACCGAGGGATGAAGCCACAGCCGCCACAACAGACGCGCGCGCGCTTCGTTCCGCCGGTTGGATGATTTCAGCGCGTCTTTCCGGAACTTCGCTCCTGCCATCCGGTTTTTGTAGTCTCGCCAAACGGTCCTGCGAACAGGATCGAAAAAAGGAGACCTGTCGATGAGAAAAATCATCTTTGGAAGCCTCGCCGCGACAGCGCTTTTTGCAGTCGCGCCGGCGCTCGCTCAAAACGCCCATGAGCAGCAGAACAAATCGCCGCAAGCTGACGTCATGACCACAAACGCCAATACCAATGCCGAGAACGCCAATGCCGCGAAAACCAACGTCGGCGACAAGGGCGACGCTAAAACCAACGCCAGCGTTCGCGCGCGTATCGCCGACGATCTCAAAAAGGCAGGCTTCACCGACGTGAAAGTCACGCCGGATTCTTTCATCGTGCGCGCCAAGGATAAAACAGGCAATCCTGTCGTCATGATGATCGATCCAGATTCGCTCACTGAAATCTCCGAGGTCGGCGCCAATACCGGCAATCCGTCAGCGGGGGAACAGCAGGCCAATTCCGGCACTGGAAAATTCACCAATGTTCCGTCGCAGGATGAATTGGGTTCGAAAGCCATCGGTCTCGACGTCTATAATTCCTCCAACCAGGATATCGGCACGATCAAGGACGTCGCCATCGAGAACAACAACGTCAAGGCTTATATCCTCGGTGTCGGCGGCTTCCTGGGCGTCGGCGAGCGTTATGTCGCGGTGAACCCCTCTGCGATCAACCTCAGCTACAACGCCAACGACAAAAAGTGGCGCGCCGAAATGAACGTCACCAAGGACGAACTGAAGTCCGCGCCGAAATATGATTATCCGTCGACCATGTGACGTCGTTGGCTTGATGTGAGCCAACCCCTCTCGACCGAAGACTTGGAATGGCGGCTTGCATGGACGTCGTGGTCGTCGGAGCCGGCGCCGCAGGAATCGCCGCGGCGCGACGTTTGGCGCGAACCCGACTGTCCGTCCAACTGATCGAGGCGGCGACGCGGATCGGCGGCAGGGCCTGGACCTGCAACATCGCCGGCCTGCCTCTTGATCTTGGTTGCGAATGGCTGCATTCGGCCGACAGGAACCCATGGACGCGCCTCGCGAAAGCGGCCGGATTCGCCATTGATCGGCGCGATCCGGCTTGGGGCTCGCAATACCGCGACCTCGGATTCACGCAAGCCGAGCAGGCCGCGGCCCACCAGGCTTTTGCCGACTGGACCGAACATCTGCAGTCGTCGCCCCCGCGCAGCGACTGCGCCGCCGACGCCATGGAGCCCGGCGGCGCATGGAACGCTTTCATCGCAGCGATGTGCGGCTTCATCAGCGGCGCCGCGCCTGACCGCTTCTCCGCCAAAGACTTTGCCGCCTATGACAAGGCTTCCACGGACAACAACTGGCGCGCGCCATCTGGATATGGCGCGCTGATCGCAGCAAGCCTCCCTCGCCCCATCGACCTGCGCCTTTCGACTCCGATCACGTCCATCGAACTCGATCGCGCCGGCCTGGTTATGGCGACGCCCTACGGTTCGATTCGCGCGCGGACCGCAATCCTCACCCTCTCGACCGCGGCGCTATCGGCGGACGCCATCAAGCTTCCGCCAGGTCTCGATGCGTGGCGGCGCGCGGCCGCTTCACTGCCGCTCGGCCGCAACGAGAAAGTCTTTCTGGAAATCCTCGGCGACAGCCCGTTTGAGTCCGAAACGCATGCGCTTGGCGATCCCCGCGATCCACACACCGGCTCCTATTACATCCGCCCGCTCGGCAGGCCGGTGATCGAATGTTTTTTTGGCGGCGAGGGCAGCAAGATTTTGGAGGCGGGCCCGGCCGCCGGATTTGAACATGCGGCCGATCAACTCGCCGCTCTGTTTGGATCGGGCATCCGGCGCTTCCTGCGTCCGCTGGTTGCGACCTGCTGGAGCCGGACCACCCATATCGGCGGCGCTTACAGCTATGCGCTTCCCGGACATGCGGCGGCGCGGGCCGATCTGGCTCGCCCTTTCGAACAGCGTCTGTTCTTTGCCGGCGAAGCGACCCGCACGATCGATTTCTCGACCGCCCACGGGGCCTATGCCAGTGGCGTTCGCGCCGCCGAGGAAGCGATAGCCGCCCTGGCGAAGGGACGAACTTGATCGTCGATCGTGGCTTTGATCCGAGTGGAACTGCCGATGACGCGCTGCGTTTTTTCAAAAATGCAAAACAGCAGGAAAAAGAAATGGACGACAAGCCGGATCTGGATCGGATCAAAGACAGGGCGCAGGATGTTCGCGAGGACGTCAACGCCCTTGCGGCCGAAGCGATAGATGCGATGCGCAAGTCCGTAGACGAACTGAAAGCGATAGTCGCCGCGAACGCGTCCAACTCACGCGACCTCGGTTACGCCAAACTGCAGGATCTCAAAGTCGCCATTCGTCGAGATCCTCTGTCCGCTCTGCTTCTCAGCTTCGGGTTCGGACTGATCCTGGGTCTGTGGCGGCAAAGGGATGTGCGGCAAGGACCGGCGTGAATATTCTGCATTCGCATTCGATCCGGACGCGCTTAAGTCCCGGCGAGAGACTAAATCCTTGCCACGACATTAATGGCAGATGATCACGTCACAATGATAAGTTGTAGCTTGCCATCTGCATGATCTTCGCTTGAGTAAGTTCGCAGCTTTACATTTATTTGATTTATTTTGGTTATTAAATTTCGATAATATCGGAACCGACAAGAGCGTTTCGAGGTTATCGCGCTTTCCGCAATCCTCGCCAGCTACACGGGCGATGCAGAGGCGCCGTTCGTCGGCAAATAATCACGGCAATCCGCGTCTCGGCTGAGCCGATGGCGTTCGGCCCTTGGCCGAAACCGCTCGATCGGCGCGGCTGGACTTTTGAAAGCAATAGGAAGAACCAATCATGACCTTCAATTTCAAACGCACTGCTATCGTGGCCGCCCTGTTCACAGCGGGCGCGATCCAGGCGCTGGCCGCCGGTGGCGGCGGCGGCGCGGGAGGAGCTGGAGGAGCAGGAGGCGGCGCGGCGGGTTCTGCAGCCGGAAGCGGAACCGCCGGAGCAGGAGCCGGAACGACTGGCGGCATGTCAGGGGCGACCGGCGGGGCCGCTGGAAATTATGGTGGGGCCAATACGAACGGCGTCAACGGCAACTCATCGCCATCGAATAATTCCGTCCCTACGGAAAAATAAAACGACGGCTTGTCGCCGTCTCGAAGCGACATGCTACTGCGACAACGGACAAGGGGATCACGCGATGGCCAGGAGTTCCAGCGAGCGAAACGTCACGGGGACTGAGCCGCCGGAGCCCCGGTCCTATGACGGAGTCGCCGGGGGCTGGGGTTCGCTCAAAGGCATCAGCGAAGTGTTCGCGCGCGAAATGTCGAGCCCCGCCGTGCTCGAAACACTGGCGCGGCAAAACAAGGCGGGCGGCCACATGTGCACATCCTGCGCCTGGGGCAAGCCTGCTCATCCCCATGTCTTTGAATTCTGCGAGAACGGCGCCAAGGCCACGCTGTGGGAACTCACGCGCGACCGTTGCACTCCGGACTTCTTCGCGGATCACACCGTTTCCGAGCTGATGCAATGGAGCGACTTCGATCTGGAAATGCAGGGTCGGCTGACCCACCCGATGGTCTATAATCCCGACGCCGACAAATATGTCGAATGCGCGTGGGACGAAGCGTTCGAAAAAATAGGCGAACGCCTGAAGACGCTCGACCCGAAGTCCTCGGTCTTTTACGCATCGGGCAAGGCAAGCCTGGAGACCTCCTATCTCTATGCTCTGTTCGCGCGGTTCTACGGACACAACAACCTGCCCGACAGTTCGAACATGTGCCACGAGACCACGTCGGTCGCCCTCAAGCAAGCCATCGGGACGCCGGTCGGCTCCTGCGTGATGGAGGATTTCGACCATTGCGACGCCATCTTCTATTTCGGCCAGAATCCCGGCACAAACAGCCCCCGGTTCCTGCATAATCTCCAGGACGCGGCGAGGCGCGGCTGCAAGATCGTAGTCTTCAATCCGGTGCGTGAAATCGGGCTGATCCGTTTCATCAATCCGCAGAACCCGGTTGAAATGCTGACCGGCCAGGCCACCCAACTTTCACACATGTATCTGCAGGTGCGCCCGGGCGGCGACATCGCCGCGCTCATGGGCCTTTGCAAAAGGGTTTTCCAAGTCGACGAAGAAAGACGATCGCATGGCCAATCCGGCGTGCTCGACCAGGGCTTCATCGCGCACCACACGCAGGGTTTTGATGAATTCAGGCAGAAGGCGATGGACACCGACTGGGCGGAGATCGAACGCTGTTCCGGCCTGAGCCGCGGCGATCTGGAAGCCGCCGGCGACGTCTATATTTCGGCGGAGCGCGTCATAGGCGTCTATGGCATGGGCCTGACGCAACATGTCCACGGAAGCCAGAACATTGGCATGCTGGTCAATCTCCTGCTACTGCGCGGCAATATCGGCCGCCAGGGGGCCGGCGTGTCGCCCGTGCGCGGACATTCCAACGTGCAAGGACAGCGCACCGTCGGCATCACGGAAAAGCCGGAACTCGCTCCGCTCGACAAACTCAGCGAGATGTTTTCGTTCGAGCCGCCGCGCGAAAAAGGCCGTTCAATCGTGGAGGTGTGTGAAGGCGTGCTGGACGGGTCAGTGCGCGCGATCGTCAGCCTCGGCGGCAACCTTCTCCGCGCCGTGCCCGAACGCGAGGCGATCGAAAGCGCATGGCGCGATCTCGATCTCACGGTCATGATCTCGACCAAGCTCAATCGCAGTCATCTCGTGCACGGCCGCGCGGCCTATATTCTCCCCTGTCTGGCGCGCTCGGAAAGCGATGAACAGGCGAGCGGACCGCAATCGGTGTCGATCGAGGACAGTTTCTCCCATATTCACGGATCGATCGGCCGCCGCGCGCCGGCGAGCGAGCATCTTCGCTCGGAACTGGCGATCGTCGCGGGCATGGCGAAAGCGACCCTGCCCGAGCGACCCTCCTGGCGATGGGATGAATGGACGGGCGATTATGCTTTGGTGCGCGAACTCATTGCGCAAACTTATCCGGACAAGTTCCATGATTTTTCCCAGCGCATGTTCCAGCCCGGCGGTTTCTACCGCGGCAATCCGGCGCATGAGCGCGAATGGAAGACGCAGAGCGGCAAGGCTGAATTCACCACGCCCACGGTGATGATGGCGAGCGACATCGAGGATGCGCCCGGTCGTTTCAATCTGATCACCATGCGATCCAACGACCAGTTCAACACCACGATCTATGGCTTCAGCGACCGTT
>NZ_JBKQOU010000244.1:0-3739 GCF_052145335.1 Rhodoblastus sp.
CCACATGAGCCGAGCCCGATACTCCGACTGGATCGCAAGCTGGAGGCTGCACGGATAAGGTGCTGCGGCCATCGGCGCGAAACATCTGCTCGACCTCGAACGCGACAATCCGCGCCTGCCGAATGGCCTGACGATAATCCGAAGTTCGAAGTGACCGATAGACAAATTCTCGCCCGACCGTGCCGACACAATCACGCGGAATTCTCATCCGAAACTGCCAGACCGTTCCGCGCAGAAAAATGCGGTATTAGGTAGCAAGCTCACACGATGTTTCCGACGATTTGTGGCACGTTTGTCGGGCAGGTTTGTGTGGCAGTCAGGGCGGCTGTTTTCCCCACGGTTACAAACACTTATGGCCGATTTATCGACGCCAGTGTGTGGCGCCGTTGTGCGACAGTCTGGCTCGACTGTCGCTGAAAATGTTGTGAAATCAGCTTGTTGTGGTGGAATGGTGGGAGAGGTAGGACTCGAACCTACGAAGGCATAGCCAGGGGATTTACAGTCCCCCCCCTTTGCCGCTCGGGACACTCTCCCATCCGGAGCGGATTTGCGCCCGACCGGTGACGAAAAAGCCCCGTGACTCACGGGGCCGCTCGACGGGGGCCTTATGCTTTTAACAGACCTTTATGTCAACTCTAAAAACATGCCGCCCGCTGCTGCCGCGATTGCTAAAAAGCCGGCCGCGTGACAGGACGTAGTCTTACGGAGGCGCCCATGCGGAAAATCGGCGGAAAACAGTTCGACAGGCGGGCCGAGGCCGCGGGAAGCGAAAAGCCCAAGCCGCGGCCGCAGCCCCGGCACAAATCGCAGGACGCCGCACAGGCGCCCGCGCGGCCTCAATTCGAGGAGAACCCGCACCATCGGTCGCGGCCGGCCGCTGGCCGCAAATCCGGCGACGGGCCCCGCGCTTTCCGCCGCCCGTCGCTGGAACTTGCCGTGCTTTACGGCTATCACGCGGTGCGCGAAGCCCTGCGCGCCAAAAAACGCACCTGTCTTGATCTGTTCGCCACGGCGGCGGCGGCCGAAAAACTGGCCGACGAGATCAAAGCGAGCGGCGTACACCTGCATATCATCGAACCGGAATTGATTTTTGCGCGGCTTGGGCAGGACTCCGTGCATCAGGGAGTTCTCCTGGAGGCGCGACCGCTACCGTCTCTCGACATCAGCGAAATCGTCACGCGTTCCGGGCTGGTTCTGGCGCTGGACCAGATCACCGACCCGCATAATGTCGGCGCGATTCTCCGCACCGCCGCCGCCTTCGCCGTCGACGCGATCATCGCCACCGACCGCCATGCGCCTGAGTTTTCGGGCGTTTTGGCCAAGATCGCTTCCGGCGGGCTGGAACATGTGCCGATCGTCGAAGTGGTCAATCTCGCCCGCGCGCTCGAGCAATTGGGCGACGCCGGCTATCTGCGCGTCGGCCTCGATTCAGATGGCGCCGCCAGCCTGGAACAATCCCCGCTGCGCCGACCCACCGTTCTGGTTCTCGGCGCCGAGGGCAAGGGTCTGCGCCGGCTGACGAGGGAAAAATGCGACGTTCTGGCGCGGCTCGACATGCCGGGCGCGATCAAGAGCCTCAATGTCTCCAACGCCTGCGCCGTCGCCTTGACCCTCGCGCAGGCCGCGCTGGCGGAATAGGCGTTTAGACCTTATGCCGCAAATTGCGGCGCCATTTGGCGATCGCGCGCTTGCGCTCCGGCGCGAGACTGCCTGATAATGGTTCAAATCAATCGCAGCACAGCTTGCGACGATAACAAACTCGCGAGGAGACGCGTTTATGACCCAGGCAGCTCTGGCGCCGGCGGACAGCCGCAGCCGCCCCATGACCGCGCAGGAGAAGCGTGTGGTGTTCGCCTCTTCGGCGGGCACGATTTTCGAGTGGTATGATTTCTACCTTTACGGCTCGCTCGCCTCGATCATCGCCAAGAATTTCTTCTCCAACGTCAATCCCACCGCCTCCTATATTTTCGCGCTTCTGGCCTTCTCCGCCGGCTTCGCCGTGCGCCCCTTCGGCGCAGTGGTGTTCGGCCGGCTCGGCGATCTGGTCGGACGCAAATATACTTTCCTCCTCACCATCCTGATCATGGGCCTTTCGACCTTCCTGGTCGGCCTGCTGCCCAATTTCCACGCCATCGGCTTCGCGGCTCCCATTTTCCTGGTGCTGCTGCGGCTGTTTCAGGGCCTGGCGATCGGCGGCGAATATGGCGGCGCGGCAATTTTCGTCGGCGAACATGCGCCGCAGCGCCGGCGCGGCTTCTATACCTCGTGGATCCAAATCACGGCGCCGCTCGGGCTGCTGCTGTCGCTCTTGGTCGTGCTGGCGTTCCGCACCCTGCTCGGCGAGGCGGATTTCGAGCTCTATGGCTGGCGCTTCCCCTTCCTGGTGTCCTTCGTCCTTCTGGTCGGCTCGGTGTGGATGCGGTTGCAACTCAGCGAATCCCCGGCCTTCCGCCAGATGAAGGCGCAGGGACGCGGCTCTCGCGCGCCGATATCTGAATCCTTTGGCCAATGGGGCAACGCCAGGATCGCCCTGATCGCGCTGTTCGGCGGCGCCGCCGGCCAGGCCGTGGTCTGGTACACCGGCCTGTTTTATTCCTATTTCTTCCTCACCCAGACCCTGAAGGTCGACGCGTCCGACGCCACTCTGTTGATGGCCGGCGCCCTCATTCTCGGCGCGCCGTTTTTCGTACTGTTCGGCGCGCTTTCGGATCGCATCGGCCGCAAGCCGATCATTCTCGGCGGCTGCCTGCTGGCCGCCCTGCTGTATTTCCCGATTTTCCACGCCCTGACCTACGCCGCCAATCCGGCTCTGGCGCAGGCGCAGGCCAGCGCCCCGGTCAAGGTGATCGCCGACCCGGCGCAATGCGCCTTCCAGTTCGACCCGATTGAAAACGCCGAATTCGCCACCTCCTGCGATCTCGCCAAGAACGTCCTCGCTGGCGCCGCAGTGGCCTATTCCAATGAGGCGGGAGCGGCCGGCGCTCTGGCGCATATCGTCGTCGGGGGCAAGGAAATCCCGGCCTTCGACGGCTCCAGCCTCGGCAAGGCTGAACGGACAGCAAGACGCGCCGCCTTCGAGGCGGAAGTCGCCTCGGCCGTCGCCGCCGCCGGCTATCCGCCGCGCGCCGATCCGGCGCGGATCAACAAGCCGGCCGTACTGGGCCTGCTGACCGTTCTGGTCATTTTGGTGGCCATGGTCTATGGGCCGATTGCGGCGCAACTGGTCGAACTTTTCCCGACCCGCATCCGCTATACGTCGCTGTCCCTGCCCTATCACATCGGCAATGGCTGGTTCGGAGGTTTCCTGCCGCCGCTCGCTTTCGCCATGGTGGCTGCCAGCGGCAATATTTATTTCGGGCTGTGGTATCCGATCGGCGTAGCCCTAATGACTTTTATCGTCGGGCTGTTGCTGATTCCGGAAACCAAGGACCGGAATATTTACGCCAGCGACTGAATTGTCCGCGGCGGGCGCATCCCGCCGCCCTTGCGCGTGACGCGCTGGGCTGTTAGCAAAAGGGCCGAATTGCCGGTTTAGCTCAGTTGGTAGAGCAACTGATTTGTAATCAGTAGGTCGCGGGTTCGACTCCTGCAACCGGCACCACATCTCAGTCCAGACTCGTCCGATGCAACGGCAGGTGCTAGCCGCGATTGTTGGCACATTTGTTGGTATGAGGCCCAATAGAAACGAAAAGTATCTCTTAAGTCCAACCTCTTAGTTATCAGATGCGGCTCCCTCTTG
>NZ_JBKQOU010000245.1:0-7818 GCF_052145335.1 Rhodoblastus sp.
CATCCCGGCGGCCAGCACCGGCCATTGGCGGCGGATCATCGCGCGTTGCTCATAAATGGGCGCCGCAAAGGCGACGGTCGCCGGTCCGAGCAGGGTGACGAGCCAGCCGGTGTCGCGGATATAGTCGCGATAGGTCAGGCGGACGGACAGGACCACGATGATCAGGAGGGCCGGCGTCACGGCGAGAGGCGTGAGCCACCAGCGTGGCCATCGCCGATAGAGGCGTTTGGCTGCGCTATAGAATGCGATGGTGACCGCCGACCAAAGCAGCGCCTGAGCCACGGGGTTAGCCCACGGCATGATCGACATGGACATGCCCCGACCTCCAGCGATAGCAAAAATCGACGGTGAGGGCGGTCACCCCCATCACCGTCGCGGTGCCGACAAAGATGACGATCAGGATTTTCAGCCCGAGCAGTCCGAGAAACTAGCGGTGATCAAGGACGACTTCGCCCTGGAGATTCGCCCGGTGCCGGTCTGTATCCGTATTTGGCCCCATGGTCTGTTCCTATCGTTCTCAACGCGCCGGGCGACCCATTCGCCTATTTGCGTCCGCCGATCTCATCGATGTGATGCAAGAGATCGGCAGGATCCTCATAGACGCGGATCGCGCCGGCCTGCCGCAATTCGTCGGGACCGTAGCCGCCGCTGAGCAGACCGACGCCAAGGGCGCGGCACCGCGTCGCCGCCAGCATGTCCCAAATGCTGTCGCCGACGACAATAGCGGTCCCGATCGGAGCGCCGAGCCGTTCGGCGGCGGCCAGGAACAGGTCCGGGTCGGGCTTGGCGCGACGGACCTGGTCGTGGGTCACGACAGGCGTCCGCTCGGGGTCGACGCCGAGTGCGGTCAGGCTGACGGAAGCGGTCTCCATCCGGCCGCTGGTGGCGATCGCCCATGGCGTGCCGGCGTCTGTCAGCAACGCGAGCAGTTCGCGGGCGCCCGGCAGAGGGCGGACGGCGCGCGCGTTGCGCCGGTAACTTTCGGCGTGAATGCGTTGCAGGCGCTGGACTCGTTCCTCGCCGATCTCCATGCCCGTCTCGCGCAGGAGCTGATTGGTAAGGAGGCCGCCGCTCATGCCGATTTTGCGGTGGATGCGCCAAATGGAAAGTTCGATTCCCTCCGCGTCGAGCGCCTCCTTCCAGGCGTGAACATGCTGATAGACGCTGTCGACGAGCGTGCCGTCGAGGTCGAACAGAAAGGCGGGTTGCAGACGCACGATCACGATCCTTCTTGCTGGGACATCCGCCGCCGCGCGCCACGTCTGAGCAAAAACTGGCGGCGCTTTGCGCCTCGACCCTCGATCTCAGAGCCGCACTTCTTCCGCCAGCTGCTTTAATATCTCGGCGCTCTTCTTCAGTGCGGCGCCCTCTTCGGCGTCGAGATTTGGAATGAACGTCTTCACGACGCCGCCCGCGCCGAGCACGCGCGGCAGCGACAGGGCCACGTCACGCACGCCCTGGCCTTCGGCCGTCAACATGGAGCAAGTGATCAGCGCCCGCTCGTCGCCCTGAATGACCTGAGCGATTCGAGCAAGGCCAGCGCCGACGCCAAACCAGGTCGCTCCTTTGCCCTGGATGATGTCGTAGGCGGCGCGGCGCACCGCATGATCGATGCGGCTGCGGTCGGCCTCCGCCAGTTCCCGCCCCATCTGGCGGGCGGCCTCCGCCACCGACAGGTCGCCGGCCATGGCGCCCGACCAGTGCAAAACCTCGCTGTCGCCATGTTCGCCGAGCACGCGCGCGTCGATATACGCCGGGCTGATGCCGAGATGCGCTCCGAGCAGCGTGCGGAACCGCGCCGAATCGAGAATCGTGCCGGACCCGATCACCCGCTCCACAGGAACCCCGCGCCGGCCGGCGAGGACGGTCACAATCTGCGTCATGATGTCGACCGGATTCGACGCAACCAGGAAGATGGTGGCCGGCGCCGCCGCCAGAACGGCGGGCACGATCTCGGCGAAGATTGCGGCGTTGCGCGACAGCAGGTCGAGCCGGCTCTCCCCGGGCTTCTGGTTGGCCCCCGCCGCCAGCACGACGAGGCCCGCGCCGTCGAGATCGGCCATCTCCCCGGCGCGGACGCGGACGGGAAACGCCCAAGGCGTGGCGTCCAGAATGTCGTGCGCCTGGGCCGCCGCCAGACCCGCGTTGCGATCGACGAGCACGATCTCGGAACCGACGCCGCGCATCATCATGGCGTAAGCAGCCGTGGCGCCGACCTGGCCGGCTCCGACAATCCCGATCTTCACGCGGTTCTCCTTACATCGAGAGCGCGATGTTCCATCAGCAACGAGCGAACATACTGCGCGCGGAGCAGCGCCTCGGGATCGGCGAGCCGATCGGCGCGCAGGCGCCCCCGGATCTCGTCGACCGACGTGGCGCCATGCGCCTCGATCCATTCCGCCAGGCCCTCCACCAGACGCTTGATATGGCTGGGTCCGTGACGCAGCAGAGAAGACGCCGCCTCGACGACGTCCGCGCCGGCAAGCAAATATTTGATCACCTCTGCGGACCCTTCGACGCCTCCTCCAGCCGCGAGGCTCAGCGATGTCTTTCCGGCCAGCAAGGCGATCCACATCAGGCTCTCGTGGATCTCCTGCGCTGTCGACAGACGCAAGCTGGGACAGAATGCCAGCGTCTCAAGATCAATGTCGGGCTCGTAGCGCTGGCCGAACAGGACGAGCCCGCTGGCGCCGGTGGTGGCGGCAATGTCGAGGGCGAGATGAGCTGGCGCGGTGAAGTTCGGGCTGAGCTTGACGGCGACGGGAATCTTCACCGTCGCGCATACTTCCCGCACGGTCTCCACCAGTCTCTGCTCGACCTCGGCGGAGGTCTCCCGCGGATCGGTGGGGATATGGAAGAGATCGAGCTCGAGCGCCGCCGCCCCGGCTTCCTCCAGATCGGCGGCAATGCCAGTCCAGCCTTCGCGCGAGATCCCGTTCAGGCTGGCGATCAGCGGCGCCGAAACGCTCTCGGCCGCGCGCCGGATCATTTCGACATGGGCCGCGAGCGCGCCGCGGTAACCCCGAAGCGGCGGCAGATAGCTCGTCACCTCGGCATGGCTCTCGGCTCCAATCGCGCCGGCGGCTTCGAACGCCGCGTCCATGGCCTGAACCTCCTCCTCGTAGACTGGCGCCGCGACAATCGCCGCCGCGCCCCCATCCTCCAGCCGGCGGATGCCGTCGAGGGTCGCGGAGACTGGCGAAGCGCCAGCCACGATGGGATGGGCCAAAGTCAGGCCGAGATAGTTCGTCTGCAGGTTCATTGCTTGCCCTCCGGCTTGGTCTTATTGTGGGCCACGGCTTCATCCTCCCAGAACGGGTGGAACCGAGTTCCTTCACGAGCTGCCAGGTCCTCGTAGATTCGATAGCGCTCGTCCACAGCGGCTTGAGCTTCGCGCAACAGCATCTTCGCGTCGTCGGGCCGCGTTTGCGTGAGGATGCGGTACCGGTTTTCTTGATAGACAAAATTTTCAACGGCAATCCTGGGCCGCGTGCTGTCGAGGCGGAAGGGATTCATGTCGGCCCGGCGCATTCTCGGATCGAAACGGAACAGTGGCCAATAGCCGCTGGCGACGGCCCGATGCTGCTGGTTCATTCCGTCGCGTAAGTCGAAGCCATGCGCGATACAATGACTGTACGCGAGGATCAGCGACGGGCCGTCATAAGCCTCGGCGTCGCGCAGAGCCTGGATCGTCTGTTCGTGACTGGCGCCCAACGCGATCTGCGCGACATAGACGTAGCCATAGGCAATAGCCTGAAGCGCCAGATCTTTCCGCGGCGTCCGCTTGCCCGCGGCGGCGAATTTCGCCGAGGCCCCGATCGACGTCGCCTTCGAGGACTGACCGCCGGTGTTGGAATAGCCCTCCGTATCCAGCACGATGACATTGACATTCCGGTTTTGGGCCAACACGTGGTCGAGCCCGCCGGAGTCAATGTCATAGGCCCATCCGTCGCCGCCCACGATCAACAGGCTCCGGCGCACGAGATATTCGGCCAGGGCCAACAGATCGCGCGCCGGCCCATCCGTCGCGCCGGCCAGCGCGCGCCTCAGCGCGTTGACCCGGCCACGTTGCGCCACGATCTCGCTGTCGGTGCGCTGGGACGCATCAAGGATATCGGCGGCGAGGCGCGGGCCGATCCGATCGGACAAGGCGCCGACAAGCGCGCGCGCTATGGCGGTCTGCTGGTCGACGGCAAGGCGCATGCCGAGACCGAACTCGGCGTTGTCCTCGAACAGGCTGTTGGCCCATGCCGGGCCACGCCCGTCGGAACCGGCGCGCCATGGCACCGATGGCAAGTTGGCGCCATAGATCGCAGTGCAACCGGTCGCATTGGCGATCTGCAAGCGGTCCCCGAACAGTTGCGACAGAAGCTTCAGATAAGGAGTTTCGCCGCAGCCGGCGCAGGCGCCGGAGAATTCGAACAGCGGCCGCACGAACTGCAATCCCCGCGAGAGATGCAGATCGACCTGCTCCCGCGAATGTTCCGGCAGCGACTCGAAAAACGCGAGATCGCGCCGTCCGGTTTCGACGAGTGGCAGCCGTTCGCTGAGGTTGATCGCCTTGACTCCCGGATCGAGCGGATCGTGGGCCGGACAATGATCGATGCAGATCCCACAACCTGTGCAGTCTTCGACGGCGATCTGCAGCGTGAAGCGCTTGTCGGGGTAACCACGCGCATTGATTGGAGCCGATGGAAAGCCCTCCGGCGCCTCCTTCAGCAGCGCGCCGTCATAGGCCTTGGCCCGGATCACGCTGTGCGGACAGACGATGCTGCACTGGCCGCACTGGATGCAGAGATCAGGTTTCCACGCTGGCACGGAAAAGGCGATATTACGCTTTTCGTACTGGGTCGTTCCGCCCGCAAAGGCGCCGTCGATCGGGACCGCGCTGACAGGGATCTCATCGCCACGGCCTACAAACTGCAGCGCCGCAATGCGTTTGATCTGGTCGGGCGCGTCCGTCGGAACGAAGACCCGCATCTCTATTTTGGAGGTCACGGTCTTCGGAACCGCGACTTCCTGCAGATGTTTAAGGGCAGCGTCGACGGCGGCAAAATTCTTCTCGACGACAGAACGACCTTTCGCGCCATAGCTCTTCTCGATTGCATGGCGGATGCGCAGAATGCCCTCCTCCCGCGGCAACACCCCGCTGATGGCGAAGAAACAGGTCTGCAGAATGGTGTTCACCCGCGGCCCCAGGCCCAGGCCCTGAGCGACGCTGCTCGCGTCGATCACGAACAGGCGCAAGCCCTTGTCGACAATATGCTGCTGCACCGGCCGAGGCAGATGGTCCCACACGGACGCTGCGTCGTAAGGCGAATTGATAAGGATCGTCGCCCCCTTCCTAGCGGGACGCAAGACATCCAGTTTCTTCAGGAAATCGAACTTGTGAACGCCAATGAAGTCGGCTGATTGCAGAAGATAGGGAGCAGCGATCGGCGCCGCGCCGAAGCGCAAGTGACTGATCGTCTCGGCGCCGGACTTGTGGCTGTCATAGACAAAGTAGCCTTGCGCATAGCGTCCCTGGTCGTCGGCCAAAATCTTCACGCTATTCTTGTTCGCTCCGACCGTTCCGTCAGAACCAAGACCAAAGAACATGGCGCGGTGGACGCCGGGCGTCTCGATGTCGAAGCCCTCTTCGACGGGGAGGCTCGTTCCTCCGACATCGTCGATGATGCCGACGGTGAAGCCGCTACGCGGGTCCTTGTCCTTGAGGTGGTCGAACACCGCCTTGGCCATCGCGGGCGTGAAATCTTTTGAAGACAGGCCGTATCTTCCGCCGACCACGAGCGGCAGAGCGCTGCGCGCGCCCCGCGCCACGGCGTCGGCCAGGGTCTGTGTGACGTCCAGGCAAAGCGGCTCGGCCGGCGTCCCCGGCTCCTTGGTGCGGTCGAGTACTGCAACGCGGCGCACGGTTGCCGGCAGCGCCGCAAGAAAATCCTTGGACGACCACGGCCGGTAGAGGAGCACTTGAAGCACGCCAACGCGCTCTCCCTGTGCGTTCAGGTGCGCGACCGTCGCCCGCAAGGTCTCGGCGGAAGAGCCCATCGCGACCACAACCCGCTCGGCCTCCGGATGACCGTCGTAGCGAAACAGGCGATATTGGCGACCAGTCAGCGCCGCGAAACGATCCATGGCGCGCTGCACGATGCCGGGCGTGGCGAGGTAATACGGGTTCACCGTCTCTCGCGCCTGGAAATAGGTGTCCGGGTTCTGCCAGGTGCCCCTGATGTTGGGACGCTCCGGACTCATGGCGCGTTCCCGGTGGGCGCGCACGAGATCGTCGTCGATCATGGTTCGGATCTGCTCATCCGACAGCATCAGGAGCGTATTCACCTCGTGCGAGGTGCGGAACCCGTCCATGAAATGGACAAATGGCACCCGCGCCTCGAGCGTCGCCGCCTGCGCCACCAGCGCAAGATCATGGGCCTCCTGCACCGATCCCGCTCCGAGCAAAGCGAAGCCGGTGGAGCGGATCGCCATGATGTCCTGATGGTCGCCGAAGATGGAGGACGCCCCGGCAGCGAGGGCCCGGGCCGCGACATGGAAGACGCAAGACGTAAGCTCGCCCGCAATCTTGAACATGTTGGGCATCATCAGGAGCAGGCCCTGAGATGCGGTAAATGTCGTGGTCAGCGCGCCGGCTTGGAGCGAACCATGCACCGCCCCGGCGGCGCCGCCCTCCGCCTGTATCTCCTGGACGAACGGCACAGCGCCCCACAGGTTCTTCTCGCCTTGCGCGGACCACTCATCGGCGAATTCGGCCATCGGTGACGACGGCGTGATCGGGAAAATGGCGCAGCCGTCGTTGACGCGGTAGGCGACGTAAGCGACGGCCGTGTTGCCGTCGAGGGTCGCGATTCTGTCAGTCATCGTAATTCTCCGTTGGTCTCGCCGCGGTCAAACGCGGACGCGGAATCGGTGTGGCGCCAGCGGCTCGCCGGTTGGGCTGAGCGGCGCCGCCGTCGCCAGGGGTTCGGGCTGCATTTCGATGGCATGGCATGGGCACTGCTCGAAACAGATCCCGCAACCGGTGCAGAGATCGGGATCCACCCGATAACCTCGCCCCCGGCCAAGGCGGACGATCGCCTGTTCCGGGCAAGCCGCGAAGCAGTTGTCGCATTCGAAACAGTTGCCGCAGGACAGACACCGGCCTGCCTCGGCTTGCGCCTCGTCCTGGCTGAGGCCCTGCACGACCTCGGCGAACGAGGCGCGGGCGGCCTGCGGCAGTTCCTGCTGGGCATGCCGGATGGCTTCGAGAAAGACAGGCAGATCCAGCATCTTGAAGTCGATCGGCGGATGCTTGAGCGGCTGCTCATAGCGAGCGCCGTTGAGATAGGCGTCGATGGCGCGAGCCGCATGCTTGCCCATGCCCACCGCTGTCGTCATCGTCCGCGCGCCGCCCCCCATGTCGCCGCCAGCGAATACGCCGCGGCGCCCGGTCATGAACTGGTCGTCGACGGAAATTACGTTATTGGGTTCGATCACGACCCCCGGGACGTTACGCAGGAAGTCGAGCTCGCTGTGCTGGCCCACCGCCAGCACCAGGCTGTCGGCAGGCAACGTCTCGAACCGCCCCGTGGGTTTGGCGACGCCGTCCGGCCCCATCTCCACAGCTTCGACGGTGACTCCGTTCGCCCCGAACCGGCTGGCGACTGAGAGCCAGCGGATCTTCACTCCTTCGGCGAAAGCCTCTGCGGCTTCCGCCGGCAGCGCTTCCATATGCGGGCGATCATAGCGGAAGATCACCACCGCCTCTTCCGCGCCGAGCCGCTTGGCGACGCGGGCGACGTCCATGGCGGTGTTGCCGCCGCCGAT
>NZ_JBKQOU010000246.1:0-25635 GCF_052145335.1 Rhodoblastus sp.
GGCGGTGTTTACCATTTAGCGTAGGTCTATTGTAACCTCAAAACCACATTCAGAGGAATTATATTATTCGGGAAAAAATCCCGATATCTTCGGGAGTGCGTCACCGGACACTCTCGACTATAAATGCCATCTTAAGCGAATCGGCATAAACTCTATTGATCGTAACGAACGGGAAGAGAGGTCGATTCTCTTCGTTTGGCTGTCCGGTCGCTCGTTCTTGTCGTCCCCAATGAGGGGCGGAAACTTGGGAATCGCAAAATGACGCGCATATCCTGGCTGTCTCTTGCCGGCGCTCTCGCCGCAGTCGCCGCATCGGCCCAGCACGCTTCGGCGCAGGACGGCGGCGTTGTGGTCCTGCCCGACATCAACATCACCACCGACGCGCCGACCCCAGCGCCGCCAGTTGCGGTTCCTGCGTCCGATGCCGGTGTCGCTGGCTCCCCATTCAATTTCACCCAGGATCTGACGCCTTCGAACAACACCCGCATCGACGCCAAGGAAATCGCGCGCACCGGTTCGCCGGCGGCGGCGGATACGCTCCAACGCCTGGTGCCAGGCGTCGACATTCAGGGACCCACCGGCAACATGCTGTCGCCCGACGTGGTCTTTCGCGGCTTCGTTTCCTCGCCGGTCCAAGGCACGCCGCAGGGCCTCGCCGTCTACCAGAACGGCGTACGCGTCAACGAGGCGTTCGGCGACACGATGAACTGGGACATGCTCCCGACCTTCGCCATCTATTCGATGGACATGATCTCCAACAATCCGGCGTTCGGCCTCAACGCGCTCGGCGGCGCCGTCAATATCAAGATGAAGGACGGCTTCAATACCCAAGGCGGCCGCGTCGAGTTTTCCGGCGGCTCCTACGGCCGCGTCCAGGGCGGGGTCGATTACGGCAAACAGGTCGGAGACTTCGCGTTCTACGGTGCCCTGGAGGGCGTGCATGACGAGGGCTATCGCGAGTTTGGCGCCTCCACGATCCGCCGCTTCTACGGCGACCTCGGCTACCGCGCCAACGGCAACGAGGTTCACCTGACCGCCGGCCTCTCCGACAATCTGTTCGGCGCGAGCGGTTCGGCGCCAGTCCAGTTGCTTCAGCAGGACTGGAGCAACGTCTATACGACGCCGCAGACCATTCATACCCAGATCGGGCAGATCGCGCTCTCTGGCAATTTCAGCCTGTCGCCGACCTGGAGCCTTACCGCCAACTCCTATGTGCGCCGCTATGTCGAGCACATCGTCGACGGCAACCCGACCAATGTGCAGCCCTGCGACGACCCAACCCAGCTCTGCTTCAACGATACGACGACCCCGGCCAATGGCCTGAACGGCCAGCAACTCCCCAACACTTTCCCGCCCGGCGCCGTGCTCGGCGAGATCGACCGCTCGAGCATCCTCACCACCAGCGCCGGGACGAGCGCCCAGCTCTCGAATACGGACACTTTATTCGGGTTCAAGAACCACGTCACCTTCGGCGCGAGCTTCGACTACGGCTCGACCAATTACAGCGCCACCGCCGAACTCGGGACCGTCGCGCCCAATTATGTCGTCCTCGGCTCCGGAACCTATCTTGGACCTTCCGGAAATCCCGTTTCCGATGGCCCGGTCAATGTCGTTTCGCTTAACCGCTATCTCGGGATCTATGCCCTCGACGCGCTCGACCTCACCGACAAGCTGACGCTTTCCGCCGGCGCGCGCTTCAACCTCGCCTCGATCTCGCTCTTCGATCAGCTCGGCGGCAACGCCACCGGCAACAGCGAATATACGCACGTCAATCCGGTCGTCGGCCTGACCTACAAGATCACGCCGGACCTGCTGGTCTATGGCTCCTTCGCGGAATCGAACCGCGCGCCGACGCCGCTCGAACTCGGCTGCGCCAACCCCCAGCAGCCCTGCATCCTGGCGAGCTTCCTGGTCGCCGACCCGCCGCTCCAGCAGGTCATCGCCCAGACTTTCGAGGCGGGCTTCCGCGGCCAGCAGGTCCTCGCCAACGATTTGGGCGCGCTCGGCTGGAAGGCCGGCGTCTATCGCACGCTCAGCACCAACGACATCCTGAACATCCCCGATCCCTTCCAGCAGGGCTTCGGCTATTTCGCCAATGTCGGCGACACCTTGCGCCAGGGTTTCGAAGCCCAGCTCAATTACCGTAAGGGCCCGTTCACAATCCGCGCGACCTACGCCTATATCGACGCGACCTTCCGCAATTATCTGACGCTCGGCTCGAACAGCCCGTCCGCCGACGCCAATGGCAACATCTTCGTCGTGCCGGGCGACCAGCTTCCGCTGATCCCGCGCCAGCACGGCAAAGTCAGCCTCGATTGGGACATCGATTCCAAAACCCGCGTGGGCGCCGACATCCTGGTCGTCGGCCCGCAGCGCTTTGTCGGCGACGAATCCAACCAGCAGCCCCTGCTGCCGGGCTACGCCACGGTCTCGCTCAACGGCGCCTACAAGGTCACGCACGATCTCGAAGTGTTCGCTATCGCCAACAACATCCTCAATCACCGTTACTATACCTACGGAACCTATTTCGACACGACGGCGCTATTCCAGGCCTTCACCAATCCGCAAAGCGTCGTGCCCGCACAGCCGCTCTCGGTCTATGCCGGATTGCGCTACACGTTTTGAGCCGACGTCTCGCTTTCGTTCTGCCCAAGGCGGGGTCGCTCGCCGCGAACCTCATCAAGCAAAATGGCGAGACCCTCGGTCTCGCCATCTTTTTTTGCGGATCGTCTTGGCAGATTGTCTTGCCGAAATTTTACTTCAGCAATTTCAGCAGGGCGCGGCCGGCCGTGCTGTGCAATTCCTTGGCGGTGAGCGTGCCGTCGTTGTCGGTATCGGCGGCCTTGAACCGGGCCTCGACCACGGCGAGATATTCGTCCTTGGTCAAAGTGCCGTCCTTGTCGAGATCGGCGGCGGAGAGTTCCCCTTTCTTCATGCGGCGGCGCAGCTCTTTGGCGTCGAGTGTGCCGTCGTGTTCGTGGTCGAGCTTGTCGAACAAAACTCCCGCGGCTTTCTTGGCCTCAGCCAAATCGATCGTCGCGTCATTGTCCGTGTCGAGCCCCTTGGGCAGGCCGGAGCGGGCGGCGGCGGGCGACGCGGCGAAGGCGATCAGGCCGGCGAAGGAAATCAATAATGGGCGGCGGGAAATCATGATGAAGACCTCCGATTTCGGATGATCAGAAACATAGACGCAACTGTTCCTGCACTCAACGGGAAAATATCCCGATATTGTAGTTACCCAGGCCCTTGCCAGCCCTGCGAAAGTCTGAATCCATGGCGGCATGAACCGCGATGATTTGAATCGGCTGAACAAGGAAGAGCTGATTGAACTGGTGCTGCGATTGCAGCGGCCGGACAAAACCTCGCGCACATCGTCGAAGCCGCCCTCGTCCGACCGCAAGGAGCGGCGTGAAAACTCCAAGCCAGGCGGGGCCAAGCCCGGACACGAAGGACATTCGCGCAGATTGTGTGATAGATGCGGTCGAAGATCACGAACCAACCCATTGCCCCCGCTGCCATCTACCATTTGGCGCCGGCGACGAGCGGGAATTGATCGGCGAATACGACGAGGTCGAAATACCGCCGGTTCGGCCGTTTGTGCGTCGGCATCGACGCTTTGCGATCCGCTGCTCCTGCTGTGGCGATCAGGCGCCCGCACCTTTGCCCGCCGCTGCGAAGGGAACGCCATTTGGACCGCGCATTCATGCGTTGGCGATCTATTTGAAGAGCCGGCAAGCCTGTCATATGAGCGGTTGCGCCAGGCGTTCCTCGATCTTTTTGGCCTCGCCGTCAGCGAGGGCGCGCTGATGAATATGTTCGCGCGCACGAAGGCGGCGTTCGAGGACAAGCGCTCGTCCGCGCTGGCGATCTTGCGTCAGGCGGAGTTTGTCGCCAGCGACGAGACCGGCATGCGGATCGAGGGCGTCAACGGTTTTCATTGGGTGTTTCATTGCAAGGACGCCGTGGTTCACACCGCCGCCTTCACCCGTTCCGCCGAGGTCGTGCGTCAGACCATGGCCGGGCATCAGCCGAAGGTCTGGACCTCCGACCGTTACAGCGCGCAACAGGGCCATGGCGAACTGCACCAGACATGTCTGGCCCATCTCCAGCGCAAGGCGCGGTTTGCCGACGAGAATGGCGAAGACGACGCGCCTTTCCGGCTGAAACTATGGCTGGATCGGGCCTTCGCGCTCGCCGCGGACATCAACAGATTGGCGACGTCGACGATCCGAGCCAGGCGAAGCAAGCTGGAGAACGATCTCGGCGCCATCTTGCAAACGCCGACGGACTGCGCGTTGAGCCGAGATCTGTTGGCCAACGTCGCCAGAGCGCGCGATCAATTGCTGACTTTCTGTGCCTTTCCCGGCGAGGTCGAAGCGACCAACAACGGCTGCGAGCGCGATCTGCGTCCTTCAGTCATCCAGCGCAAAGTCACCAACGGTCATCGCGCCAAATGGGCCGCTGATTACGAGACCGCCGTGCGCACCGCCACCAATACCGCGCGTCTGGCGGGCGCAGGTCCCTTCCAGACATCTTGCAAACCGTCGCATCCTGAGCGCGCCAAACGAGTTTGCAGACCAGCCAACCCAATTAAGAAATCGTCATTCCGCCAATCGCTGCCCGCAGGCGTGGGTAATTACCCGATTTTTGTAGGAGTTATTGAAATTGTATTTCTAGATCATATGCTTACCGTCAGTGTTTGGGCAACGTCATGTGGCATTTATTTGAAAGCCACACAGCAAGGGTCGTATCGAGCCTTTTTTCGTCCGCCGCCATTGCAAGCGCGGGTCAACGTGGACTCTCTGCATGGTCACCCCGTGTTAGCCTCCTCCGACTGGCATCCATCGGCCATAATTTGTGACCGATGGATTTTTTTTATTTGGCGGATAGCGGAAAAAGCATCGACGCGCGACAATCGCGCTGCCGTCGTAGAGCCTTACTTTGAGCAGTCGACAAGATCCTTGTCGCCTATATCAAAGATCTGGCCTTCGACAATTGACAGGTTCTTCGCCCGGCGGACTCGACCATTCCTGAACACGATCCGGGCGTCATACTGGCCGGTCGGAACGCCGGTGATCTTCAACCGCTCATCCGCGTCGACGGCGGCATCCTTGTCGTTCTGGCATTGGTTCGGACCGAATTTTTCGGTCCCGGCGGGGGCGAGTTTGAAGTCGGTGATTGTCCATGCCGTCAGGTTCCAAAATCGTGTCGGCTTCTCCTCAGCCATCGCGGACGCCATGGCAACCAGTATGATTGCGGTCGCGAAATTTAAAATTCGCATTATTACCTCCCCAACGTTGCTTGCTTTTTTATTTGCTCATGGTTTTTGCGCCCCGACGATGACCAGATCCCAGGGTGATTCTCCGACTTGCACGGATTTGATCACTCTCATCGCCGCTACGTCGATCACCGACACGTCGTTTGAAACTCCTTTGGTCGTCAGCAGGAATTTGTCGTCCGGGGCGAAACCGGCGTGCCAGACGCGCTGGCCGACCAGCAGATATTTCAGCACCTCGCGCGTCTTCACATCCACCGCCGCCATGCGATTGGCCGGCCCGAGCGAGACGAAGGCCAGCTTGCCGTCGCGCGAAATATTGATTCCCACGGGTTGGACATTTTCGCTGCGCAGGCCCGGCACATCGAATTTCACCCGATCGATGATCTTATGGGTCGCGGAATCGATGACGACCACGTCGCCGCCGATTTCGCCCGAGACCCAGACCTGGGCTCCGTCCGGTGTGAAGGCGGCGAAACGCGGCCGCGCATCGACCGGCACATTGGCCAGGACTTTACGTTTTTCGGTGTCGACGAAATGCGCCATATTGGTGGTTTCGGTGGTGGCGACGACGAGCTTGCCATCGGGACTGACGGCCAATCCTTCCGGTTCGACGCCGACGCGGACCTCGCCGAGCAGGTTTTTCGTCGCGACATCGATGAAGCTGAGGAAATTGCTGTCTTCATTGGTGACGAAGATGGTCTTGCCGTCCGGCGAAATGTCGATCCGCTCCGGATCGCGGCCGGAGGGAAAATCGCCGGTGACGGTCAGGCTTTGCGGATCGATGATGGCGATCTTGTCGTCGTCGCCGAGCGCGACATAGACGGTTTTGCCGTCCGGGCTGGCGATAATTCCGCGCGGGCGCTGGCCGACTGGAATGGTCTTTTTCACCGCCATCGTCTCGATGTCGAGCACGGTTACGCTATTGCCCTTTTCGTTGCTGATGAAGGCGTCGGTGGCCATCGCCGGAGCGGCGGCCGGCAATGTGGTGGCGAAAAGGAAACTCGCCGCCAAGGCGCGGCGCAAAGCAGAAGAGAAATTGTTTTCAGATGGCATTTTAGCTCCGGGCGAACGAGGCCGAGCGTGACCAGATCGGAATGCGGGCGTCGCCGATCTGGCAGATTGCGGCGCCGCCGTGCTTTTGAGAAACTGAACCAAAGTACAGGTCGCGAAGGGGCGCTTTGATCGCCGCCCTCATGATTTTCTTAAAATCGAAATTGAACATTGCCCCCGGCTACCAAGACAAAAAGGGGAGGTCTTATGTTTCGAACCAAAAAAACCGGCACAGCTATCGCTTTGGCGCTGGCGGCTATGGCGATCGGCATGGCGGATGCGCCGAAGTCCTTCGCCAAGGACGTGACCTGGGAAGACATCGCCGCCGGGCCGGACAAGACCGACAGCGTGCTGATGTATGGCTTGGGTCTGAAGGCCCAGCGCTACAGCAAGCTCGACGAAATCAATGTCAAAACCGTTTCCAAGCTGGCGCCCGAATGGGCGTTTTCGTTCGGCGACGAACGCCAGCGTGGGCAAGAAACCCAGGCTATCGTCAGCGATGGCGTCATTTACGTGACCGCTTCCTATTCCCGCCTCTTCGCCCTCGACGCCCGCACCGGCAAGAAAAAGTGGGAATATCAGGCCAAGCTTCCCGACAATACGCGCCCTTGCTGCGACGTGGTGAACCGTGGCGCGGCAATCTATGGCGACAAGGTGTTCTTCGGAACGCTGGACGCGGGAATGGTCGCGTTGAACAAGGAAACCGGCAAGCTGGTCTGGAAAGAAAAGTTCGCCGATCATGAAGGCGGCTACACGATGACCGGCGCCCCGACGATCGTCAAAGACCAGAAGACGGGCCGCGTCATGCTCGTCCATGGGTCTTCGGGCGATGAGTTCGGCGTCCTCGGCTACCTGTTCGCCCGCGACCCCGATACGGGCAAGGAAATCTGGGCTCGCCCGCTGGTGGAAGGGCACATGGGCCGTCTCGACGGCAAGGACAGCACCATTTCAGGCGATCCCAAGGCTCCGTCCTGGCCGCGTGACGCCAAAGGCGAATTGGTCGAGCCCTGGAATCATGGCGGCGGCGCGCCCTGGCAGAGCGCCTCGTTCGATCCGGAAACCAACACCATCATCGTCGGCGCGGGCAATCCGGCTCCATGGAACGGCTGGGCTCGCACCCCGGGCGACAGCCTGTTCACCTCCGGCCAGGCCTATATCGACGCCTCGACGGGCGATCTGAAGGGATTCTATCAGCATACGCCGAACGACGCCTGGGACTTTTCGGGCAACAACGAACTGGTGCTGTTCGATTTCAAGGACGCCAACGGCAAGTCCATCAAGGCCTCGGCCCACGCGGATCGTAACGGCTTCTTCTTCGTGACCGATCGCGCCAAGCTTTCCGCGGCGGGTGGCGATCCGAACAGGCCGCACGCGCTTCTGGCGGCCTATCCTTTCGTCGACAACATCTCCTGGGCCAAGGGGATCGACCTCAAGACCGGGCGTCCGATCGAAAACGAGGGCCAGCGTCCGCCTCTGCCGGAACCCGGCGAAGAAAAAGGCAAGCCGGTCGAGGTTTCACCGCCCTTCCTCGGCGGCAAGAACTGGAACCCGATGTCCTATAACCCGGATACCGGCCTGTTCTATATTCCGGCCAACAACTGGAAGGAAGACTACTGGACCGACAAGGTCAAGTACACCCGCGGCGCGGCCTATCTCGGCATGGGCTTCCGCATCCACCGGATGTACAAGGATCATGTCGGCAGCCTGCGGGCTCTCGATCCGAACACCGGCAAGATCGTGTGGTCGCATAATGAAGAGTTCCCGTTGTGGGGCGGCACGCTCACCACGAAGGGCGGTCTGGTGTTCACCGGAACCAGCGACGGCTACTTCAAGGCGTTCGACGCCAAGACTGGCGAAGAACTCTGGAAGTTCCAGACGGGCTCGGGCATCATCTCCTCTCCCGTGACCTATGAGCTCGACGGTCACCAGTATGTCGCTCTTGCGTCGGGCTACGGCGGCGCGGTTCCGCTGTGGGGCGGCGACATGGCCGAATTGACCACGCAGGTCTCTCAAGGCGGATCGTTCTGGGTCTTCCGGATCAGATAAGCCAAAGGCGTCATCAACTGATGCGGATGAGGGGCGTTCCACCGGGGCGCCCCTCGCCTGCTTTGCATCGAACCTCGCCAGGGTGCGAGGCAAAACTCATGGTTGAGGAAATGACCGCAATGTTTCGCTCCATCGCGCTGTCGCTGGCCTGTCTTTCCATCCTCTGTTTCCCCATCGTCCCGTCGCGCGCGGCCAATTGGGCTGACGATGGCGTTATCCTCGACATAAATGGCTGTCATCTGGCCCCTGGCGGCAATTGCGCCGGAGCGGACCTGCACAATCAGGATCTGCGTCATGTCGCCCTGTACGATGCGGACATGCATGGCGCCAATCTGCGCGGCGCGAAGCTCGCCAGGGCGGATTTGCGGCACATCAACCTCAAGGGCGCCGATCTGCGCGGCGCCAATCTGGATGGCGCCCAGCTCCCGTCGGCGGCGCTCAGCGGCGCCAATTTCGCCGGCGCTTCCCTTCATGGCGCCGTTCTGGATTCGGCGGATCTATCTTCGGCCGATTTGTCCGGCGCGGATGCGATCGCCGCCAATTTTCATGGCGTCTCCGCCAATGATATCAATTTCGAAAAGGCGAAGCTGATCGCCGCCGATCTCAGCGACGGCGCTTTCAACGGCGCGAATTTCAAATCCGCGAATATGGAAGGCGCCTCGTGGTCGGGCGCCGCCTTTCGAGGCATCGCGACCCAAGGATGCCGAAATTGCCCGACGGGCACGACATGGCTGACCGCTGTGTCAGCCGGTTTGGGCCGCAGCGCGGCGAAATTTTTTCCGTCGCTGGCGCCGGCGGTGGATGTCAGGACCGTCCAGGGCTGCCGACTGGCGCCCCACACCCAATGTCCCGCCGCCGACCTGAGACAGGCGGATCTTCGCCATGCCCCTCTGAGCTATGCCAATTTGTCCGGCGCCAATTTGCGGGGCGCCAATCTGATGCGCGCCGATCTCAACCACGCCGATCTGCGCGGCGCCGACTTGACCGGCGCCATTCTGGACGGCGCCATTGTTTCCGAAACGCGGCTTCAGAACGCCAAACTGGTCGGCGCATCCTTGCGCGGCGCGGATATGAAGTTTGTCCGAATTCGCGAAGCCGACCTGTCCAACGCCGATCTTTCGGGCGCGGATCTCGAACAGGCGCAAGCTTCGAAAACGCGCTTCAACGCAGCGACCATGGTCGGAACCGACCTTCAGGAAGCGGACCTGCTCGCCGCCGATCTCAGCGGCGCAGTCCTCGAAGGCGTTGATATACGCTTCGCCATCTTCCAGGATACCTACATGGAAGGATGCCGAGGATGCCCGACGCACTGGTGAAGCCCCATTCTGTTCCGGCGTTCGCCGTCAGGCTGCTGCCCCATCGGTTCTGGAGGAAATCCCTTTCCGTGAGGAATGGCTTGGCCGCGGTTTTGCTGCTGCTGGCGCTCATGGCCGCTGTCCAGGCCGGGCTGACCATGTATTGGATCGATACCGCCGCTTTCATCATCAAGCGGACCGAAGCCTCACGGACGCAGCTCAATCTTTACGAACAACTCTCGGCGGATGTCAGCCAGTTCATGCTGGGCGCGCTCGAACATCTCGTGCTCACCGATGACGCCCATGAAAACAGCGCGGGCCAAATCTACCAGCATCTCGACCAGCTTATGGCTTCGACCGCGCAGGAAGCGGATTTTGTCACCCTTCATGGCGACAAAGTCGACAATGCGCCGGAAACGGCGCGGTTGCAGCGAATCCGCTCGGTGGTCCTGGAACTGGTCAACGCCGGCGATCGCGCCAGGTCGGACAGTCCGGAGGAAATAGCCCGCAAAGTGAACTGGACCTCCTATCTCTATCACGGCCCCCTCGATCAATTGCTGACGGAAGCCATCGACAGGGAACGCAAAGAGGTCGCGGATGTCATGCAGGAGATGGAGTCCCTGCGCGCTCGCCTCAAGTGGATTGGAGCGAGTTGCCTGGCGCTTCCATTGTTGATGGCGGCTTTGCTCGCCTGGATTATCGGTCAGTCCGTGCTGAACCCCGTCTACAAGCTGGTGAACGGTGTCAAGGCGCTCGGGCAGGGACAGCTTTCTTACCGAATCAAGGTGCGGGGTCATGACGAATTCGGCCTTCTGGCTCAGTATATAAATCGAATGGCCGGGAAACTCGGCGCGCGTAACCGAAAACTCATCGAGCAAAATGAAACATTGGAGGCGATCGTCAGCCATCGCACCCAATCCTTGCGTGAGATCAACGATGAATTGCGCGCCGTCGATGCAAGCCGCAAGCGCTTCTTTGCCGACGTCAGTCATGAATTCCGCACGCCTTTGACCATCATCGCAGGTGAAGCGCAGGTGTCCCTGGCCAGTAAGGAAACCGGTCCGCATTCCTATCGCGAGGCGCTGTCGGCGATCCTCGCCAATGCGGGATATCTCAAGCGTCGGATCGACGATCTTCTGACCATCGCGCGCGCTGACGATGGACGTCCATCTTTTGCTTACGCCGATATCGATCTGACCGCCGTCGTCGGAGAAGTCGTCAGCCAGTGCGACGGCATGGCCAAGGCGAATGGCGTCGCCTTGAAATATGAGGAAACCGGGGAAGCGGCGCGGATTGAAGGCGATTTCAGCTGGATCAAGCAATGCCTGCTGACCCTTGTCGACAATGCGATCAAATTTTCACGCCCTGGGCAGGTCGTAAGCCTGATTGTCACGCAAAGCGGGGGCGACACGACTTTGTCCGTCGCCGACGAAGGCGAGGGCGTAAGTCCCGAAGAACTGCCGAATTTGTTCGAGCGGTTCTATCAGACCCAATCCGGACAACGGATGGGAGGAACCGGCCTGGGTCTTTCCGTCGCACGCTGGATCGTCGAGGAGCACAGAGGAAAGATTCACGCCGCAAGTGTTCCAGGAAAAGGCACGACCATTTCCATGCGGTTTCCATCGGCGCCAGGCGTCAGCCAAGCCGATTTTTCCGACTCCGGATAGACGGGCGAAAGTGAAGCGATTCTCGAGGTATCGTGGTCGTCAACCAAGCGGGAATCGTGACGAGCCTGTAGCGCTGGTTTCTTGATGAAAAAGACATTCGACTCTCGATATAAAGTACCATTCGGAGACGTCTTGAAGAGAGCTAGGGTCATTTCGGCAAAAATGCCGGCCGCTCTCTTTTTTTTGCGGGCGCGCCTACAAGAAGACGACAATAACCTCTCAGGGAGGGAGCATGGCTTGGAAGATTCAGACGGCGCTGCTGTCTGGCGCCGAAGCCGCGATTTGGTTCGCCGCACAAATCCCGCTGCTGAATGACCATCCGCCATCTCAATCATGGCGGCCGCAATAGCCTGTCAACTTCCGGATCAACCTATAGCAAGTTTCCGCCAGAACGAATTCGTTGTTTTGCATCTGTTCTTGCGCTGAGGCTTGCGAAAAATTGCGTTCGCTCACAAATGGGATGACCTCGCGGATGAAACTGCTTTTGGTTGAAGACGATAATGGCATCGGCCAATTCATAGTCCGTGGCCTCAAGGGCGCGGGCCATGTTGTGGATTGGGTGGTGCACGGTCGAAGCGCGGCGTCGCGCGCATCCCAGACGAATTATGACGCCGTCATTCTGGACCTGATGCTGCCGGATATGGCGGGCATCGACGTTTGCGCCGAATTGCGCCGGCAGGAGCGGCCGACGCCCATTCTGATCTTGTCCGCCTGCGATCAGATCGACCAGAAAGTATCGGGTCTCGACGCCGGCGCCGACGATTACATTACCAAGCCGTTCGAGTTCAACGAATTGCTGGCCCGGTTGCGGGCCTTGCAACGCAGGACCCAGTCGGAAAGCCGCAAAAACAATCTGAATGCGGGCATTCTGGTGCTGGACCGGGACGCCCACAACGTCTGGCTTGGCAAGCAGAGCATTGATTTGACGCCGCGAGAATTTCGCCTGCTGGAACATTTGTTGGAGAACAAAAACAGGGCGGTCACCCGGAACTCGATCCTTGCCAAGGTTTGGGGCGTCGACGCCGATGTCAATGACAACACGGTTGACGTCTATATCGGTTACCTCCGCAAGAAACTCAATCTCGCTGAGCAACTCGTTACCGTTCGGGGCGTCGGATTCAAATTGCAAGACAAGCAATATGTGACCCATTGATTGATTTAAAACTCGGGGCAGACTGAAGGCGGAAATCGTTATCGCCTCGTGACGTTCGCACAATTTCAGCGGGTGGCGTCATGGCCTTTCTCGGCGCGCGGCGCCGCGTCAGATCCTATTGTCGTCAGGCCGGACGCATTCGGCGCTCTCCAAAGACCAGCTCATGTGCGTGAGCTTGCGCTGTTTTATGATCCAGTCATAGGCGGTCTGGGTCATCAACATGCTGCACAATCCGGCAGCCTCATCGGGAAGAATATCCTGGAATTGGCATATCGATTCATCCGCGGTGAGGCAGACATGGATTCGCACCTTGCAATGATTTTCGCAGGACTCGGCAAAGGCGGGCGTGGCGAGCAACAGGGCAGCGATAGGAAGGGCGCGGATGGTCAGCATGTTCAGACGCCTCCAGGATCCATCCGCGCAAAACTGTCTCGGCGCGGATGACGCGATGAACTGAAGGACCGGCGCGACCGGCGATCCGCATGGCCAAGTCCACGGAAGTTTCCAACGCGCCGGGAGGGCCCGAAGTTTCGTCGGGTGCCCGGCCATGACAAACTCGTCATAAAGTCCGATGCGATCGGCCGTCTGAATTGCCGCCATCTCACGACTTTCTCACAATCCGACGCGGATACTGGCAGCCCTGCCTTCGAACGGCGGGCATTTTTCACGCCAGAGGCTGCTGTGCTCCGGACAGAACCGACACGTGATCGCGCCGCGCGCGCATTCCAGATCGTGACGTCATCCGTCGGGGTCGCGTAATCAATGAGCACGTCCGTTTCGGCGCCTCAGGGAGTTGCGATCTTCGTCCGCCGGATCTGGCTCCGCATTGCCGCCATGGGGCCGGGGCTGCTGGTCATGCTGGCCTATGGCGACGCCGGCAATGTCGTGGTCGCCGCCCAGGCCGGCGCCCGCTGGGGCTATCGTCTGCTTCCTATCCTGCTGTTCGTGACGCCCTTGATTTATATGTTGCAGGAGTTGGCTGTCCGGCTGGGAATTTTCTGCGGAAAGGGTCATGGCGAGGTTCTGAAGGAGACCTTCGGTGACGCCTGGGCCTGGGTATCGGCGGGAGGCCTCGCCACTGCCGCCATCGGTACATTGATCGCGCAATTCACGGCCGTCGCCGGCATAGGCGAATTATTCGACATGCCCCGCGCCGCTACCGTCCCAATTGCGGCATTGGGTCTTCTGGCGGTGGTGGCGACGGATGGTTATCGCCGCGTCGAGCGTATCGCTCTCGCCATCGGGGTGTGCGAAGGCGCGTTTTTCGTGGTGGCGTGGTTCTCGCACCCGAATGCGCAAACAATATTGCGCGACGTCACGGACATTCCGTTCCGCAACAGAGAGTTTCTCTATCTCGCATCCGCCATGATCGGCGCCGTGCTCAACACCTGGATGGTGTTCTACCAGCAATCCGCCGTCGTGGACCGCAATCTGGGACCCGATGATTACAAGATCGCCCGGATCGATACAGCCATCGGCGCGGTGGTCACCCAATTGCTGACGGCGGCGGTTCTCGTGGCGGTCGCTGCGACTTTGGGCGCGCGAGAAAACCATCTGGATATTCATTCGGTCGGCGAAATCAGCGAGGCGCTGACGCCGGTCCTGGGTGAGCGCCTTGGCCGGCTGGTCTTTGCGGTCGGGGTGTTGGGCGCCTCCTCGGTGGCGGCGATCGTGTCGGCTCTGGCGCTCGTCTGGGGCCTGAGCGAGGTCACGGGGCATCGGCACAGCTTCGAGCATCACCCGCTCCGGGCGCGTTGGTTCTTCGGCTTGTTTTCCTTGCTGGTGTGTGGGTGCGTCGTCCTGGTGGTGCGGGTTCACGACCTGATCTGGCTCAATATCGGCATGCAGGTAGTGAGCGCCTTCCTGCTGCCGCTGGTGATCGCCTTGCTCGTCCTCGCGGCGGTGAAGGCGCTGCCGGAGATCCACAGACCTCGCGGCTGGTATCTCTGGATGTTGGTCGCGGCCGCAATCCTGGTTTCTGGAATTGGACTGGTCGGGGGTCTTCTCGGTCTGCTGTCGTGACGGAGGACTCATGAACCTCGACATTCTATCCCAATATTTCGCCCCCATCATCGAGGTCTTCCTCATCGACCTCTTGTTGAGCGGCGACAATGCTGTCGTCATCGGTCTCGCCTGTCGATCGCTGGATCCGGTTTCAAGGCGAAAGGCGATCGTTTTCGGCACCTGGGTGGCGATTTTGATGCGCGTCGGGCTCACGCTCGTCATCGCCTCGCTGCTCACGATTCCCGGCCTCAAACTCGCTGGCGGCGCCGCTTTGACATTGATCGCCGTCCGTCTGCTTGTCGATGAAGAAAAGGGCGGCCCAGACGATCTGGCTTCCGACGGCGCCGATGGCAAGCCGCAGGGGATTGTCACCGCCGTCGGAATCGTCGTCATCGCCGATTTTGTGATGAGCCTCGACAATGTGGTGGCGCTTGCAGCCGTCGCTCAAAACAATGCGGGAATTCTGGTCTTCGGACTTCTGCTCAGCATCCCCCTGCTGATGTTCGGCGGCTTTGCCATTTCAAGCTTGCTGGAACGCTATCCCATTCTGATTGTTGCCGGCGGCGCGCTGCTTGGCTGGATTTCCGGCGACATCGCCATGTCCGATCCGCTGATCGCCAGTTGGGCCTCAACGCAATCGCCTTTTCTGGCGCCGACGATGCCGTGGCTCATCGCAGCCTTCGTCGTTCTCGAGGCGCGGCTCATCAATGAGGAACAACAAAAGCGGCGTCTGGCCGCTTCGCAATCGGCGTCAGGGAGAGAAGCATGACGGGAACAGGCACGACAGACGACGCCCACCGCGCCGACGGTCGACGTTGGCGGATTCCCGCCTTTGCCGTGGAGGAGTTGAAAGCCGCCGTCAAGATACCGAGCGCCGGACCCAAGGGACTTGCGCTCCTCATCGGGCTTGCGGGACTCACGTGGCTGATATCGGGCGTCTACAAGGTCCAACCCGATGAGCAGGGCGTTGTCCTGCAATTCGGACGCTGGGTGGAAACGACCGATCCCGGATTGCATTATCATCTGCCCGCTCCGATCAGCAAGGTCTTGCTACCCAAGGTCACCAAGATCAACCAGATTCAATTGGGCGCCACCGACCAGCCCGAGGCGGACACGGGACGTCCGGCCACGCGCAACCAGATGCTGACCGGCGACGAAAATATCGTCGAAGCGGATTGCGTGGTGTTCTGGCAGATCAAGGATGCGGGACGCTATCTGTTTTCGGTGTTCAATCCCGAAGCCACGCTGAAGGCGATCGCCGAATCGTCATTGCGTGAAGTGGCGAGCCAGCATCCCATTCAGGCGGCATTGTCGGGCCAGCGGCAATTGATCGCCAGCCAGGTCCGCGAACTGCTGCAACAACGACTGGACGCCGAAGGAACCGGCATACAAATCAGCCAGGTGCAGTTGCAGCGGGTGGACCCGCCCTACCAGGTGATCGACGCTTTCAACGATGTTCAGCGCGCCCGCGCCGACCAGGAACGCGCCCGGAATGAAGCCGAAGCCTATGCCAACGACATACTTCCGCGCGCGCGGGGCCAGGTGGAGATCATCAATCAGGAGGCCAGCGGCTACAAGTCCCAGGTCGTGAACCTGGCCGAAGGCGAGGCAAAGGCCTTTGCCTCAGTCTACCAAAGCTACTCCCGGTCCAAGGATGTTACCGCATGGCGGCTCTACATGGAAAGCATGGATGAAATGCTGAAAAAGGCCTCGAAAGTCGTCATCGATTCTTCGGGGAAAAATGTGAGCGGGGTCGTTCCCTTTATGCCGCTCAGCGACCAGAAGGATAGATCGGCGAACAGCCAGGGAGGTAAATGATGAGTAGCCGCGCGATCCTCCTTCTGGCTGCGGCCGTCGCAGCTGTCATCTGGATTCTGGCGAACAGTCTTTTTGTCGTCGAACAGGGTCAGCAGGCGCTTCTCATTCGCCTGGGCAAACCCATGGGCGATGTTGGAGAGCCCGGTCTGAAGGTCAAGGCGCCCTTGCTCGACAGCATCGTCTATTACGACGCCAGGCCTCTTTCCGTCGAGCCGCCGCCCGAGCAGATCATCCTTGGCGGCCAGAAGCGGCTGGAGGTCGAAACCTATACGCAGTTTCGCATCGCCGATCCGCTGAAATTTTACCAGACTCTCCGCACCGTGGAACAGGCCCGCCTCCAATTGGCGCAGATCGTTAGTTCGTCGCTGCGGCGGGAATTGGGACAATGGCTCCTGCACGATCTCTTGTCCGAAAAACGCCCGAAAATCGTCGACAACATCCAGGCCGAAGTCACCGAAAAAGCGCGCCCATTGGGGATCGAAATCGTTGCGGTGTTGATCCACCGCGCCGACCTTCCCTTCGAGACCAGCCAGGCGATTTACGATCGCATGAAATCGGAGCGTGAGCGCGAAGCCAAGGAATTGCGCGCACAGGGATTCGAATGGGCCCAGCAGATCAAATCCAAGGCGGATCGGGATCGCACGGTCATGTTGTCGGAAGCTGACAGAAACAGCCGCATTGTGCGTGGTGAGGCCGACGCCGCGGCGAACAGCCTGCTTTCGGACGCGTTCGACAAGGATCCGGTTTTCTATCGGTTTTTCCGCTCGCTTCAAAGCTATCGCCGGTCTGTGGCCGATTCCGGCCCGCTGTTGATGCTGTCGCCCGATGAAGGATTTTTGTCCGTCATGAAATCCGGGCCACCATCATTGGGAAAGGGAAATCAGTGACGGCATTGAACGGGAAGCCGAGCTGCACTGTAGCTACGGAAAGGACCAGAAAGATGAAGTTCGTCTTCTATCTCTTCGCCATGCTCGCGGGCGCAGCGCCGGCGCTCGCGCAGGACAGTTCCGCCAGCGACTGGATCCGCAATCCGATTGTCGGCCGATTCAAGGCCTATGCCGAATTCAAAATGGGGAACTACAGATCGGCCCGCAATGTCTGGGAAGTTCTCGCCGGAATTGGCGATTCGGACGCGCTTTTCAATCTCGGCGTGCTCGCCGAAAATGGGTTCGGCGAGCCGATGGACCTCCAGAAAGCCCTGTCGCTTTTCAAGACCGCCGCCGACGCCGGCGGCGTCAATGCGCGATATCGACTCGGCCTGCTTTACAGCAGCGACGAACCCGATCTCAAGGACCTCGACAAGGCGCGGCATTATTTCGGTCTTGCCGCTGCGGCAGGCAACGTGGACGCCATCAGTCGTCTGGCGTCGCTGGAACATAGCGATCGCCCTTTGAGCGAGTTCGAACAGGCGGAGCAATTGAGCAGCGGCGGGCGCCAAGCGGAAGCCGCCGCCATATACCAGCGTCTCGCCGACGCTGGCGACGCCCACGCGCAGGCGCGGCTCGCCTGGATGTACGAACGGGGTCTGGGCGTAGAGCGCAATCTGGAAGAAGCCGGGCGGCGATTTCTGCTGGCCGGAAAGGCCGGCGACGCCGAAGCGCAATATGCCCTCGCCGTCATGTTCAAGACCGGGAAGGGGCAACCCTTTGATTCCAAGGAGAGCCGTGATTGGCTGAAACGCGCCGCCGCGCAAAACTACCCTGCGGCGGTCGCGGCACTGACGGCCCAGGAAAAAGATCAATAGGGGGAAAAAGGCTAAGCGAGGCAGGCGACGAGCTTGAATGCGCAAACCGGGACGATCGCCCCGGCCCGCGTTTGCCTCGAACTTTATGCAGCCAAACTGGGAGTCATTTTCGCGCGCCGACCAACACTCTTTGCGCGCGAAAAAAGCAACCGTGACGTCGAAGCTCGTTAATTATCAACGTGGCGGAAGTCGAGATAAGTGCGGATAGCCCACATCGCTTCCTGGCTCAGGATGCCCTCGAAAGCCGGCATTTTCGTCAGGCCGTTCTGAGTGTATCCGTGGCGAATGCGGTTGAGAAACCATTCATCGCCTTCCTCACCCTTGTCGAGATAGCGCAGGTCGGGAGCGATTCCGCCGGAAACGGCTTCCAGCCCATGACAGCGCGCGCAATTCTGGTTGAAACCTGACGTACCGATTTTCAGCGCGGTGGGATTGCCACGGTACGGGTTTTTATCGCGCCAGCCATCGCCCAATGGGTCGAGGCCCGTCGTATCCACAGGTTGCGGCGCGACGTCGCCATGAGCAAGAACACGGCCCGCGCCGGCAAGTGAGCACCCTACAAGCAGCACGGCAATAAAGGCTCTAGTTCTCGAAGTCATTACGTTCCACCCTAGATAGTTAGCTATCTTTCTGAAATAGATGGTAGCGACCTAGCGCAAAATAGGAATTGTACTTTTGTGCAGCTCTTGTTGTGATTTTTTCTCATGCTTTTCTCATGAAACGTCATTTACTTATATGATAGTTATCAATAACAGTGCTACGCGCTTGTATAGGATCGGATAGGTGGAGGATACGATGGTTTGGGCAGCCCCTGAAGTCATGGAGGTTTGTGTCGGCATCGAAGTGACGAGCTACCTATCTGCGGAAATTTGAGGCGTCAGCCTCCGTATCGGATCATCGGGGTCCCGCGGACCCGCCTCTCAATGCCTTCGGAGGCGGTTCGTGCATTTAGCGCTGCAAGAAAAGGCGACGGAGAGACTTTATGAAAATTGCATCTGTGCTGATCGCTGCCGCGCTTGTCGCCATGACCGGAAGCGGCGCCGCTCGCGCGCAAGACGGCGCGGCGGGCGAAAAAGTGTTCGCCAAGTGCTTGCAGTGCCACCATATCGGCGTCGGCGCGAAGAATTTCTATGGGCCTGAGCTCAACGGGCTGATCGGCCGAAAGGCGGGAAGTGTCCCGGGCTACAACTATTCCGACGCCACCAAGAACTCGGGCATCGTGTGGTCGGAAACGACGTTGCGCACCTATCTGAAGCAGCCCAAGCATGACGTGCCAGGCACAAACATGACGTTCCCTGGATTGCAGAACGAGGCGGACATCAGCAACGTGATTGCCTACATCAAGCAATTCGGAGCCGACGGCAAGCAAATCTGATTCAGCGAGACTTTCAAGCATGATTATGGCGCCCGATGTGCGCGGGCGTCATGATTGCCGCGTCTCCTTTGATGGCGGCGAGCGCCGAAGCTTTGTCGCTTCGTGTACAGCAACCCACCCGCACACGCGCGTACGTCAGACGGGTTCAAACCGCGTCCGCCTTCTAATGATTGTGGCCATGAGCGCCATGGGCATGGTCGGAATGCCCTTGATCGTCGTTCCTTTCTTCGGCCTCTAGCGCTGCGTGCTGGTGCTCGCTGAAATGGACATGATCGTTAATATGGGAATGTGTGTGCTCGTGCGGGTGCGAATGAACCAGGTCCCGTGCCGATACTCATGCACATGAGTGTGCGTGTAGGGATACTCGTGCTGATGCTCATGCGAGTGATTGACCGCTTTCCTTCCAGAAGACACGGGTTCGTTCGGAAAACACCGAATTTCCGCTTGTGGAGTGGCCGACGCCGAGGCGGCAAAAACAGTTCGAAACGCGCGCCAGAGCCGCGCGGCTGCGCCATCACGCCAGCGTCGAGGACGTTCAATTATCAAATCCCGCGCGGTCTCGATCGGGCGCTGCTCCTCAAGCTCGCCGCCTGCGACTGGATCTCCGAACGGCGCAATCTGCTCGTCACCGGAGCCAGCGGCCTGGGCAAAAGCTGGCTGGCCTGCGCGCTTGGACACAAGGCTTGCCGGGAAAACTTCTCTGTCCTCTATACCCGCCTTCCCAGGCTCTTCGCCGATCTGGCGATCGCCCATGGCGATGCGCGCTATTCTCGGCTTTTGCGCTCGATCGCTCGGGCCAAACTGCTCATTCTGGATGATTGGGGCCCGAAGCCCTGACGCCCGAGCAAGCGCGCGATCTCCTCGAAATCGTCGAAGACCGCTATGACAAGGGATCCATTATCATCACCAGCCAGATCCCCGTCGATCGTTGGCACGACATGATCGGGCTTCCAACGCTCGCCGACGCCATCCTCGACCGCGTCATCCACAACGCCTACCGGATCGATCTGGCGGGAGAAAGTCTGCGCAAGACGCGTTCGGGCGCCTGAAATCCATGCGCCCTTGACCAATCATCAACGGCGAAACATCATCAATCCTGACCTGTGACAGCAAACTGCAAGTGGCCGGCTTCAAATCGGAACAGGTGGCCGACTTCCTATTGGAATGCATGGCCGGCTTCGTCGGAATCCGCAACCCGGCGGACCACTCCGCGCACGAAGTCGCCACAGCTGGATTTCAGGGCGTCGCGACCTTCACCTCCGACGGCAAGGCGGAGCGGTTTCCGCTGGCGCCGGCCGGCGACAACAGGCTGGCCGGGACGGCTTCGGCACCGCTTTCCGCCGAGTTCAAGGGCGTGGTGCGGATCACCACCCCGACAGGCAGTACGGCGCAGGGCTAGTTCGACTGATCGAGCGAGATCAATCATGGAGGACGCCAATGCCATGTGATCAGCATTGCGACGCTACCGTCGGGCCGCCGCCAGGCAATCGGTTCTTGAAAGCCCTGTGTCCCCGAAAACAATCGCTGGCGTTAAGGGCGGGAAGGTCTCCTTACCGTGAAGATTGCAGGTCCGTTCACCCAGCACCCAACGTCGCCTCGTGGCGCATCCTCGTCGTTCGCTGTCGCCAGCGAATGGCTCCTCTTCGAGCCGAACGGCACCGTTGTCGGTGGCACTGTTGGCGGCCGTCAAGAGTCGGAGTTCTACCACCACATGTAGTGCCGGGGGCAGCAGTCGGATAGGCAACGATCGAGCTTAGCCAAGGCGCTAAGCCGGCTATAAAAATGCTTTGAAATAATCAGAGACCAGCGCTCAAACGACGAAATATTTCAGAAAGCATCCAACAATGTCCGCGCGCATCTTTCTGTGTCGCGGAAACCTCGATGCGAACGGTATGATCGATTAACTCGACTTTCATTGTCAATGGCGCGTGTTTGTCCTCCGAATGAGAAATGGCAGACAGCTCCGCCATATCCCAAAATAAGCGACCACATTCGCGCTCGTCGAAATCGACAGCGTCAAACTCGAACGGACGAGCGTTTGTCGATTCGGTCTCGTCCTTCATGAATACCTCTCGTATCGCGGAATGAACAAACGATCGCATCCCGCCTCCTGAACACGCCTACTGTCTTTTTTTGCCACGGCCTGCGGCTGACATCGCCACAGATGCCGGGAAACTCCGATGCGTTTCGAATGCAGCGTTTCACGACACGAGGTAACCTTGGATCGTGAGACCCAGCGATTATGAATATATTCATAATGGCTGTCAATGCGCGGAACTGAAGCTAAGGCATTTCAATCATTATGCATTTGGCTTCGGACGTCAGGCGTTGCTGGGGAAAAGTGACCGCAAATTCGACGAACACCGACGAGGGACAAGAGACATGGCTCCCACGCTCACGCGGATCTGCTCCGATTTTTCGGTCGGATAGTTAGCGGTGCCGGTTGTGATTAAGCGCACAGGAAACAGCGTCGCTCGACGACTGATCGCGCGTTGGCGGTATGGTTGTTGGCGGACGTATCCGATAGTGGCTCGACGCTACGTCCATCGCGGGGGCTATGGGCGTATTGGCGGCTTTCGTGGTTTCGTCGCTGATAATATGATCGGTATTGCCGAGACGTTTTATGATATTGTAGTCTTTGCCGACTGCCGCGAATTCTGACGATTTTGCCATTGCCAATTAAAAATTTGAGCCTTCAGCGGCACCAATAATTGCCTCGATCTTGCAACTAAAAGTTTCAAAAATGCCAATTGAAAATGATGACGATAAATTATCGACAGAATTCGAAGAGCGCCTCGCCTATCTCGAAGGACTTCTTCCCGAGATTCTCGAGCACCTACGATTTTTCAGACGCTATAAAAACGTCATGAAGAAGCGAATCAAGGCGGGAAGGGTATCAAAAACAAAACCACGCCGGCGGAAAAGCGCTTAACGCGTATCCATAGCTTGCTTGACGTCGCTCAATGTAGTCGTTTCCTTGGCGTCTCGGGTTAACAGCCAGGAGAGTTCGACGCCAAGATTCTCCGCAATCTTTTCAAGCAGGAGAATCGAGGGGTTTGCTCGGAATTCGATAATCTGCGTGATGAACGCGTGGCTAACGCCGCATTCCTTGCAGAGCCGCAAAATAGACCATTGCCGCGCAAGGCGATATTCATTGAGGTTTTCTCCCAACGATCTCAATGCGCGTGATTTGCGAAACGCGTCTTTCCCCAGACGTTGCTGCGCCACAGCACTTTCCTCGCATATTATTCGTTGCCGTCATCAAAGTGCGGCTTCGTATTTTACGACGACGCTGACAAGAAAGCTTCTTGAGCGCAATTTTACACAGCTGCCATTATATTATCAACACGGCCCGCCTCGCCCGAAGAAGCTATGGTAAATCGGTTAAGCTACGAATATATTCGTAATTTTCGCATTCCATGAGGAGAGGCACTCGCATGTTGGCAGGCGGTAATGATTGCCAAAGGCGGTTGGCAGCCGAGCGCCACAGACCTGGACCACGTGGACTTGAGCTTGGCGCCGCCGAATCGCGTCCTGCCCTTGCGCCACACGAGATCGCGTAACACAATGCTGGCGATCAAAGCTGAAGCAGCGTGCCGAGCCTTGGGGGCTTGCAAACCTTCGGCGGCTATCTTTGTCGCTGTCCGGTCCCGACACATGGCAAGGGGCGAGGCGACCAAAGTCCATCCTTATCGATTTCGGACGGCCATAAGGGGATCGTGTTTTTCTGCTTCGCGGGTTGTGAGCCGCCCGCCATCAAGACGGCCCTTGCGCACCTTGATCTGTCGCGGCCTGCCGCTCAGCTTTCTTCGCCGAGGTTGAGGCCAGGCCGGACGACGACCGCTGACGCGCTGGCACTTTGGCGATCAGCGTTTCCTGTCGCCGGCACATTGGCATCGCGGTATCTGGCAGGGCGTGGACTGCCCCTCCCCCCAAATAGTTTTCGGTTTTTGCCGAAGGCCGACTTCTCACCAAATCGGCGATAGCCCTGCCTCGTCGCGGCCAAGCAATCCGTGTCGCGAGCAATCGTCGGCGTTCAATTGACCATCTTGCATAGAACCAGAGCCGAAAACGCGCCCGTCGACAATCCCCGGAGGGTGATCGTGATGGCCCCCGCTGAGGCGCTTCGTCTTGCCGCAGCCGCTGAGGAAATTGGACTGGCCGAAGGCTATGAGACAGCGCATGCCCGATGTTGATGACTGGTGTGCGAACATGGGCGTCCTGCGGTTCAAGCCGCCTTCGACTCGCTATCTTGTCATCGATCGTGAGTCGGGTTGGCGACTTTGCCGATCCAGACAGGCCTGGGCTCGAGGCTGCGGAACAGTTACGCTCGCGCCACCCCTAACTTGAGAGTGTTGAAATCCGAACGCCTGCTGGGCCGGATGATTACGCCGCAATTAAAAGAAAACGCTTCGGCTAACCGGGCGACCGCTGCCGCGGCTTCCTAAATGTCACCGCGATTACCTGAAGACCGCGTGCTGTGGCCGCATCGTCAAGACGGCTCTCCCCCGGTGGAGAGGCGCACAGCTCCGCAAGATTTCTTTCCATCCGTTGCGCGCTGCGACCGCGGCGCGGTGGATATTTCGGTACTCGCTGGCGCCAACCCGATCATCCGGGGGTAAGGGGCTGTTCTCTGCTCACGATAATAGCTGACGTTTGGTCGGAGTGCCGCCGCCGCTCAGCTCGAGGATCCGACTATAAACTTCGCAGAGATAGGCGAACCTCGCACGCTTGCCGAATTCGACATCGAGCAGCCACTCTGGCTGCCGCCGTTTACACCAATGACTGTATGGTCCGCCCTGCCCTCGAATCTTTGACCAACGTTGCGAGCCTTGGCTCTCGAATTAAGTGCAGGAACCCTCGTACGAGTCTCACAATCAAATGCAGATTCTCAAATGGGCTGCATGAGCAAGTCGTAACTTCGGCACCCGTTCGCGTCTCGGCAAAACCTGAGCGCCAAATTGCGACCTTGTCACGAATTCGGCCCAACAAATTGACAGTGCCGGTCAGCCGGCATCAACGATCGCTGCCAGCTTATCGAGCGAATCATGCTTTAATCGCTTTGCTAGAACGGGAGCCCTTCGGAGTTAGCCGCGGCTAACACTGAAAGATGAAACGCTCGTCCTTTCACCTCGTGGCGTTAACCTTTCAGTAACTCAAAAGTTCTTGCAGAAGCCAGAGAATCGGCCTTATTTAGCTGCACGCGGAAAAATCCAATGTTCTCGAAAAACTCCGCATATTACGATCCAGGCGAAATGGACGGCACGATGGTGAAGATGCCCGAAACAAGCGATACTACGGCCCGCGCCGAATTGCGGACGCTCGTTCAGCGTCACGGAGCCGATCTGGCCAACCAGCTTCAGGCACATCACCGCAACACGTTCCCCCCCGAAGCCGAAAAGACGATTCGGCAGTTCAGTCCCGCCGAGGCTTCCCGACTCATCGGTATTCACGAAGGCTACTTGAGACAGGTGGCGACCGAAGGGAAGGGAATTGCGCCAACAATCAAAAACGGTCGGCGTAGCTATTCTGTCGACGCCATTCATGAAATCCGCAAGCATCTGGATCAAGGCGCGAGAGGCAATCGACGGTACCTGCCGCATCGCACTGCCGGAGAACACCTTCAGGTGATCACGGTAATGAATTTCAAAGGAGGCAGCGGTAAGACGACGACATCCGCTCACCTCGCTCAGTACCTTGCGCTGCACGGCTACCGCGTCCTTGCAATTGACCTGGATCCGCAGGCGAGCTTATCGGCGTTGTTCGGATTTCAACCTGAACTTCATGTCGGAGAAAACGAAACCCTTTATGGAGCTATCCGATACGACGAGCGGCAGCGATCGATCGCGGAGGTCGTTCGCAGTACTTATATTCCGGACCTGCACATCGTTCCGGGAAATCTCGAACTGATGGAGTTCGAGCACGACACGCCGCGGGCGCTTATGACTCGGAAGGCTGGCGACACGCTCTTCTTCGCGCGCATCGGCCAGGCGCTTGCGCAGGCGCAGAACCTCTATGATGTCGTCGTTATCGATTGCCCGCCGCAATTGGGGTATTTGACGCTCTCAGCGCTCACAGCAGCAACAGCCGTTCTCATCACTGTCCACCCGCAAATGTTGGATGTGATGTCGATGGCGCAGTTCCTCCAAATGACCGGAGACTTGCTGGATGAAGTCGCACACGCGGGTGCTTCGACGAGCTATGA
>NZ_JBKQOU010000247.1:0-4512 GCF_052145335.1 Rhodoblastus sp.
ATTCCGAGCACGGATTTGAAGCGCGGATCTCACCGCCGGCCGGGCAGGTGTGCCAGTCGTTGATGGTGGTGTGATATTGCAGGCCGGGATCGGCCGAAGCCCAGGCGGCATAGCCGATCTTGTCCCAAAGCTCGCGGGCGGGCAGTTTCTTGGCGACCTTGCCGTCGATGCGGCGGGTCAGCGCCCATTCCCCATCCTGCTCTACGGCGCGGAGAAAACCGTCGGCGATGCGCACCGAATTATTGGAGTTCTGGCCGGAAACGGTGAGGTAGGCTTCCGAATCCCAGTCGGTGTTGTATTCGGGGAGGTCGAAATCGCGGAAACCCTGCTTGGCGTATTGAATGACGCGCTTGATGAAGCTGTCGGGCGCCTGGGCGCGGCGGGCGAGCTTGATTTCGCGTTTCAGGGCGGGGTTGCGCTCGGGATCGAAGCAATCGTCGCCGCTGCCTTCGCAGTTCACCGCCGCCTTGAACACCGCCTTCATGTGCTTGCGCAGGATTTTCGAGCCGACGACGAGCGCGGCGACTTTCTCTTCCTCGCGTACTTTCCAGTCGATGAAGCTCTCGATGTCGGGATGGTCGACGTCGACCACCACCATTTTGGCGGCGCGGCGGGTGGTGCCGCCGGATTTGATGGCGCCGGCCGCGCGGTCGCCGATTTTCAGGAAGGACATCAGGCCGGAGGACTTGCCGCCGCCGGAAAGCTTTTCGTTCTCGCCGCGCAGCGACGAGAAGTTGGCGCCCGTGCCGGAGCCGTACTTGAACAGCCGCGCCTCGCGCACCCACAGGTCCATGATGCCGCCCTCGTTGACGAGGTCGTCCTTCACCGACTGGATGAAACAGGCGTGGGGCTGGGGATGTTCATAGGCCGAGTTTGAGGCGGTGAGGACTCCGGTCTCGAAGTCGACGTAATAATGGCCCTGGCCGGGGCCGTCGACGCCATAGGCCCAGTGCAGGCCGGTGTTGAACCATTGCGGCGAATTGGGCGCGGCGATCTGGCGCGCCAGCATGAAGCGCAGCTCGTCGAAAAAGGCTGAGGCGTCCTCTTCGCTGTCGAAATAGCCGCCTTTGAAGCCCCAATAGGTCCAGGCGCCGGCGAGACGGTCGAAAACCTGCTTGGCGGAAATCTCGCCGACGATGCGCTCTCTTTCGGGCAGGGCGGCGAGGGCGGCCTCGTCGGGGACGGAGCGCCACAGGAAAGAGGGGACGGCGTTTTCCTCGACGCGCTTGACATGCGCGGGAACGCCGGCGCGGCGGAAATATTTCTGCGCGAGGACGTCGCAGGCGACCTGGCTCCAGGCGGCGGGGACTTCGACGCCGCTTTGGGAGAAAACGGTCGAGCCGTCGGGGTTGCGGATTTCGCTCTTGGTATGCCGGAATTCGATGTCGTGATAAGGCGATTGCCCCGCCTTGGTATAGTGCCGTTCGATCCGCATAGCGATGTCCCCCGAATATCCGCCCAAATTTTTTTCGCCGGCTGTCAGGACTGTTCAACGGGTAGCGCAGCGTGGCGGCAAGACAGTGGCGAAGACGGCCGCATAGGCCAGCCGGCGGGGCGAAGACCCAGCCTGACCAGACTTACGCGGCACCAGGACGCCAAGGATTGAACTGTGCGCTGAACCATCGACCCGCCAAAATGCGGGGTCCGTCGACAGGCGCCGCCGCCGTCCGCAAAATCGGATCGATCGCCGGGCGCCGCCCTTCCAAACCGGAATGAGCCAAGGTAACGCGTGATCTCCAAGGTCGTCAAGATATTGTGTGCATTTCCTGGCGCTACACTAGAAATTGTGAATTGTGGGGAAAGATTCAACCGGACGTTAAGATTTTTTTTGCATTTCTTCGGGCTTCGACGCAGGGGCTTTTTTCGTCCCTTACAGGCCGAGCCAGGGGGCCAAAAGCGGCAGGATCACGCTGGTCAGCGCGCCGTTGAGCCCCATGGCGATGCCGGCGAAGGCGCCGGCGGTCGAATCGATATGGAAGGCGCGTGCGGTTCCAATGCCATGAGCGCCGACGCCGGCGGCCATGCCGATCGCCGCCGAATCGCCGATTCGCAAAAGTTTCATCAAGGGCGTCAGAAGGATCGCGCCCAAAATGCCGGTGGCGATGACCAGGGCGACGGTGAGGAAGGGCGCGCCGCCGATTCGTTCCGACAGGCCCATGGCGATCGGCGCGGTGACCGACTTGGGCGCGAGCGATGCGGCAAGTTCGCGCGAGGCGCCGAGCGCCTTGGCGATCAGCACGGCGCTGGCGATGGCGGTGAATGAGCCGACCAGCAGCGCGCCGCAAATCGGCAGGGCGCTTTTCTTCACCTGTTCGAAATTGCGATAGAGCGGAATGGCCAGGGCGACGGTGGCGGGCCCGAGCAGAAAATGGATGAATTGCGCGCCGGCGAAATAGGTCTGGTAGGAGGTCCCGGTCGCCTTGAGCAGGATGATGACGATGGCGGCCGACAGCGCCACCAGATTGACTGCCGGATGGCGGCCGCAGGCCATCGAGATCCGATCGGCCGCGAGAAACGCCAGCAGGGTCACCGTCAGCCAGAACAGGGGAGAGGCGGCGAGATAGACCCAGACCTGGGCATGGCCGGGGATGAACGTCTCGATCATTTCCGCTCTCCGCTGCTCGACAGCAGGCGGAAGGTCGCGGCGGTGGCGGCCATGGTCAGCGTCGTGGAGACGACGACCGCGAGGGTCAGGGTCGCGGCGTTGGCGGCGAGAAGGTCGAAGTAGTTCATCAGCCCGACCGCAGCGGGCACGAACAGCAGCGACAGATGGCCGAGCAGGCCGTCGGCGACGCCGGCGAGCGGGGCCGGGATTTTCTGCGTGCCTTGGCCTCCGCGAAACAGCAGGGCGCAAAACAACAGGCCCATGCCGAACACCGGGCCGGGCAGGGGCAGGGCAAAGGCGCGGACGACAGTTTCGCCGATCAATTGGCATAATAATATGCCGGCCAGGGCGCCGATCATGATGTTTCCCCCATGGAAAATCCGGCGCGCCGGACGAAAAGTTCGTCCGCTATAGCGCAAGAGACGACTGGACAGAAGCTTTCGACGCGGCCATAGTCCGCCGCGAAAAAATCTCCTCCCGGCGCGACGCAAACAGGATCAGACGCGATGAAATGGCTCGTCCAACTTTTCACTTGGTGGAACGGACAGACTCTCAACACGCGTTTCTACACCTGGCTCAACGGTGAACGCGTCGGCACGGACCAGTTCGGCAATATATATTATCGCACCAATGGCGGTAAGCTCGATCCGGCCCTGGGCTTCGAGCGTCGCTGGGTCATTTTCAACGGCTATGCCGACGGCTCGGCCGTTCCTCCCGGCTGGTATGGCTGGCTGCATCACATGACCGATGAATTGCCGGACGAGAACTACAAGCCGCGCGAATGGGAAAAGCCCTATATCCCCAACCAGACCGGCACGCCCAACGCCTGGCGTCCGCAGGGTTCGACGCTGGCCGCCGGCGCCCGCCCGAAGGCGACCGGCGATTATCAGGCCTGGTCGCCTGAAGCTTGATCCGCTCATGTTGTCGCCTGAGGCTCGCCGGCCTGGCGAAACCATGGATTGCCGCGCTCGCATGATTCGCCGATCGACTCTCGCCTTGATGGTCAGCGCGACGCTGTTGGCGGGCGCTGGCGCGCGCGCCGACGAGATCCGCAATCCCACCGCTATTTTCGCCGGCCTCGACAAGATCACCGGACGCATCATTTCCTTCGATGTGGCGATGGACGAGACGGTGCAGTTCGGAACCCTGCAGATCACCCCGCGCGTCTGCCTGACCCGGCCGCAGACCGAGGCGCCGCAGACCGAAAGTTTCATCGAGGTCGACGAGATCGAAAGCGCCAAGACGTCGAAGCGGATTTTTTCCGGCTGGATGTTCTCCGCCAGTCCCGGCCTGCACGGCATCGAACATCCGGTCTATGACGTCTGGCTGAAGGATTGCAAAGGCGGGGTCGATGTGGTCGCCGGTCCTTCCGCTGGTCCGGACGTCAACGCGCCCCCGCCGCCCAACGCCGCGCCGGCGCCAAAAGACTCCGCGCCCGCGCGCCATCCGCGCCGCACCATCACGCCGCAAAATCCGGTCGAGCCGACGGTGGACACTTTGCCAGGCGAAACGCCGCCCGCCGCCGCTCCCGAGCAACCGCTCGCTGTCACCCCCGACCAGCCATCGCCGCAGAGCCCGCCCGCGACGACGCATAATGGCGCGGTCGATAATGGCGCGGTCGATAATGGTGGAGTCGACAAAGGACTTGGCGCCCCGGTGGAAGTCGGGCCGCCGCCCGGCGCGCCAAAGCCCAAGCCCAAGCCCAAGCCGAAGCGCAAACCGCCGCCGCCGACCACGACTTTGGACGGCGAGCCGATGCCGGACGAGCCGCCGATGGACGCGCGACCCCGGCGCCAGCCGCTCGAGCCGATGACGCCGGACGACCTGCCGCGCGATCCCTATTACAGGTAAAACACAGCTAATCGGCTGGGGACCAAGGCGCCATGAAGGGCGCAGGATCGCGCCGG
>NZ_JBKQOU010000248.1:0-32146 GCF_052145335.1 Rhodoblastus sp.
ATAAATCCGGCGGATCAGGACCTGATTGTCCGATGGATCGAGCAGGGCGCGCCGGATGAGGGGCCGGCGCCGATAGCTGCGCGCGAGGAAGCCGAAATCGCCGACTGGGAGCGCTTCCTGAACGGCGATATGCTCAAGGAGCGGTTGATGAGCCGCTTCTTGTATGAGCATCTGTTTCTGGCCCATCTTTATCTGAACGACGCGTTCGAACCGCCTGCTTTTCGCCTCGTGCGCAGCGCCACGCCGCCGGGACAGCCGATTTCGATCATTGCGACGCGGCGTCCGTTCGACGCCCCGGAAGCCGAGCGGGCCTATTACCGATTGCAGCGCGATCTCGAGCCGATCGTCGCCAAGACGCACATGCCCTACCGGCTGGATAAAGCGCGGATGGAGCGATACCTGGCGCTGTTCCTTGCGCCCGACTATAGTGTCGACAGAGAGCCTTCCTACATGCCGCAACAAGCCTCTAATGGTTTGGCGACCTTTCGGGCGATTCCCGAGGAATCGCGCTATCGCTTCCTGCTCGACGACGCGCAATATTTCATCATGACTTTCATCAAGGGGCCAGTGTGCAGAGGGCAGGTCGCGCTGAACGTCATCGAGGATCGATTCTGGGTGTTTTTTCTCGCTCCTGGCGTGGGCGTACAAAGGGACGCCGACGACGTGGCGCGACGGGCGCTGGAAAGCATGACCCTGCCTGCGGCGGACGGCAGCAACAGCGCGCCTCTTTTGACCGCCTGGCTTGGCTATGCCGCGCGGGAACGGCAGTATCAGCGGGAGCGTGCGATCGGTTTGCGCGCCTTTGCCGCATCCCACGGCGGCCCCCGGCTCGACATGGTCTGGGACGGAGACGGAACAAATCGGAATGCCGCCTTGACGGTGATGAGGCACTTCGACAACGCGACAGTCGTTCGAGGCCTCGTCGGCGCCCCTCCGAAAACCGCCTGGCTCATGGACTACAGCCTTTTCGAGCGAATCTATTACCTTCTCGTGGCCGGTTATGACGTTTTCGGCAACGTGACGCACAATCTCAACAGCCGGCTTTACATGGATTTCCTGCGCATGGAGGGGGAGGCCAACTTCATCGGTTTCCTGCCAGCCGACGCGCGCGCCGAGGTGCTTGCGCGCTGGTATCGCGACGCCGCCAAAGAGTCCCTCGATCACATGAGAGCGCTGGTGTTCGAACCGGGAGTCGAAAGCGGGATCGCCTACCACGGCGCCGATCCGGAGCCGGAGTTGTTCGGCATGCTTGAACGGCGTTTGAAGCAGGCGCTCGACACGCGCTTGTCTCTCGCCAATGTGAAGGATGCCGGTTTACGGGAGCAGCTTGAGCGTCTCGCGGCGCTACGAGGCGAAAGTCTCGCGCTGGTTCCGGAACTCTTCTACCTCGTCGTGACCGACCCGCAGGGCGTTGCACGCTATTTTACCGTCTTGAAGGAGACCGGCCACCGCAACGTCACCCACCTGCTGACCGAACAGAACGAACTGGAGCCGGAAGAAAACGCCCTAACCGTGGTTCCGGGCCTGATCGGCGCCTATCCGAACGCGTTTTTTCGGCTAGGAAAGGAGCAATTGCCGGAGTTCATCCGGGCGCTCGCCTCCCTTAAGACCGAGGACGATTACAAGCGCCTGAGCGATCGTTTCGCCGTGCGCCGAACCGATCCGAAATTCTGGGAATTCAGCGATCGGCTGCAAGGAGCGGAAGCGCGGATGGATCAGGCCGACCGGGGACTGCTCGATTACAATCGGTTGGAAAACCGCTGAATACGGCCTCGGCAGGGCGGGCTCCGCCGCCCATCGAATTTGCGCGGCGTTGACGCAGAACAAAGCGCGCGCCTGCAAAGCGTCCTATTTTTTTAGCGGTCGCTTCTTCGATGTCTTCCCAGCCATTCATTCGACAGGAGAATTCCATGTCTTCCATGGGTCAAGGCGTCGGCGGCATGCGTGGCGCCCTTCAAAAAGCTTTGAACAAACACTGGAAGTTGTTCATGTTGCAGGGCGCGATCATGATCGTGCTGGGCGTCGCCGCGATCGCCATGCCGGTCGTCGCGACCTTGACCGTCGATATATTCGTCGGCTGGCTGTTCACGATCAGCGGCGTCGTCGGTCTGGTCGCGATCTTTTCCTCCGAAGATATCCCGGCGTTCCTCTGGGGTCTGATCACGGCGGCGCTGTCGGTCGCCGCCGGCGTATTGCTGATCTGGCGCCCTGTCGAAGGGACCGTTCTGCTGACGCTGGTGCTGATGGCGTTCTTCGTCGCCGAGGGCGTCTTCCAGAGCGCTGCGTCCATCGCCTATCGGCAGGCGTTTCCCGGCTCCTGGGGCTGGATGCTGGCGAGTGGCGTCATGGATTTGATCCTGGCCTTCGTCATCTACAGCAATTGGCCGATCAGCGCCGCCTGGACGCTCGGAATTCTCGCCGGGGTCAATCTGATCTCGTCGGGCTGGGCGATCGTGATGATCGCGCTGGGCGGGAGGAAACTGGCCAAGGCTCTGGATTCATTCTGAGGCCGTTTTCCAAGGCGCGCGCTGGCCACTGAACGAGGGTTGGCTGAAAAGACCGCCGGATATGGTCACGAGGTAAAAATTTTAATGCACGACATGGCTCGTAGTACGAGTCGAGGATCCAATAATTGATCGCGAGACGGGATGCATTATGTGTGCTTCGACCGACACGGCGACACCGCAAGTGAGGCATTCGGCGCCGACTCGAGCCCGTAGTCGGGAACGCGCTGAACTATCCGAAAGGAATATTCCATGGACCGCGGCATCCAGAAATTCCCGAAGCTGGTTGAAGAGCTTGCGCGTCTGCGCGACGAAATCAAGCTGAAGATACACCTTGGCTCGAAAGAAATGCAGGCTGAATTTTCACAGATAGAAGATCGCTGGAAAAAATTCGAAAACGAGGCCAAAGTCGATCAAAGCGTGAAAGACGTCAGCGACGCTGTCGATATCCTCGGCGAAGAAATCCGGGAAGCTTTTAATCGCATTCGCAAGGCGCTCTGAAATGAAGCGGTCTCCCAAGACGGAGGAGGAGCTCTCCTCCCTACGCGCAGATCTCCAGACTTCGTCCGCTCAACGGGGGAGCCGAGCGCCAACCCAAGAGATCGAGGCTGCGTCGGACAGCCTCGCCGAAGACGCGATCCTGTCTCAGCTGGAAACGCAACTCAAGGAATTGCATCAGGTTCTGTCGGACTATGCCGATGGCGTCGAAGGGCTTGTCTCCGAACACCCCCTCGTCCTGGCGGGCGCGGCGTTCCTGCTCGGCGTCGGCGTCGGGCGACTTGCAAGAAGAGGGTAGAACATGGACAGCACCATACGCAATTTTCGCGTTTTTTGGCGCGCGGAAACAATCGTTGCCGATGTCCGCCTGCGGCAGCTGGCGTCGCGGATGGGCTTCAAGGCGGCGGCAGTCGCGCTTGGCCTGTTCGGCGTCATCATGGTCAATATCGCCATATTTTTCGCGTTGCAACAGACCTGGGGCTCTGGTTGGGCGGCGTCCGCGATTGGAGGCGCCAACATTTTTCTTGCGATTGTGCTGTTCTTTTTCTCGGAATCGGCGCAATCGGGCCGCGATCTCGATCTCGCTCTTGAAGTCCGTGACCTCGCGCTGAAAGAACTCGAAACAGACGCTATCGCGCTTCGACAACAGCTCGTTGAACTTCGCGGTGAGATCATCGGTATAAGGCAATCGGTCGGCAACTTCATCCATAATCCGATCGATACCGCGCTACCCCAGCTGTTGATTCCGTTAATCAACGCACTCATCCATGGGCTTAGGAAGTCGACTGCCGCGAAGTCCTGAGTGGACACCGTAACAATATTTGCCGATTTGCAGGAGAAGGGAACGCCTGTGCCTCGGTATTGGTCAAGCCGGGTTCGGAGATTGCCATGCTCCGTTTTCTGCCGACTGCGCTCTCAACGGCGATAGTCTCGCGCGTCATCTTCTTCGCGCCGCGCAATCCGGACGTGGTTGAAGGGAAGGAGCCCGCCGCAAAACCGCTCGGCGGGCTCATTCCTGTTGCCCGCGAAAGTTACTGCGCGGCGATCCAGCGGGAGATGTCCGGCCAGGTTTCCTTGAGCGTCTTCGAGCCCATGAAAAGCCCGATATGGCCGCCGGGCGCGATGCGGGAAACGATTTTGTCCTTGGGGGTCCCAATAGCCTTCGCCGCATTCATGACCTGTTCGGCGGTGGTGACGTCGTCCGCCTCTCCGGCGAGCAGATAGGTCGGGCAGACGATGTTTTTCAGGTCGAGCTTGCGGCCGAGGCCAATAAACTCGCCTTTCCAGAAACGGTTTTCCTTGAACAGCTGATTAATCGCCTGGAGATACCAGCGTCCGGGAAGGTTGAGCGGATGCTCGTACCAACTCGAAAATATTTCTGTTTTTTTGATATAAGCGGGATCGTCGATGTGCAGGAAAAGTTCGGCCGGTTCGCGCAGGTAGTGTTGAGCCGGGTTCATGTTCTTCCAGCCTTGCAGCATGACTTCGCCGCGCATCAGGCCACCGCCGGCGGCGACGAGGTCCTCGTAAAAATTCGGGGGCGCAAGTTCGACCATATGTTTCAACGGGCCATCGCCCGCTTTCGTATCGATGGGCGACCCTGCGAGCACGAGGGAATTGACCTTTTCCGGGAAACGCGCTGCGATCATGGCCGACGTCCAGCCGCCTTGGCACAGGCCGACGAGATTGACCTTGCCGCCAAGCTCGTCGATCGCGACGACCATGTCGGCCAGATAATTGTCGATGTCGAAATCCTTCATGTCAGGAGTCGCCGACTTCCAATCGGTGAGAGCGACGTGGCCGACGCCATTTTCAAGCAAGGTCGCGACAAGGCTTTGGCCCTGGCAATAGTCCGCGATCATCGCGGAATGCCCGGCGAAAGGCGCGTCGACCAGGGTGGGGAGAGGAGACGGGCGACCATAATCGCGAAGGGTCATGGTGCGAAGCTCGAGCCGGACTTGATTGGGCGTCGCGAGCTGCGGGCGCAATTCCTGAACGATCTTGACCTCTTCGTCGAGAACCTTCGCATCCCGGACGAATAGATCCAGGCCTCCTTCCGCGATCTTCTTCGTGGCGAGGAGCGGCCAGAACAAGGGCACGCCCAACAGCGGCATTGAAGGGGGGACGAGTGCGTTTGGTGTCTGCATGATCGAAGCGCCTCCTGAAGTTGAACTTTATCCTTGCGAGCGACGCTCGCATGGCTCACTTGGCTATAAACCGACGCCGCCCGAGGCGAGCGCCCGAGATCCTGGCCGCCGGGCGCTCACCCGCTGAAGATGACGCTACGAAACCGGCGCAAGGCGAAAACAAAATAGACGCCGCCGATGACGGCCGTCGCCAAAAGCTCAGGCCAGACGATTGCGGCGTCCGCGCCGCGATAAAGCACGTCCTGCGCGAAAATGACGAAATGCGGCGTTGGGCTGATGGTTTTCATGAGGTATTGCAGCCACACGGGCATGCTTTCGAGCGGCGTTGTGGAGCCCGAAAGCAGCATCATCACCAGCAGAACCGGGATCGACAACAAGCCGAATTGAGCCATCGTGGCGGCAACTGTTCCCAGTGCAATCCCAAGCGAAGCGACAGTGAACACATAAATGCACGAGCCGGCCAAAAACAGCAGAACCGATCCCGCGATCGGCACCTGCAACCACCATTGCACCACGAAGAGCAGCGACAGGCCCGTCGCGCCCAGGACGACAAGTCCGTTGGCCATAATTTTGGCGAGCATGATCTCCATGGGGACGACGGGCATGACCAGGAGATGCTCGACCGTGCCCTGCTCGCGCTCGCGGATCAGCGCAGCGCCGGTCAGCATCACCGTGATCATGGTGAGATTGCTGATGATCTGCATGACCCCGGTAAACCAGCTCGACTTGAAATTCGGATTGAATTTTGCGTGCGTCACCACTTTGATCGGCTCACCGCTCCCGCCTTCACGCCCTGCTACGAACGCCGCGACATATTTCAGGATCACGTTCTGGATGTAAGTCATGCCATTGAAGGCCTGGGCGGATGCGGTGGCGTCGACGTCGATTTGAACGGAAGGTTGCCGCCCGGCGAGAATATCCTCCTGGAATCTTTGTGGAATCTCGATGACGAAAAGGAAACGTTGCGCATTCATCGCCGGGTCGATTTCAGGCGCCGTAATCTCGACCGCCGGCTTGAACGTGGGCGGCGTGAGGCCATCGGCAATGCGCCGCGACAGATCGGAATGGTCTTCGTCGACGATTCCTACCGAGAGATTGGTCGCTTCGGTCGAGGCGCCGGTTGCCGCGGCGTAGATCGCGATGGTGAACGAGAACGCCACAAGAGCCAGCATGACCGGATCGGCGACGATGCTGCGTAGCTCCTTGATCGTGAGCCGATAGACATTGGAGATATGCCGCCCCAGCTTGGCGAAACCATGGCCGCCGGGCGGGGCCACCTTCGTCTCCGCCTGTGGCGCGGGCGGTCTTGGCGGATCGGTCGTCGGGTTCGCAAGCGACATCTCAGTTCTCCTGCTTGCGAAGGAATGTATGCGCGGCGATGAAATAGGCGATCACGAAGACGGCAAGGACAAGCGCATAAGACCAGAGATCGGAAAAGCCCAGTCCCTTGGTGAAGGCGCCGACGCTGATCGGCTCGAACCAGGCCGCAGGAAACAGCAGCCCGATGAGCCTTCCCGTTCCAGTGAGAGAGGAGACGGGCACGAGCAGACCGGAAAAATTAACGACGGGAATGACGGAAAGAACCGTGGTGGCGAAGACCGCCGCAACCTGGGTCCGGGTGAAGGTCGAGATGACTTGCCCGAAGCCGCAAGTCGAGAAAACGTAGAGCAAAGCCCCGAACGTCAGCGCTACCAGCGATCCCTTGACCGGCACCTGGAAAACAAAAAACGCCATCAGCACAAGGAGAAAGAAGGTCAGCATTCCGACGACGACGTAGGGGAACTGCTTGCCCAGGAGGAATTCGAGCTTGCTGATCGGCGTCGAACGAAAATTGGCGATGGAGCCGGTCTCGACCTCGCGGACGATGCCGATGGTCGCCATGATCGCCGGGATCAGCACCAGCATGATCACAATGACGCTCGGAACCATGGAGAAAACGCTCTTGAAGGCCTGATTGTAGCGGAAGCGATTTTCAACGTTGACCGTTCCCAGATAGACGTTGGATGGCGCGTTGGGGCCTTGGCGCTCGACGAGGAGATCCTGCGCATAGCGCAACAGAATGCCGGTGACATAGCCGCTGGTGGTCTCGCCCCGGAACGGCATCGCGGCGTCGATCCAGAAGGCGGCTTCGGGCGGACGAAGGCCGGCGAGATCGCGACCGAAGCCGGCCGGAATTTCAATGGCGACGGCCAGTTCCCCCGCCCGCATCCGTTGCTGGAGTTCTTCCGACGAGTTGATCGGAGGCCGTTCGGTGAAATAATGGGAGCCGGAGAAGCCTTCGAGGAGCCGGCGGCTTTCCACCGTCTGGTCCTGATCGAAGGCCGCAAATTTCAGGTTTTCGACGTCGAAGGTGATGCCATAGCCCATGGCGAGCATCATGATGACGGGACCGACGAAAGCGAAGGCCAGCCGGAAAGGATCGCGCAGGAGCTCCATCGTTTCGCGCCGGGCGTAGGCCCATAGACGTCCGGGATCGAACCGGCGTGACGAACGCGACTGGGCCGGCTCGGCCGCCGCCAGCGCCGGGGCCGCTTCGGGTTGCGGCGCGGCTCCGGCCTGCTCTTTCTTTTCTGTTCCGCCCGCTTCCTCCAGATAGGAGATGAAGGCCTCCTCCAGCGTGGCGCTGCCGCGCTGCTTGACAAGCTCCCTGGGAGCGCCGACGGCCAGCACGCGTCCCTGATGCATCAGCGAGATACGGTCGCAGCGCTCGGCCTCGTTCATGAAATGGGTCGATAGAAAGATGGTGACGCCGTCCTTGCGAGAGAGATCGACCAGCGTGCGCCAGAAAGCGTCGCGGGCAACCGGATCGACGCCCGACGTGGGCTCGTCGAGGATGAGCATGGACGGCCGGTGGAGCACAGCCACGGCAAGCTGCAACCTCTGTTTCACGCCGAGCGGCAGGCTCTCCGGCTTGGCGTCGGCGTTTTCCTTCAGGTCGAACCGTTCTAGGAGTTCGGCGATCCGGCCTTCGATCTCGCCCGCAGGGAGGTGGTAGAGATGCGCATGCAGATCGAGGTTCTGCCGCACGGTCAGTTCGCTGTAAAGCGAGAAAGCCTGCGACATGAAGCCGACGTTCTGCCGCGCCTCCATGTCGTCGGCCGCCATAGGCTTGCCGAACAATTTGGCCGTGCCTTCAGTAACCGGCAAAAGCCCCGTCATCATTTTCATGGTCGTGGTCTTGCCGCAGCCGTTCGAGCCGAGGAAGCCGAAAATTTCGCCGCGTCCGATGCGGAAACTCACATGGTCGACGGCGATGAAATCGCCGAACCGGCGCGTCAGCCCTTCCGCCTCGATCGCCGGCGTCTTGTCGTCGCTTTCAGTGCGCGGCGGCACGACGACCGCCTGATGCTGGGCGCGCTTTTCCGGCGGGAGCAGGGCGATGAAAGCGTCGTCGAGCGTGGTCTTGCCGGCCTGGGCGAGCATTTCCTTCGGCGCGCCATGCGCGATAACCTTGCCGTCGTCCATCGCGGCGAGCCAGTCGAACCGGCTCGCCTCGTCCATATAGGCGGTAGCGACGATCACGCTCATCTGCGGACGGCGCGCACGGATGGAATCGATCAGCTCCCAGAACTGCCGGCGCGAGAGCGGATCGACGCCCGTGGTCGGCTCGTCGAGAATGAGGAGATCGGGATCGTGCATCAGCGAGCAGCACAGGCTGACTTTCTGCTTCATGCCGCCCGAGAGTTTGCCGCAAGGCCTATCCCCGAAAGGGTCGAGCCCGGTCGCCTTCAGAAGCTCGTCGATGCGCGCCCGCCGTTCTGCCGAGCCCTGACCGAACAGGCGGCCGAAAAAGTCGATATTGTCGAAAACGCTGAGGGTCGGATAGAGATTGCGGCCCAGCCCCTGCGGCATATAGGCGATGCGTCCGTAGCTCGCCCGGCGATGGCCCTCGTCCGCCATATTCCCGTCGAGCGCCAGAACCTTGCCCGTCTGGATCTTTCGTACGCCGGCGAGGAGGGCCAGCAAGGTGGACTTGCCGACGCCGTCCGGCCCGATCAGTCCCGCCATGCATTGGGCGGGAATGTCGAGCGTGAGGTCGTTGAGCGCTAGTGTCTTGCCGTAGCGGTGCGTAACGCCCTCGACCCTGGCGACGATGGGAGCGGTCATTGCGGTAACTTCACGGCGAGCTCGTCGGGCCAGGCAACCTTGGGATCGGTGCGGACAAAGCCAAGTCCGCGGACGCCGGTCTTCACCTGACGATAAAATTTGCTCAGAACCTGGGGATCGGCCTGGAGCTTGACCCGAAACATCAGCTTCTCCCGCTCCTCGGCGGTCTCCACGCTCTTTGGCGTGAACTGGGCCTCGGTCGCCACGAAGCTGACCTTGTTGGGCAAAACATATTCTGGAATCGGATCGAGGATCGTGCGGGCCTCGTCGCCGAGGCCGAGCCTGCCGACGACATTCGCCGGGAGGTAGATGGTCATGTAAACATCGTTCAGATCGAGGATCGTGAGAACCCGCTGCCCTGCGGCGACCACCTCGCCGGCGCGAGCGAGCCGGTATTGCACCCGTCCGGTTCTGGGGGAGACCAGCGTCAGGTCAACAAGAACGGACTGAAGCTGTTCGACATTGGCCTGGGCTGAACTGATCTGGGAAATGGCCTCGTCGCGATTGTGATTTGCCGCGACAAAGGCCGCGTCCGCGGACTCGAATTTGTTGCGCCGCAGATCCAGGGTCTGGCGAGTGATAAACCCCTTGTCGATCAGCGCCTGCCCGCGCTCGAAATCCGTCTTGGCGAAATCCAGATCGCTCTTGCGCTGGGCAATCTGTGCCTCCACCTCCGCCAATGCCTGCTTCGCTTTCAGGAGTTGCGCCTGCGCGCCGCGCAGCTGGGCTTCCGTCTCCGGCGAGGAGATGACGGCGACGACCTGCCCGGCCGTGACTTCATCCCCCTCGTCCACATTGACCGCCGCCAGCCGGCCCGCATATTTCGCCGCGACATCGACTTCCGTGGCCTCGATGCGGCCGTTGGTTTTCACGATGCCTTCAGGCATGTCGTGGCCGCGCAGGCGATTGATCAGCGACTCGACCGCCTTGTGGACGTCCTCGACGGGATTGGGGTGTTTCGATTCAGCGTAAGCCTCAGGGATCGACAGGCCCGATGCCGAGAAAAGCGTGAGCGAAGCCCCACAGATCAGGGCGGCGCATCGCGCGATGGCGCGCGACGAGCGGCCGGATTTGTTGCCGACAAGGCGACCAAAGCTTTGCACGGGCATGACGGGTCCTTTCCAACGGGGCAACGGGGCGGCCATCTGGCGAACGGCTGCGACGCCCGGCATTGCGAGCGTCCAATATTAGTCTCAAACGATAGCTGGTATTAGTCTCAAGCGATAGCTGGCGGTGCATTGATCGTGGTCAATTGGCGGCGCCTCACCGCGCATTCGAGCCTTCAAATCTGGCGCGGCGCCCCGTTCTCTGGATCGAACCTGCATGCCCTCGATTTCGGCGTGGGTCACGCCGCCGCAAGCGAGGGTCGAATGTCGGCGAAAAGCGCTCCAATTTACTTGCTTGATTTGGTCGTCGAAGGCGTCGACCAAGCGGACAGCCCCGTGCGTGATGGATGCCGGCCTACGGTTTTCATGGCGTCGACGCGGCGGGCGAGGTGGTTATGCGGCGCGATATCGCGCGCTTCCTAGGCAGGCATGCAAATGTTCCAAAGGATCAATATGTTGACAGCGGCCACTTTATGCTGTTATGTGGGCGATGTCAACATGATCTCTACCGTGAATGCGTGACATGTCGACAGCGACAACTTCGCTTGCCAAATGGACGGCCCATGATCAAACCGAACGTCACTGCCGAGGAGCGCCCCTACCACCACGGTGACTTGCACCGCGCTATCGTGAACGCGGCGCTGAAGGTCTTGAGCGAGACACAAAGCACGGAGTTTTCGTTGCGGGAGCTCGCCCGTCGTGCGGGCGTTAGCCATAACGCGCCTTACAAGCACTTCGGCGACAAGCGCGAGTTGTTAACGGCCGTCTCGGCGATGGGGTTCGAGTTTCTGGCGGAGCGTATGACCCACGCCATGGAAGGGCTGAGCAGTCCTCGTGCACGGCTATCTGCCTTGACGCGCAGTTACGTTCGCCACGGCGTCGAGAATCCGGCCCTGTACAGATTGATGTTCGGCGGACTCCTTAGCGGCCCGGATTATGGCCGGCCTGTCATCGAAAGAGTTGCGGCTGAGAAGACCAAGGTCCTGATTGCGGAAACGATTGTTCACGGGGCTCTGGGACGCGCCATCCCCAATACGCTGCGAAACGAACGGAAAATCGCTGGAGCAACTCTGATCTATTGGTCGCTCGTACATGGCCTGACCACGCTGCTGGTCGACCGGCTCGCCGGTCCAATGGGAAAATCAGACGAACTGAGCGAGAGCGTGTTGCTAGGCATGCTCGACGGACTGGCGACGAAACTTCCCGCCTTACCACTCGGTACGTGGGTGGGTGCTCGAGCGTCCGAGGAATAAAACGAAGTCGATTGGGAAGGAAGCGTCCTTGGGTGGCCGATGATCAAGGCAAACAGAGGAAGTCACATGAAGCAGAAAACCAACACTCCACATGTTGCTCGGCCGCCCAAGAAGCGGCGCATAGCGGTCGCGCTGCAAGGCGGCGGCTCTCATGGAGCCTTCACGTGGGGCGTGCTCGATCGCCTGTTGGAGGAGCCGAGCTTCGAAATCGTGGGCATCAGCGGCACCAGCGCCGGGGCCATGAATGCTGGAATTCTCGCCGATGGCCTGCTCCGCGGCGGCGCACCGCAGGCGCAACAGGATCTGCGGCGCTATTGGGAGGATGTTGGCCGTCTGCGCGGCTACGCGAGCTTCTGGCCCTTTGGCCCGCAGCGCGATTGGCGCCTCGATAACAATCCGGTTTTCCTCTCGGCGGAGATGTTGGCGCGCATATGGTCGCCCTATCAGACCAATCCGGCCAACCACAACCCACTGCGGGAGCTGCTGGAGCGCATCGACTTCGAAGGGTTGCGCCATGATGCCTCCGCAGCTCGCGTCTTCGTCTGTGCTACCAACGTCCAGACCGGACTGCGGCGCGTCTTCCATAACGCCGAGCTGTCACCGGAGGTGCTGCTGGCCTCCGCGTGTCTGCCGCAGTGCTATCAGGCGGTCCAGATTGGCGAGGATTTCTACTGGGATGGCGGATACTCCGGGAACCCGGCGCTGGCGCCTCTCTACCTTGGCACGAGCGCGACCGATTTGATCGTCGTAGGCATCAACCCCATCCAGCGCATGACAGTGCCGCAGACGGCGCGCGCCATCATCGACCGAATTGGCGAAATCAGCTTCAACTCGAGTTTCATGATGGAATTGGCGGCGGTCGCCTTTGTCGAGCACCTCGTAAAGTCGTCTGCCATCCAGACCCCGTTGAGGCTCCTTCACGTGCATGGGATCGGCGACGAGGCGCTCGGTTCATTCGGGGCGTCGAGCAAGATGAACAACCAGTGGGAGTTCTTGCAGCATCTGCACGAAATGGGACTCCAGGCCGCCGATCGCTGGCTCGCGACGAATCGTAGCGCGGTTGGCAAACGCTCCACGGTCGATCTTTCGGGCCTTGCTCCACCCAAAGACAGCTTGCTCACAAGACCAATGTTGCGCAAGAAAACGCAGCTTTCCACATCCGATGTCACAGCCAGGAGCGCCTGATATGAAGATCGCCGACGTACGCCGTTCAGCCTACGCAATGCCCATGACCAATCCCGCATTTCCGCGCGGTCCAGATCGGTTCTTCAACCGAGAGTGCCTGATCCTAATGTATAGGACCGATCCGGATGCGCTCCGCGCAAGCGGCCTTCGAGGCCTTTTCCGAGCGCGGCTTTGCCGCGACGCGGCTCGAGGATGTCGCAGCGCTGGCGGGCGTGACCAAGGGAACGATCTACCTTTGTTTTAAAACCAAGGAAAAGCTGTTCGAGGCGATGGTCCGCCATTATTCGAGCCGCATGCCGGCCGACGCAGACGCCATGCTCGCTGCGCAGAAGGGGAGTTGCAGGGAGCGGCTGGAGGCGTTCCTGTCCTTCGTCTATCTGCGCTGCGCGCGCAATCGCAGGGGACGGGAAATCATTCTCTTTATCGTCAGGGAGATTAAGAGTTTTCCGCGACTATCCGATATACACACCTGGAACCGTTTTCTATTGGACCGAAGTCAGTACGAAACCTGACCGTTGACGATCTTTGACCCCGCAGAACTTTGTCCCTGCCGTAACTCCGCCTGGCCGGCACGGATGGCGGTGGAAATTCGAGCCGTGACTGCCGCCTGCGTCGCCGAGCGGGCGAGATCGATTGTGCCGATCGCCCCCAGCCCGACCCGGTCCGTCCAAGTAACCTGACCGGCCTGCAGGGACTGGCCGGCAATGCGCCGGCCCAGCAGGCGTACCATCTCGGGGCTGTCCGCAAATGTGGTGTGTCGCAGAGGATCATGGGAGTCGGAGGCGCTGGTGTCGATCACCGTGGCTCCGATTCGCTCCAGATCGGGGGCGTAAGGTCTCAGATCGACGCCTCCGACGCGTTCCACGTCGCCCGCAATCAAGCGCGAAATCCCTAGCGCCTTGTCCTGCATTGAGGTGAATATGGTGAAATGCGGCCGTGTTGCGCCCATCTCTATGAGTTGACGGCGGAACACGTCGACATCGATGTCCGGCGACGCCAGAATCACATTCCTGATCTTGTCGGGTATCGTCTTTTCGCGCATCGCGACGCCGCGCAGCGCTTCCGCTGTCAGCCAGGCGCCCATCGAATGGGCGAGGATCGTGATGTCGCTCACATCGGGACTTCGTGCGGCCTGAAGGATCAGATCTTCGAGAGCCCGACGCGAGTAGAGGCTGCTCTCCTTGTCATAAGGATAGTCGAAAACATTGCCGCGCGAGGGCCAGGTGAACAGGATCGGCGCCGCGTCGGTTCCGGAATCATGAACGACCTGAGCAAAGAAGAAGACCGCTTCCGCAAAGGTGGTGTTGAAGCCGTGGACGAAAATGATCGCCTGCCTTTTTGCGTTCCGATTTTTGCGGAACCATTGCAAAGCCTGTCGTTCGGATGCGATCTTGCTCGTTTCGAGCAGGGCGAATTCCTTTTCGGGGTTGGGCGGAATTTGCGAAGGCCACTGGACCTCGCCGATCTTTCGATTTCGATCCGGAGGAATGGAGACAACGAGGCGGTTGATCGAGATCTCGTCCCCCCGGTCGCCGGAATAAAGCCGACCCGGATCTTCCGTCGGCTTGCGCGTCGTCGCCACCAGCATGTCGACCCTGGTGGCGTCGCTGGTCGCCGCACGGAGCGGAAACAGCACGCCCTCTCTCGGGGGCGCGCAGCCTGCAAGAAGAGATACGACGACTGGCGTCAGGAGAATCATTCGGCGCCGGCGGCGGCATGTCGCGACATCCGCCGGCCGGCGCGTCCCGTCGCCGCGCGGACCCGCGACCTGCTCGAATGGAATGCCGTTTCGAGCAAGGAATTTGAGAATCTTGCGCATTGACAATCTTTTTTGCTGGACCTGAGCTGACGCCGAGCAGGTCAATATTTTGGACAAGCCGGGATAGGCCAAGCGGCTCTCCATTTTTGCGGCATGATGTACTCGATTGTCGAAGCCTATTTGATCTCGATGTCCTCATTTAGGCGCGTCTGCGCCATCTGGCGCGATTGCCCGAGCCAATATAGCGGCCCCTTCCTGTTCGGCGCCGAACCGACTTTGGCCGACGCCATGCTCGCGCCGGTCTGCTCATGCTTCGCCACCTATAATGTGGCGCTCGATTCGGAATGCTCGGGCTTCCGCGACCACATTCTCAACCGGGCGCCGATAGTCGAATGGGCGAAGGCGGCGAAAGTCGAGCCGGAGGAAATAGAAGAACTCGACGTCGAATTTTAGAGGCCGATCCGGTTCGATCGGATTGGAAAGCGCTTTAGAACGAATAACCAAGACGGGCGCCGTAATTGGTGAGCCCGCGATTGCGGACGCAAAAACCTTTGTTCGAATAATGCTCGATGGTTCCCATCAGGCTCCAGTTTTCGCTCAGGCGATAGCCAATCGACGCATTTTCATGAAACGACACATTGCAGCCCATCGCATTGTAGCCGGGAGGCACGACGGCGCCGGCTTTGCCGTCATTGGCCGCGCCGCCGAACGAGGCCTCAAGGAACAGGCCGCGATAAAGATAGACTGTCCCCGTGAGCCCCCCGTAAAGAGCGCTGGTTTTCCCCACGAAATTGAGGGTCCCGCCCATTTGCGGCCGCAGGATGAGAATGTTCCACCAGGAACCCAGAGGCGACGGGTTCAGGTTTCCCAACAAAATCTCGCCGTTGAGGTCGGCCGAGCCTTTCTCGGGACTTTGCGGATCATGGGCGAATACGCCAAGCCGAAGCTCGAACGGCGATTTTTCCGGTGGCGGCGGCGCCTCGCCAAGCCCGCCAAAAGAAGAAAGGTCGGCGGCTCCGGCTTCAGACGAAGCCAAGCCGAGCAGAAAGACCACCCGAAACAACAGTTTCATCCGATATTCCCTGGATAGCCGTCGGTTCCGGTCCAAAATTGCCCCGACCGACGGCTTTTGGCAGGTCCACGCCGACGCTGCCGGCCTTCGACCGTTGTCTGGACGCTCGCTACGGCTGTTAAGTGAGGAAAAACCCAAATTTGCCGTCATCGAAACGCACCTTTTCCGTCCTCTTCGATCAGACTCGTGACAACTCCCGGAAGGGCGACCTCGGCCATCTAGAGACGATCTCGCGCGCGTGGCTCACGACCTTCGCGCAGATATTGATCAGCTTTTCACGCAGCGTCGTCATCGACCATTCCTTGATCGGTTCCGCTGTCGCCAGCATGCGCAGAAAGTCGCCGAGATTGGAGGCGAGCGCAGGAAGCTGGAGGCGGACGGTATTGGCGGCGAATGAACGGCATGAAAGCCGCGTCCATTTGATAGCACCCTTGCGTTCTTTGATCCACTGCTCGCATGGGCCGCGCTTGTTGTCGAAGGCGACGACATTCTCCAACGGGCGCGCCATGTTGGAGAAGATGAACCCGAAGTGCAGAAAAAGTTCGCTGGATGCCGTTCGGCCTTGGCGATCGCCCGCCGCGACTTCGTCCAGCTTCCGGCCTGATAGGTAAAGCTCGCGTATGATCTGCGGACGTCATTGGATGGCCGCCCGACCGGCCGCTTGAGCCTGCAGCCGGCGCGCTCCTGCAGGTGGCGGTTCGCCCGAGAGCGAATCGCGCATTGACGCAGGCGGCGGCGAGTCGAGGCATCCGCCGCCGCCTCTTATCGAGGCTCGGACCCTCGACCCGCTCCAACGGCATGCCGTTTCGAGCAAGGAAATCGAGGATTTTACGCATTGACACACTTTTTTGTTGGCCGGCGCGGACGCCGACCAAGTCAATATCATGGTCAATATTTTGCCGCTATGATCGTCGGCGGCGCGTCAAGATGGTAGTTCAGGGTCAAAGACACGATATTGACGTTCGCTTGCGCAGTGCCGACGTAAGGCACTCCGTCAAACTGGCCGTTGGCGGGGCTCGTCAGATTGATCGCGCCATCCTTGACCCAGACATGCATGTAGGCGAGGTCAGCGCTGATCTGCTTGGTGAACTGGTAGCTGGCGCCACCCGCCAAGCTGAACCGATCCGCGTCAGGCAAACGCGGAGCGCGATTTGCAGTGTCGATGGGCGAATTCTCGTAATTGACGCCGGCGCGCAACGTAAGCTGTTCATTGTACTTATATTCGCCGCCCAGGGCGATCAGCCAGCCGTTGTTGTATTGGAAGTTCAACGGCAAGGCCGGACCAAAGTCGGTATTGACGATGAAACGATTGAACGACGACCAATCGGTCCATTGATAAGTCCCGAGAAGCGTGAATTTATCGTTGATGACCTGGCGAACGCCGACATTGACCTGCTGCGGCAGGACCAGATCCGCATTCATGGGCTGAATGCTGGGAGGGATAATGCCCGACAATCCCGACAAGGGAATGTTGTTCGTGAGCGTTCCCGACAATTCGGGCCTCAATTGCGACCGATAGCCGACGCCGATTTCAGTTCCGGCGAACGGTTTCAAAGTGAGACCAAGCTTGTATCCCACGTTATAATCGTGGCCATTGATCGACACCTCGCTGCCTGGAACGAGCGGCGTCGCATAGTTGCCGAATCGCGCATAGAACCAGTTGACCTGCAGGCCGGCGCCGACGGAAAGCCAGTCATTGACTTTGTAACCGACCATCGGCGTCGCATCGATGTCGGTGACCTGCGTCGTGTGGCCGTAGAAGGATGCATAATAACTTGGGTTGATTTCGGTGGCGAGGCCGAACGGCGAATCGATTGTGAGGCCGAACCACAACCTGTCGTTGAACTGATAGGACGTCTGCATTGCGGGAACCACCCGCCCGCCATTGCCGATGTCGTTGGTGTTGCCGAACACCGGCGAATTAACATTGATCGTGGGATCGATAAAGGTAAATGTCTGGGAAGCCCACATCCCGGAAAGATCGGTCAATGTCGCCGGGTTGAAGGCGATGGAGCCGATCCCGGCGCCGCCCGCCGCGCCGCCGGCCGACGCCACGCCCGTCGAGATCGCATTATATTCGTTGAGACCGAAGGCGCCCGCATGCGCGACGCCGATCGAGATGACAAAGGCGCTTCCGGCGGCGCCGATAAGTCGCAGCATTTTCGCGTTGCTTGTTTTCATATCCTGGTCTCATCCTCCCTGGCCATGATCCGCGACGGTGCGAACAGGCTCACGGCTCGCCCCACGCTAGCGTGTTTTTTTCGAGCCCTCAATATATTGACGCTAAAACGTGTCTGGAAGCGAGCACAGGTTTATTCCGGCCATAAAAAGGGCTTAATCGGCCATCTCGCACAATTTCCGCGGAGTGTGGCAAAAGCGCCGCTGCCACCAGAAACCTGCGATGCACGAGCGTATTGCAGCGGTCAATTCGACCAGATCGCGCAGAATCGGAACGCCAGGAATGAAAGGCGGCCGAGGCTTCCCGGGAGGTCAGAACGCCTCGGCCGCAGCGCCGGCGCGGGGAGGGGCGCGCCGACGGATCAGGGACAAGTTCAGTTTTCAGTCGTGGCGGCTTGCCGATCGCATATTCAGAGATCAAGGCCATCCACATTCAAGTCATGCAAAGCCAGTCCGGGAAACGGTCACGGGGCGGCTGCGCCCCTTTTGCAGCGCCGGCGATCCAGGAGACATTTCCGACTTGAGGCGGCCGACTTCGTGCAAAAGATCATCGTCTCTGAACGGCTTGGCGACCACCGCCACACGGCTGCAGTTTGGCGGAAGGTGGTCTGCGTCATTGGCGGTTACGAAGAGAAAGGGAACGTCGCGACGCCGCAAAATTTCGACGACATCATCGACCCGTCCGCCGACGATGTTGACGTCGAGCAGCGCCGCGTCCAACGTCTCGTCATCGGCCAGTTTCCGGGCTTCGTCCAGCGTCCCGACGGGGCCGACAATCTCAACGTCCGCGTCCTCCAGCAATGTCTGGATGCGCAAGGCCAACAAGAATTCGTCTTCGACTACCAGGATTCGTTGCATGGCTTTCTCCCGCGTGGGTCCAAGAATATCCATCAAAGGCGGCTTTGCATGGACAATGTTGCGATCATCGAGATGAGGAAATCGTCGCGAGCGCGCCGACGCTCGCTTGTCGAGAACAATTGAATTTCTGTCGTCTGCGCACCAGCGATTGAGCGAGCGGATCTCGCCAAGCGACATCGCTTCGGTAATCCGCCGGCGTCTTGCTCGTCCAACGCTTGAAAGCCTTGCGGAAGCTGGATGCGTCCGAATATCCGACGCGCTCGGCTATGTCGTCGATACTCAGTCCTGTATTGCCAAGCAATTCCTTGGCAAGCCGATTGCGCGAATCTTCGATTACGTCCTGGCAATTGAATCCTAATTCCGCGAGCCTGCGACGCAATGTTCGAGATGAAAGATTGAGCCGCTCGGCCAATGCGTCAACGGTCGGCGGATTTTTGTCGTTAATGCTTTTCAAACATTCCTGCCTGACGGCGCGAACAAGCGCCGGTTCGCTGCTTCCAAGCGATTGCAGCATGCGTTCGCAAAGTCCGGCGCACATCCGTTCGGACAAGAGACTAGCGCGCGGACAGGGATCGGAAAGGGTTGCGGAGTCGAAGCGCCAATCGAGGGCGCCTGCATTGAATTCGACGTCGCATTGAAAAAGTTCGGAATAGAGCTTTGCATGGGCCGGCGCCGGATAAGGCAGGCGCATTTGCAGCGATTGGAACGGCCTTTCCATGACGAGTTCAATTAGGCGATGCATCGTGCTGAACGAATATTCAACGACAAGCGGCAGCAGCGCTTGCAGCCCATAATTATCGTGGCCTTCGATGACAGCCCGCTCCCCCTCGACGTGCAGGCTGCGATCGAGGATCGACCCAGCCAGACGATCATGAGCGAGACCGAATCGCAAACTCCGCTCGAGAGTCGGGAAAGAGGAAAGCGCCAATCCGAACAATCCAAGATCGTGAATCCGATGCTGCTGACCGGCGCGCAATCCGATCCCCGGATCTCTCGTCATTCGTTTGATATTTTGAAGGAACTGAAATTTCTGTCGGCGCGTGATGCTGGTCGTTGGATCGTCGAGAGATTCAGCTGTGAGGCCGATTGTCTCCAGCAACAAATCCCTCTTGACGCCTTGCTTCGCCATCTCGCGACAAAAGGCCGCGAGACCGAAAGCGGTGATCAGGACATCGCCGTCCGAATTCGAAACTTCGCGACAGAGCGTGGCCGAGGTTTTCCGGTGGGAAGATTCTCGTCCTTTTTTCTCTTTATCCATTTCCCCCTCCTACGGGGCGGAAATTGCGAGAGGTTTGCGATCGATGCAGCGGAAAGACTTACGGCAGCAGGACGGCGCGCCCTGTTGCGTTATTTGCGACATGTTCGAAGGCGCGACGCGCCTCGGAAAAGGGCGCCGCCATCCCGACGGTCAGTTTTACCGCATCGGCCGCGACAAGTCGCCGCAATTCGTCCAGCGCTTCTGGATGCGGACGAAAAATGATCCAGCGGTAGGTTGCATTTTTTTCGGCGGCGAGCGCGCGCATCCGTGTGAAGTCGCGATAATTGCGCCAGCCGCCGCTGACCAATCCGAAGCGATCGAAATTGCCGAGGAAGGGATGCACGACGGTCGCATAGCCCAGCGCGCCTTTCCGTAATCGGCCAAGCAGAATTTCCTCGTCCTGCCAATTGGCGAAATTTAATCCGGCATCGAAGGTTGCAGGCAATGCGTCGAGCTTTTGCTGGCGGCGATCCCAGATCTTGGCGGCGCCGAGTTCGAGGCACTTGGCCGCATTGGGTGTGCTGCAGACGGCTGTGACCGACGCGCCCCATTGGCCAAGCAGTTGGAGCGAAAGCTGGCCCAATCCGCCTGAAGCGCCGTGCACCAAGACTTGCAGTCCCTTGGCGTTGGATTTGGTAATTCCGGCGCCGTGCAAGGCTTGCCAGACCGTGTTGAAACAATAGGGCAGGGTCGCGAGAGCTTCGTCGGTCGCGGCGCCCTCGTAACGGCGGATATAGCGGGCGTCGACACAGACATAGCTTGAATGGGCGCCCCCTTTGCCGGTCGGAACCAATCCGAACACGCGGTCGCCCGGATGCAGATCCCTGACGTCCGCGCCGACGGCGGCAATGTCGCCAGCAAAGTCGTTTCCCAGAATCAGCGGAAATTTTCCGGCGCCGACAAGGCGCAGGAAACGCCGCCCATATCCTTTCGCCCGACCCAGATCGATCGGATTGACGGTCGTCGCCTTGACGAGCACCAGCGCCTCGCCGTCGCCCGGCGACGGCGCATGCGCAGCGCGCACTTCCAACTCGACGGGGTCGGCCGGTTTGAGACACCAAAGTTGCGAGACGTCAGTCATGGCGAAATGGCGTCCGCTGTCGAATCGACGGCGCGAAGCGCGAGTTCGCCAAGATAGACGCTTTCAATCAGTTTGCAATCGCGCGATGCGCTGCCGAGTCCGTGCCGAACTTCGATCCGATAGGCGCCGCTGTTCGCCGGAAGACCATCGAAGCGAAAATCGCCAAAATCGTCGGAAGCCGTCTCTTGAATTTTCGCGCCGTCGCGGACAAGTGAGATTTTGGCGTCCTTCACACATTCGACGCGCCCGCCGATCAGCGCGCTGACGGAGCCGCCGATGAAACAAGTCTCCCATCGATCCAGATCGCGATACCAGACTCGCGGCTCCGCGCCGAGTTTCTCGTGCAAACGCCGCAGGTTTTCCTTTGCCGCGCGCGTCTTCATCACGGAATCGTCGATCTTGACAGCCTCGAAAACATCGGTCGGACAGGCCTGCTGGCAGCGGGGAATGGTCCAGCCGGAGTCCAGCAAATGGGCGTCGAAGATCCAGGTCTGCGGAATCTGCAGCTCTTCGTTCCAGACGATGGCGCCATAGGGGCAAGATTTCGCAATGTCCCGGCGTCCGCGCGCTTTCACTGGATCGATGAGGACGATTCCGTCGTCACGCTTAGAAATCGCATCGCCGCCCACTTTCTGGCAAGGCGCATTGTCGCAATGATTGCACATCACCGGCAGATAGACGGTCTCCACCATGGGCGCTGAGCCCTGCACGCGGCGGCGAATGCGGATCGTGCTTTCGCCCTGTTCCGCGGCCGGCGCCGCATAGCCGGGGAAATCGTTGCCAGAATGTTCGTCCCGGTCGGCGAGGACGCAATTGTAGCAGTTCACGCACCGGCCGACGTTGATGATCAGATTCCACTTGCTCATGACTGCCCCTTACGCTGCCCGGCTTGTCTTGAACGCCTCGGCGTCGCGCCACTTCTCGACCTGCACCAGGCAGGAATTTGGCGCCATGCTGTGCGTGCCTCTTGTTTGCGACCGGTCGGGGGTGAGGATGTTCAGACAGCCGCCGATTTCGACTGTCTCGTTGCCGATTTCGATCAGCTGGAATTCGGCGCTCGCCTCATAGGACTTGACGACGCCCGGCATGACCATGGACGCAATGTCGGCCGCACAGATCACTGCGCCGCGGTCGTTGAATATTTTCACGAGATCGCGATGGCGAATGCCTCTCGCCTCGGCGTCGGCCGGATTGAGGCGTAGCAGCCAGAAGCGATGCCCGGCGATCAGGGCGCGATGGTCCTCGATCTGATTGACGGCGCTGTTCTTCCCGTCGTTGTATGTATGGAAGCTGTAACGGCTATGCGTGGCGATCATCTGCAGCGGATAGCGTTTGGCTAATTCGGTCGCGCGCAGACCTTCCCACGAGGGCAGGTAATGATTGACAGCCGGCCGGTCGGGATTGTCCGCCGTATGGCGCTTGAAAAGCTCGGGGACAAATTCCAGTTTGCCGCTCGGCGTTTGCAGGCCTTTGCCGAATTCTTCCGCATATTGGCTGGGCAGCGGCGCCGGCTCCGGGATATCCTTTTTCCGGCCTTCCGCATACCAGCGCATGTCAGGGACGGGAACCTCGCCTGGCGGAACGACGTAATATCCCTTCCGGCAGAATTCTTTCCAGGAGATCCGTTTCGGCAGGTCGGAGGAATCGAACACGCGCCTGGCCCAGTCAAGATCGCGCCCGCCCTCGGCAAACACGGATCCAAGCCCAAGTTTGGCCAGAACACCGCAGAAGATATCGTAGTCGGATCGCGATTCACCCAAGGGTTCTATGCACTTGTGCTGCAAAGTGACGACGCGATGGTTGAGGACGCTGTAGCTGTGGACCGCATAGCCTCCGGCATTGCACCATTCGCCAATGTCCCAGCGCTCCAATGACGTGCAGGCCGGCAGGATGACGTCGGCGAACTGCGCCTCGCCTTCCATCCAGATCGACTGGTTAACCACGAATTCGATGCTTTCGTGCCGATAGGCCTCCACCCATCGGCCCGATTTGGTCACGGTGCTGAACGACGATCCGCCATAGCGATAGATCATGTGGATCGGCGAATAGCCCGGCATGGGGTAGGTGAACGGCGCGAATTGCGCTTCCTGGGACATTCCGTCCCACAAATAGCCGGTGGCGTGACCATTGATGATCGCATCCGGTAATTGCTGCCGCGGGACCATCTGCCTGACGTGATTCATCGTCAGGACATGAGGCATGCGCTGATAATTATGGACCGCGTTTCCGGTCCAGAGCAGATCGCCGGAAATGCCGCCGTCCGCGTAGCCGGGAAAGTAGAAATAGGGATCGATGGGGGCTCCCATCTGGAGGCTGCCGAAATTGACGCCCGGCTTGCCCCAGCCTTGCATGGCCATGATCATGACCATGCTGCGCGCCCATTGCTGGCCGGGCGCGCCGCGACCGGCGCCGCCGAATCCGGCGCCCGACATTCCGATCGCGAGATGGACCTTCCTTCCGCCCCATTTGCGCGCCAGGGCGCGCACGTCCTTGGCCGGAACGCCGGTCTCGTCCTCCTGCCATTCTGGCGTCTTGGGGACGCCGTCCGTTTCGCCCAGCAGATAGGCTTTCCACTCGTCGAAGCCGGTCGTTCGCGTGGCGACGTAATCCTCGTCGTACAGGCCTTCGACGGCCCAGACATACATGATCGCGATCGCCATAGCGGAATCGGTCTGCGGCCGGATGGGAATCCATCGCCCGCCGAGCAATTGGGCGGTGGCGCTGAAATGCGGGTCGATATGAACGAATTCTATGCCGAGCTCCTTGGCCCACAGGCGATGCTGCGTGCCTTCGAAGCCCGCGTAGGCGCCGTTGGTGCTTTCCGGATCGCAGGACCAGAAGACGACCATTTCGGCTTCGTTCAGGCAGTCCGCCATCGTGCCGCCGCCCGCCGGCACGCCGACGCGCATCGAATTGCCGAAATGATGCATGGCGCCCCAGTACCAGCCCTCCCAGGAATCGGGATTGGCCACGACCCGGGTAAAGCCGATCAGATTAGCGAAACGCATGAGCGAACTGAGGTAATAGCCGACGTTGCCCCACTGGTGATGCGAAGACATGGGGAAGGTTATCGAGCCCGGTCCATGCACGCGCTTCTGCCGGTTGATCTCCTTGGCGACAATATCGAAGGCTTCATCCCAGCTGATCCGCACGTAGCCGGACTTGCCACGATTTTGCGGATTGCGCTCGCCATCTGGATCGAAATCGACCCGCTTCATCGGATAGAGAATCCGCTTGTCGGAATAGACCTGCGATTTCAGCGACAGGGCGTGCGGCGCGACGAGGCCGCCCCGCTTGGGCCGGAAACGTTTGCCGCGCGCCTCGATCTCCCAGCTCGCCGCATCCTTGTCGTCGAAATCGATCGGCGTGGTCCGCAGAATCCTGCCGTCCTTGACATAAACGAAAATGGGACCGCCATTTGTGCAGGTCGTATATCGACGGCTTCCGTCGGGCATTTTCACGCCCATCTCGAACCCGACGGTCTGGCTCATGTTCAACGTCTGAGTGAACCAGAGGAGGAGGTCGTCGCGACCGACGGTCACCACCTTGAAATTTTTCGCCGCGTGAATGATCTCGCCCTGATCGGGTCCCGGCATGAGGAAGACCAGAGCCGTATAGACGTCCTGGAAAACCAGGGCGACATCGGCCTCGGCACGCGAACCGGCCTGCGCAAAAACCTTTCCGCCGCGGATCGCGATGGTCGCGCCTATGCTTTCGTCCTTCAGGCCGAACCAGGCGGTGACATCGTGCTGCTTCAGCCGATCGCGAAAAACCGGATGCCGCCTGGCGGTAAATTCCAGCATTCTCGGCAGGACGAACAATATCGTCCGCATCACCAAACTTTTCATGCCCGATCCGCTCAAGTTTGAAAAAGGAGCCAAGCGACCTGCGCCGATTGAAGGGCGGGGCGCGCCTTTCGAAGGCGAGCGGCGCCTTCGGCGTCGCATCCACATCGCATTTCGAAGGAAGTGAAGAACCAGCGGCCTGAGCCGCCTGCTCACAGGCCGGGGAAAGCCGGACCCCACTGCAACAACGTCTCCCGGCCGAAGGGACGGTTAAGCGTTGGCGTGTCGCTGTTGACCAGATCTCCATCGACGAAATGCTCGACGTGGAAGCCCGCCGGATCGGTCCAATAATCGAAGACCTGGCTGCCGTAGAAATGACGGCCGATCCCCCAACGGTGTTGATAGCCCTTGTCGCTCATCACCTGGTAACCCATGCCGATGTCGTCGAAGTCGCGGCATTCGAAGGAAATATGGTCGATGCCCGGCGCCGCCGCGCCGACGATCGCCAGCGTATGATGATCGGTCCAAGCCGCTCCCTTGTCGAGATGCATGAACGAGGCGAGGACGTCGGATTCGCTATCCTTGTGGATCAGCTCCGAGGGCTTCATGCCGAGCGTCTCGCAATACCAGGCGATGCGCTCCTGCGGCGCGGGCGTGAACAAAGCCACATGACCGAGCCGCTGGATATGCGAGGAGCCGTAAGCCGGACGCTGGAACTTGCCGAGACGGTTCTTGCCGTGCGCGTCATTCCACGCGATCGGAAAGCCATTGGAAGGCATAGGCGCCAGCCGCTTGGCGCCGAACACGAATTCGAGTCGCCGCCCGTCGGGGTCGGAGCCAACGACATAAAGGCCGCCGCCCGGACGGGGAGATTCAGAAACCGGACAATTAAAGCGCGCGGATAGAAGATCCAGAGCCTCGCGCGAAGCCACGCGGAAGCCCATGCCGAGAAAGGCCGCATCGCCTTTGGTCGTCACGTAGGAAAACGGGGCGTCGCCATAGCTGCGCAAATAAAGCTGGTCGGCCGTCTGCTCCAGATCGAGCAAGCCGTAGCTGATCATGAATTCCCGGATTTGCGCCAGGTCGGGATGGCGAAAAATCACATATTCGATGTCGTCGATAAGCATGGTTTCCTCCCGTTTTGCAGACTTCCGGCTTTTTTTGCGAACTGCGATTCATGCTCGCAGGGGCCGGTATTTCCATCCGAATTGAAGGCCGCCAGCGTCTACGCGCCTGTCACAAACCCTCATTGCGATCAGATAATCAAAACTGATGAAAATGTCAATCACGATTTTTTGTCGTCAGGCTCGTGCGATCGCTCAGGGTATTGACGATTTTATCATATCTGATATAAAACTCATCAAAATCACAATGGGAGGAACAAGAATGGCAGAGTTCGAAGGGGCATCGCCTTCGGCGCCGAAATCGCGCCCGATCGATCTCACGACCCGCAGGCTTCGGCTGACGACGCCGAATCCCGCGCGGTGTCCTACTCCGACGACGAAGGCGACTTCCCTCGCCTACCTGATTTTCGAAAGGCCCGATCTCGATCTGGCGACGAAATTCCTCACGGATTTCGGGCTGCGCGTCGTCAAAAAAAGCGAAGACCAGCTTTACCTGCGCGGAACTGCAAGCAGTCCGTTTTGCTACGTCGTCAACCGCGCGCCGAAAGCCCGGTTCGTCGGGCTTGGCCTCAGCGTGGCTTCCGTCGAGGATCTCCGCAAATTATCCGCTCTCCCCGGCGCATCCGGGGTTGAGAATTCCGACGCGCCCGGCGGCGGCCGACGCGTCCGTCTCGTCGATCCGGCGGGTTTTCGCGTCGACGCGGTCGCCGGGCAGACGCCTCCGGAAACCTTGCCGCATCGCAGCCCGATCAAGTTCAATGCGCCGGACGATATCATTCGTGTCGACAAGACGCAGCGGCCACCGCCGCTTCCGCCGGAAATCGTCAAGCTCGGCCATGTCCTTCTCGAAGTTCCGAACTATCAGGCCGTCAGCGCCTGGTACACGCAGAATTTCGGATTCATCCCGAGCGACATTTGCGTTCTGCCCGATGGCTCGCCCGCGGCGACGTTCTTCCGTCTCGATCTCGGCGATATTCCCGCCGACCATCATACGCTGGCGATGACGATTCATTTTCAGGCTGGCTTCGGTCATTGCGCCTTCGAGGTCGTCGACGCCGACGCGGTCGGCATGGGCCAGCGGGTTCTGCAAAATCGTGGATGGCGCCATTCGTGGGGCGTCGGCCGGCATATACTGGGGAGCCAGATCTTCGACTATTGGGAAGATCCCTTTGCCGCCAAGCACGAGCATTATTGCGACGGCGACGTGTTCACCAGCAAATGCCCAACCGAAATTCATGCGGTCAGCCGCGAGGCCATGGCGCAATGGGGTCCGCCCATGCCCAAGAGTTTCACCAAGCCCGACTTCGGATTGAAAAGCCTGGCGGCGCTGGTGCGCAATCTTTACAGCGTCGAAGACCTCACGCTCAAGAAACTCATCGCTCTGATCAAGCTCGTCGGATAACGCGCCGCCAGCGACGCGTCTGTCGCGCGTCCGGGCGTTCAGCATTTGGGGATCATCATTCATGGCTATCAATGTCGTGCGGTTTGAACACGAAAGCCGTATTCAATGGGGCGTATTGCGCAACGGGCAAATCACGCGCATTCCGGGCGATTACCCGACCACGCGGGATTTCGTGCTTGCCAATTCAGTCGAAAGTCTCTTGGGATTGCGCGGAGAGGCGCTCTCCATTTCCGACGTCGAGATCTTGTCGCCGGTCACGCACAACCAGCAGTTCATCTGCCAGGGCGCAAACTATCGCCAGCACATGATCGAGTCGGGGATGGACCCAGACGCGAAGAAATTCAACATGATTTTCACCAAGGCGCCCAGCTGTATCGTCGCGGCGAATTCGCCGCTGATCATGCCAAAAAACGTGCGTTTTCTGGACTACGAAATTGAACTTGGACTGATCGTCAAGCGCGATCTTTCCGAATCGGTCAAGGTCACCGACGCCAATCTCCACGAATTCATCGCCGGCCTTGTCATCGTCAACGACTATTCCGCGCGCGACATCCAAATCCCGCAGATGCAATTCTACAAGGGCAAGAGCTACCGCACCTTCGGTCCGGTCGGCCCCTATCTGTGCCTGCTGGGCCCGAGCGATTTTCCGCACATCAAAAATCTGCAACTCAAACTCACGGTCAATGGCCAGGTGAGGCAGAACGACACCACCGCCAATCTGGTTTTTGGTCCAGCCGAGACGCTGACCGAACTATCCGGGGTGCAGGATCTCGTCGCGGGCGATCTGATCGCCACGGGCACGCCGGCGGGCTGCGCGCTCAGCGTCCCATCGCCGTCCCGTCAAAAGATCGCCGCGCTTTTCCCCGAAGCCACCAAGTGGAAGTTTTTCTTGAACGTGCAGGCCAAGCGCCCGCAATATCTGAAAATCGGCGATGTCGTGGAAGCGCGTATTTCGCATCCATCGGGAGACATCGATCTTGGCGTCCAGCGCAATGTCGTGGTGGGAGAGCTCGCATGAAGCCCGTGGCGGCTTACGCCGACGTCCTGCGTATCGAGGAGCATGGATGGCCGACGAATCTTCCCTCAAGCACCTACGACGCGATCCGCCAGGGCGCGGCGATCGATCCCGACGCGCCAGCGCTGTCGTTCTTCATGAGCGCGGACAAGCTCGGCGAAACGGAAGTCTGGAACTATCGCGACCTGCTACGGCGGATCACGCAAACGGCCAACGCCTTTCACGAACTGGGGCTGCGCAAGGACGACGTCATCGCTTTCGTCCTGCCGAATCTTCCCGAAACCCATTTCACCATATGGGGAGGCGAAGCGACAGCGATTGTCGCGGCGTTCAATCCCCTGCTCGAGGCCAGGACGCTGGCCGCGCTTTTGACTGCGGCCGGGGCCAAGGCGCTGGTGACGCTCGCGCCTTTTCCGGGGGTCGATCTCTGGTCGCGTCTCCAGCCCGAACTCGCCGGCATAGACAGCCTGCAACATATCGTGCAGGTCAATCTCGCGGATCGCGTCCAGGGTCCAGCCAAGGAAATGGCGCGCCAGGCCCAGCAAGGCGAAGTCAAGAAACTCCATGGGGACGGTGGCGTCCAGGCCGGGCTTCCCGCGCATGTCGCCGTCCACGACTTCTGGACCATCGTCGATCGACAGGAGGGCGATCGCCTTTGCTCCGATCGGCAGATTGCGGCGGAAGATGTTTCCTCCCTCTTTTGCACCGGCGGAACCACTGGCTTGCCAAAAATCGCCATGCGGCAGCATGGAGCCGAGGTCGCCAACGCCTGGAGCGCGACCGCGTTTCTGGGCGACATAATCGGACCGGGAAAAACGCTTTTTTGCGGACTTCCTCTGTTTCACGTCAATGGCGTTATCGTTACGGGACTTGTTCCGTTCTCGAAAGGCGCCCACGTGGTGCTGGGGACGCCGCAGGGATATCGCGGCGATGGAGTGGTCGCGGGTTTTTGGGAAATCGTCGAACATTTCAAGATCAATTTTTTCAGCGGCGTGCCAACCCTCTATGCCGGCTTGTTGCTGACGCCCGTCGGCGCGCATGACATAAGCTCGCTGGAATATGGCCTGTGTGGAGCGGCGCCGATGCCTGTGGAAATGTTCCGCAAATTTCAGGAAGTCACAGGTCTGCAAATTCTCGAAGGCTACGGGCTGACGGAAGCGATCTGCGTCAGCAGCATCAACCCGTCACAGGGCGAAAGACGCATCGGCTCCATCGGCCTGCGTTTGCCCGGTCAGGCGATGAAAGCCGTGATGCTTGACGACGAGGGCCATTACTCCCGCGATTGCGCTGTCGATGAAGTCGGTCTGCTGGCGATCTCAGGACCGAACCTCTTTTGCGGCTATTTGTCGGCAGAGCACAATGAGGGGCTCTGGCTGGACTGCGGCGACGGACGCCGCTGGCTCAACACCGGCGACCTCGGGCGTCAGGACGCGGACGGATATTTCTGGCTCACCGGGCGGAAGAAGGAACTCATCATCCGCGGAGGCCACAATATCGATCCCGCGACGATCGAGGAAGTCCTCCACCAGCACCCCGATGTTCAACTTGCCGCCGCCATCGGTCGGCCCGACGCTTATGCGGGAGAACTGCCCGTCGCCTATGTACAGCTGAAACAGGGCAGCCGGACAACCGAAGAAGAACTGGCGGAATTCGCACGAGCCAGAATCGGCGAGCGCGCGGCCCAGCCGAAATTCATCCGCCTGATCGACCGGATCCCTCTCACCACGGTCGGGAAGCTGTTCAAGCCAGCGCTGAAGAAACGGGAAATCAAGGACGCCATCGCCGATGCGCTATGGAATGCGGAAATCGAATTCGTCGAAGTGAGTGTCGTCGAAGAGCCGGGGCAAGGGACGCGTATTGGCGTCGATTTGACCAATGCGGAGGACGAAGATCGCGCGCGCGTCGTTATCGGTAATTTTTCCTACCCGTTTTCGATTCGCACGACTAAGAACCTGTGAGATGGTCAGGAGCGAATGCGCCGCCAAACTGGCGCGAGGGATTCGTTTACCGCGACGGGTCGCGGTAAACGAGAAATCGAATAAACTTGGCTAAAGTTGATTTTGAGCCGTCGCGGATGTAACCGGGACGAGATTGAATGGCAGGAGAATTGCAATGGCGCATGAAAGCGCTGAAAAGGCTGCGCCCAACCGAATGGGCCGCCAGCGCCGGAAAACGCATGACCGGCTAATCAACGCCGCGCTCTCGGTGATGGCGCGCAAAGGGGCGGAAGCGGCGACCATCAACGACATAACGGAAGCCGCCGACGTCGGTTTTGGATCGTTCTACAATCATTTTTCCTCAAAGGAAGATATTTTCACAGCCGCGACGGAGGCATTGTTCGACCGGATCGGAACGCAGATCGACGCCGCCATCGACACGATTCCCGACCCGTGCGAAGCTCTCGCCGCGGCCGTTCGTATTTTCGTCAATACTTTGATCGTCAAGCCCGAATGGGCTCAATTCATCATTCGCACAATGTCCGTTCCCGGCTACAAGCACTTCGGCATGTATCCGCGCCTGTTTCGCGACATACGAAAGATCGAGCAAGCGGAACGCCTGCGAATTGTCGACCCCGGAACGGTTACTTACGCCGTCGGCGGCGCCATGCTGTTCATGATCGTCGCCTTGCTCGAAGGCGACCTGCCGGCAAAGGACGCGCCCGAGCGCATGACCGCCATGGCTCTGCGCATGCTCGGGGAAAAGGAAAGTGAAATCGCTCGCATTATCGCGCTGCCGCTGCCGAAGCTTGACGAAACTTACGCTTCGTTGCTTGAGCAAAATTAAGAGACGGACAAGAGCGCCGGCAACTCGGCGACCGCATAGGCTTTGGCGTCGTTTTCTGGGACGCCAAGCGCGCGCAGGATGAATTCCGCGGCATCGAATCCGGCGTTTCGCCATGTCTCATGGCCATCCAGCACGAGGGCCATGGCGCCAATGACCGAACCGCCGATCATCATCATGACCGAATTCAGCTGCTCCTTTTCGAACCGGTAGAGTCCTCGCTCCAGACCCGCCAATACGTCGTGGGCCGGCCGGCCTTGCCAGATTTCCTCGAAAAACACCGGCGCCCGCAGCGCAAAGGTCAGTACGAAGCGCCCCCAAAGCGGCTCTTCATGCGCGCGGCGCAAATAAGAGCGAATACCGAACGCCAGCCGCGCCACCGGATCGTCGACCGACGAAAAGCTGTGCACCACGCGCTGGTTCATCTCGACCGTCAGCGCGCCCGCGACCTCGGCGAACAAACGGTCAATGGACTTGACGTGGGCGTAAATGGTGCCCCGCGCGACGCCAGCCTCTTCGGCCAGCTCCTTGATATTGACCTCTTTGCCGCCGCGCTCCGCGAAAAGGCGCATCGCCGCATCATGTATGCGCCGTTGCACTGCCGACTCGTATTCTTGCGTCTTGACTGCCATTGGTAAAGCCTGCGCTCATTTCAACACTTCTGTGCAATTTTGCCTACAAACAGTGTGAATGCAACTGCCACATCATTCCGCGGCAGAGCGCTTGCTGGCTAAATCCAGCGCGACATCGACGATCATGTCTTCCTGGCCGCCGACCATGCGGCGCTTGCCGAGTTCGGTGAGAATGTCGCGCGCGTCGACGCCGTAGAGTTTCGAGGCGTTTTCGGCGTGACGCAGGAAGCTCGAATAGACGCCGGAATAGCCGAGCGACAGGCTTTCGCGATCCACCCGCACCGGACGGTCCTGCAAGGGCCGCACGAGGTCGTCGGCGGCGTCCATCAGCATGTGCAGGTCGCAGCCGGTCTCGATCCCCATCCGGTCCAGCACGGCGATCAGCGCCTCCAGCGGCGCAT
>NZ_JBKQOU010000249.1:0-36219 GCF_052145335.1 Rhodoblastus sp.
TTCCGATCTTGGCTCCAAGGTGGTGGACGTCACTTTCTGGCCTTTCATCCTGCTCGGCGTCGCCTTGCTGATCGCGCTGGGCTTCGAATTCGTCAACGGCTTCCACGACACCGCCAATGCGGTCGCCACCGTCATCTACACCCATTCGCTGCCCGCCAACTACGCGGTGATGTGGTCAGGCTTTTTCAACTTTCTCGGCGTTCTGACCTCCAGCGGCGCCGTCGCCTTCGGCATCATTTCGCTGCTGCCGGTCGAACTGATCCTGCAGGTCGGCTCGGACGCCGGCTTCGCCATGGTCTTCGCCCTGCTCATCGCCGCGATCATCTGGAACCTCGGCACCTGGTGGCTCGGCCTGCCGGCCTCCTCGTCGCACACCTTGATCGGTTCGATCATCGGCGTCGGCGTCACCAACGCGCTTATGCGCGGCCGGGATGGAACCGCCGGCGTCGACTGGAGCAAGGCCACCGAAATCGGCTACGCGCTGCTGCTGTCGCCGCTGGTCGGCTTCATCTGCGCCTGGGGCATGCTGAAGCTGATGAAATTGCTGATCAAGAAGCCCGAGCTTTACGCCGCCCCGACCGGCGACGGCACGCCGCCGCTGTGGATCCGCGCTTTGCTGATCTTCACCTGCACCGGCGTCTCCTTCGCCCATGGCTCGAACGACGGCCAGAAGGGCATGGGCCTGATCATGCTGATCCTGATCGGCACGGTTCCCACCGCCTACGCCCTGAACCGCTCGCTGCCGGAAAGCCACATCGCCCAGTTCACCAAGAACTCGGTCGCCGCCGAGCAAGTGGTGACCTCAAAGGCCGCCGGCTACAATATCATCGGCGACCCGCGCCCCGCCGTCACCGCGTTTATTTCGGAGCACAAGATCACCGAAGGCACCGTTCCGTCGCTTGCGGCGCTGATCCGGGACATCGACCAGCAGGTCGCGTCGTTTGGCTCGATCGCCAAAGTGCCGCTCGAAAACGTCGGCAACACCCGTAACGACATGTATCTGGCCTCGGAAGCCATTCGCTTCCTGATGAAGGACAAGGCCGTCGAACTGACCGTCTCCGACATCGCCGCGCTCAAGGCCTACAAGGGCTCTCTCGACCAGGCGACCAAATTCATCCCGATCTGGGTGAAGATCGTCGTCGCCATCGCGCTCGGCCTTGGCACCATGATCGGCTGGAAGCGCATTGTCGTCACCGTCGGCGAAAAGATCGGCAAGACCCACCTGACCTATGCCCAGGGCGCTTCGGCGGAACTGGTGGCCATGGCGACCATCGGCGCCGCCGACGGTTTCGGCCTGCCGGTCTCGACCACCCACGTCCTGTCTTCCGGCGTCGCCGGCACCATGGCGGCCAATGGTTCGGGCCTGCAGATGTCGACCCTGCGCAACCTGGCCCTGGCCTGGGTTCTGACCCTGCCGGTCGCGATGCTGCTGTCGGGCTCGCTCTACTGGATCTTCCGCCACGTGTTCTGAGCGCAAGCGGAGTTCGAAAATTTGGGGGTGGCCGAGAGGCCGCCCTTTTTTTAGGTGTATGCAAAGAAAAAAGACTTAAAGGTCCGAGCGGCACGCGCGCCACGGATTAAGAGACCTTTTGAAACTTAACCCTGTTTCTGCCGCTGATTAAGAACGCATCATAGCCTGCAGCGCGCCAAGCTTCGCGCTGAACATGAGAAGATGGCCCGGCGACGTTAGCCCACCATTGCGGTCGGGAGGCGCTAGCCGGAAGGGAGCCTTCGATTATCTCTTCGATCTCTTTGAACGTAAGTTCGAAGGTCGAAAGGTGCTGCTTTTGTAGATGATCGCGTAGCGCCGAATACTTGCTCATGTTGGCCTCTTTCACTGCAGAAATTCGAGCAATCGTCACAAAAAAAGCGCCGCTTTTGCAAGCGGCGCCTTGTCCTATTGCACTGGAAGTTCAGAGCGGACGCAGGCGGATCATCTTCAGCACATCGCTGCGTATAAAAGTCTCGTCGATCACTTCCAGCCCGGCCTGATCGAAATAATCTTCGGTCTTCGGCGTATAGGTGGCGGCGAAGGTTCCGTTCAGCCAGGCCGACATCAGTTTTTGGCGGGCGCGCACCAGCGGGCGCGGCGAAAGGCGGTAATCGACGATGCGGATCTCGCCGCCCGGCTTGCACACCCGCCGGAGTTCCGACAGAGCCGCCGCCTGCTCGTGATCCTCGATACAGGCAAAGACGAAAGTGGCGACGATGCCGTCGAAGGTCGCGTCCGGCCAGTCGAGCCGGGTCAGGTCGGAGCAACGCAATTCGACCAGTTGTCCGAGCTTGTCGGCCCGCGCCCGCGCCTTCTCCAGCATGGCCGCGCTGGCGTCGCAGCCGAAAGCCTTGACGCCCGGGGGGTAGGCGACGAAATTGCAGCCGGTGCCGACGCCCGCGTCGAGAATGGCGCCGTGGAGGCCTTCGAAAACCCGGCGGCGCAGGGCGCGCTTCCAGGCGATTTCATAAGGGGCGTCCAGGAAGTCGTAAAGAAAGGCGATGCGGTCATATGTCTTGCGGGCGTTCAGACTATCGACATTGGTCATCGACTCGGACACGGATTGCGACATGGGCCTTCCTTTCAACTTGACGGGGGGGCATCGCGCCTGCCTATGAAAATCGGGTGACAGAAGCATGAAGGTTTGTTTTTCTCGCCATGACTCTTCCACATGATCCGTTCAATCTCGCCGCCTTCTGCCTGGCGGAGAACGCGGCGCGCCGAACGGCCAAGACCGCTTTGGTGCTGGCCGGCCCGCAGGACGATCAAAGCCTGACCTATGGCGAAATGGACCTCGCCGTGCGTCGCCTCGCCGCCGGCTTTTCCTCCCTCGGCTTTTCACGGGGCGACCGGGTCATGATCCGGCGCGGCAACGACCTCGATTATGTCTTGAGCTTTTTCGCTTTGGTCGCCGCCGGCCTCGTGGCCCTGCCTGCCTCGGCGCAACTGACCGCGGAGGAGGTGGATTTCCTGCTCGCCGATTCGGGCGCCCAAGCGATCGTCTGCTCCCAGGGCCTCGCGGCGGCCGCGGGCGCGCACGTCATCGATGCGCAGGAACTGTCGCGCCTCGCCGCCTTCGACCCCATGCCCTATGCGGCGACTTTTCGCGACGATCCCGCCTATCTCATCTATACGTCCGGCACGGCCAGCCGCCCCAAAGGCGTGTTGCATGCCCAGCGCGTCATTTTGGGACGCGCTCCCATGCTCGACCACTGGCTCGGCCTTTCGGAGCAGGACGTGGTCCTGCACGCCGGCGCCTTCAACTGGACCTATACGCTCGGCGTCGGCCTGATGGACCCTTTTTCACGGGGCGCTTCGGCGGTTTTGTACAACGGGCCGCCCGATCCCGGCGTGTGGCCGCGCCTCATCGCGCGTCACCGCGCCAGTATCTTCGCCGCCGTGCCCGGCGTCTATCGCCAGATGTTGCGTGAACCCTCCTGCACGGCGAAAAATCTCGCCAGCCTGCGGCACGGACTGACGGCGGGCGAGGCGCTGGCGCCGGCATTGCGCGAAAAATTCATCGGCCTGACAGGCAAGCCGCTCTATGAGGCGTTGGGGATGAGCGAAATTTCGACCTATATTTCCAGCGGCCCGACCATTCCTGTCCGGCCCGGTTCGCCCGGCAAGGCGCAGCCGGGACGAAAGGTCGCCATCCTGCCCCTGGAAGAGGGCGTGACGCCGTTGCCGGCGAAAAACACTGGCCTGATCGCCGTCCAACGCTGCGACCCCGGCCTGATGCTGCGCTATTGGAACCGCCCCGAAGCGGAAGAGGAAATTTATCGCGGCGAGTGGTTCATCGGCGGCGATGTCGCCGAAATGGACGAAGACGGCTATTTCTGGCTGCACGGGCGCCGCGACGACCTGATGAACGCGCAAGGTTATCGGGTTTCGCCGGCGGAAGTCGAAGCGGCGTTGTCCCATGCGCCTGATGTCGCCGATGTCGCCGTGGCGGAAAGAAAACTGCGCTCCGATGTCGGCGTAATCTGCGCTTTCGTCGTTCTCGCGCCCGGCGCGCGGGCCGACGAGGCGGCGCTGGCCGCCCACTGCGCCGAACATCTCGCCGGTTACAAGAACCCCAAAAAATACGTGTTTCTCAAAGCCCTGCCGCGCACAAAGAACGGCAAGATCGCGCGGCGGCTGCTTCCGGAGATAGCTGCGGTTCAGATGTGAAACGTCTCTGTCGCCTCGGACGGCGCGCCCAGCGCCCGCATGTCCGCGAGCGTATGGTTGTCGAGAACGGAGGCGATGGCGTTGCGGGCCTTGACCATGATCAGCCGAACCGTGCAGATTTTTTCGTCGCCGCAATCGTCGCAGGAGCGATAGGCGGTGACGCTGGCGCATTGGATCGGCGCCAAAGGCCCGTCCAGGACCCGCACGATCTGGCCGACGCTGATTTCGCTTGCCGGCCGCGCCAGCCCATAGCCGCCACCCTTGCCTTTTTTCGAGAAAACCAGCCCGGAATTACGCAATTCCGACAGAATCTGGTCGAGAAATTTTTTCGGAATGGCGTTGCTATCGGCCATTTCCTGCACCTGGGCCAGCGCGCCCGGCGTCAGGCCGGCGAGGTGAACCATCGCCTTGAGGCCGTATTTTCCTTTGTTGGTCAGCATTTTTCCTGATCCTGAGGCGACTCGCCCAGTTTCGATTAAAATAACAGCATTGGACCTATTTATTCCACTAATACGATGGAAAAAAGGGATGTCGTGATTTTCGCTTTTGCGGGACGTCCATGGCATAATCCACCCATGCAGTTCGAATCGCAGCGTAAATCCCTGACCCGTCTGTTCGCCGACAAGCGGTTGGCCCTGATGCTGGCGCTCGGATTTTCCTCGGGCCTGCCCTTCCTTTTGGTGTTTTCAACGCAATCGGCCTGGCTGCGCGAAGCCGGGGTCGCGCGCGAGCATATCGGCCTGATGAGCTGGGTCGCTCTGGCCTATTCGCTTAAATTCCTTTGGGCGCCGCTGCTCGACCAATATGACGCCCCTGCGATCGGTCGCATACTGGGACGCAGGCGCGGCTGGATGGCGCTGACGCAAGCGGGCGTCGCTCTCGCTCTGGTCGGTCTCGCCTTTGGCGATCCCGGCCACAACCTGCCCTGGACCATCGCCTTCGCGTTTCTTCTGGGCTTTTGCGCCGCGACCCAGGATGTGGTCATCGACGGCTGGCGAATCTCCATCGCTCCGCCTGAGCAGCAGGGAGAACTCTCGGCGGCCAGCCAGTTCGGCTATCGCTTCGGCATGCTCGGCGCCGGCGCCGGCGCGCTCTATATAGCCGAAGCCGCCAGCTGGCGAACCGCCTATCTCGTGATGGCCTGTTTGATGAGCGTCGGCCTCGCCGCAACCCTGCTCGCGGCGGAACCGGCTTTCAGCGCCGAGAGCCACAGGCGCAAGAGCTTGCGCGAGGCTTTCGTCGATCCGTTGAAGGATTTCTTCCGGCGTCAGGGCCGCAACGCGCTTTTGTTCATCGCCTTGCTGGCGATCTATCGGCTGCCCGATTTCGTTTCCGGCGTCATGGCCAATCCGCTTTATATAGACTTGGGCTTTTCCAAAGCCGAGATCGCCTCGATCACCAAGGTTTTCGGGTTTGCCGTAGGACTGGCCGGGATTTTTGCCGGCGGCCTCGCCGTGGCGCGGCTGGGACTGATGCCGTCGTTGCTGATCGGCGGCGTCGCCGCCAGCGCCTCGCATCTGAGCCTCGCCCTCGTGGCGACCCAGGGGCATGATTTGAGATTTCTGACGCTTTCGATCTGCGTCGAGAATTTCGCCGGCGGTTTCGCCGGCACGGCCCTGATCGCCTTCATGTCGTCGCTGACCTCGCCGCTTTACGCCGCCGCGCAATACGCCTTGCTGTCTTCCCTTTATGCCCTGCCCGGCAAACTGCTCGGCGGCTTTTCCGGCTATGCCGTCGCCGCTTTCGGCTATCCGGCCTTTTTCGTCGCTACCTCCTGCATCGGCCTGCCGGTCGCGGCGATCTGCATTGCCGTTTGGCGCACACAGTCCCGGCATGAAGATCCATCAAACATTTCGTCGGCGTCCGACGAAACCGACAAAGCGATTGCCAGTTAGCGATTTCGCTGCTTGACAGATGCGCGAAAAAACCTGAACGAGCCGCCATGAACGAACTTTATCCCGCCGTTTCCACAGAACAGGCGTCTGAATCCGCCCTTGGCGCCGGCGACGATCTGGTCGCCCGCCTCCGCGCGGCCGTGCTGGAAAAGCTCACCTACAGCGTCGGCAAGGACCGCAACGCCGCCTCCGAGCGCGACTGGTTCATGGCGGTGGCGCTGGCGGCGCGCGACCGGATCGTCGACGACTGGCTGACCTCGGTGCGCGGCAACTACCGCGACAACCGCCGTCGCGTCTATTATCTGTCGCTGGAGTTCCTGATCGGCCGCCTGCTGGTCGATTCTTTGAGCAATACCGGCCTTCTGGAGCCGATGCGCGCGGCCTTGGCCGGTCTCGACATCGACCTCGACAAGCTGCGCAACATCGAGCCCGACGCCGCGCTCGGCAATGGCGGCCTCGGACGACTCGCCGCCTGTTTCATGGAAAGCATGGCCACTTTGTCGATCGCCGCGCATGGCTATGGCATTCGCTATGACCACGGTCTGTTCCGCCAGACCATCAGCGACGGCTGGCAGCACGAATATCCGGAAGACTGGCTCGATTTCGGCAATCCCTGGGAGTTTTCGCGGCCGGAGGTGAATTACGCCATCGGTTTTGGCGGCGTGGTCGACAGCAAGCCGCGCCCGCATGGCGCGCCGGCGCAGATCTGGCGCCCGTCGGAGACGGTCGAAGCCGTCGCCTATGACACGCCGGTGGTCGGATGGCGCGGCGTCCACGTCAACACCTTGCGGCTGTGGTCGGCGCGCGCGCCCGATCCATTGCGTCTCGACGTGTTCAACCAGGGTGACTACGTCGGCGCTCTCGCCGACCGGATGCGCGCCGAATCGATCTCGAAAGTGCTCTATCCCAGCGATTCCACACCGGCGGGGCAGGAACTGCGCCTGCGCCAGGAATATTTCTTCGCCTCGGCCTCGCTGCAAGACCTGATCCGCCGCCATCTCAAACAGCATGGCGACATCGAGACCCTGGCGGAAAAAGCGGCGATCCAGCTCAACGACACCCATCCGGCCATAGCGATAGCCGAAATGATGCGCCTGTTGGTCGACGCGCATGGACTGGACTGGGAGAAAGCCTGGCAGATCACCCAGGCGACCTTCTCCTACACCAATCATACATTGTTGCCGGAGGCGCTGGAGACCTGGCCGGCGCCCTTGATGGAGCGGCTGCTGCCGCGCCATATGCAGATCATCTATCTGATCAACGCCTTGCATCTCGACCGGTTGCGCCGCGAGGGCTATGACGACGCAGGCAAGCTCGCTTCCCTGTCGCTGATCGACGAGCATAACGGCCGGCATGTGCGCATGGGCCATCTCGCCTTTCTTGGCTCGCACAAGGTCAATGGCGTCTCCGCGCTCCATACGGAATTGGTGAAGCAGACCGTTTTCCGCGACCTGAACGAGATATTTCCCGACCGAATCGTCAACAAGACCAATGGCGTCACCTTCCGCCGCTGGCTGATCGAGGCCAATCCGCAGCTGACCCGCTTGTTGTGCGAAACGATCGGGCCTTCCGTGCTGGACGATTTTTCCGAGCTGGAAAAGCTCGAACCGCTGGCGGGCGACCTCGATTTCCAGAAGCGCTTCGCGGCAGCGAAACTCGCCAACAAGGAGGCGCTGGCCAAGCTCATCGCCGACCGGCTGCTGGTCAAGGTCGATCCAGCCGCTCTGTTCGACGTGCAGATCAAGCGCATCCATGAATACAAGCGACAATTGCTGAACATTCTGGAGACCATCGCCCTCTACAACGACATTCGCGCGCAACCCATGCGCGACTTCGTGCCTCGGGTAAAGATTTTCGCGGGCAAGGCGGCGGCGAGCTACACCCAAGCCAAGCTGATCATCAAACTGGCCAATGATGTCGCCCGCGTGGTCAACAACGACCCCACCGTGCGCGACCTGCTGAAAGTGGTTTTCCTGCCCAATTACAACGTCAGCCTGGCGGAATCGATCATTCCCGCCGCCGACCTGTCGGAGCAGATTTCGACGGCGGGCATGGAAGCCTCCGGCACCGGCAATATGAAAATGACGCTAAACGGCGCCTTGACCATCGGCACGCTCGACGGCGCCAATATCGAAATTCGAGAAAAGGTCGGCGATGATAATATCTTCATCTTCGGCCTGACCACCGAACAGGTGGCCGAGCATCGCCAAAATGTCGCCGACTCGTGCGAAACCATCGCCAATTCGCCAATCCTGCGCGAAGTGCTGGATTCGGTGGCCCACGGCGTGTTCTCGCCGGACGACCGCAACCGCTACGCCCAGCTTGTCAGCGTGCTGACCTATCACGACCATTTTCTGGTCACCGCCGATTTCGACGCCTATTACGCGGCGCAGCGCGCGGTGGATCGCAAATGGCGCGACCGAAAATCGTGGCAGCGTTCGGCGATCCTCAATACCGCCCGCGCGTCCTGGTTTTCCTCGGACCGGGCCATAGCGGAATACGCCGAGGAAATCTGGAAAGTGCCGGTGCGGGAGGGATGATCCTCCCTAAATTGAGATGGCGCAAATCGTTAACAGCCGCTCGGCGCTAAAAAGGGCGAGCGGCCAGAACCGGGGCAGGCTCGCTTTGTCCGGAGCCCGGTTGGCGTTTCGAACGTTTATTCGGCCGGAGACGGAAATGACGGTTGCAGCCCACTCCCCTCTGGCGCGTCAAGCCTTGGCCTATGTCCTGGCGGGTGGTCGCGGCTCCCGCCTGATGGAGCTGACCGACCGGCGCGCCAAGCCCGCCGTCTATTTCGGCGGAAAGTCCCGCATCATCGACTTCGCCCTGTCCAACGCCCTCAATTCCGGCATCAGGCGGATTTGCGTCGCCACCCAGTACAAGGCGCACAGCCTGATCCGCCATTTGCAGCGCGGCTGGACCTTTCTGCGCCCCGAGCGCAACGAAAGCTTTGATATATTGCCCGCCTCGCAGCGCGTGTCCGAGACCCAATGGTATGTCGGCACGGCCGACGCCGTGTTCCAGAACGCCGACATCGTCGAGGATTATGCGCCGCAATATATCGTCATCCTGGCCGGCGACCATATTTACAAGATGGATTACGAGCTGATGCTCCAGCAGCATGTCGACCAGGGCGCCGACGTGACGGTGGGCTGTCTGGAAGTCTCGCCCGAGGAGGCGAAGGGCTTTGGCGTGATGGGTGTGGACAAGCTGGACCGCATCGTCAGCTTCGTCGAAAAGTCGAGTGACCCGCCAACCATGCCCGGAAAGCCCGACCGTTGCCTCGCCAGCATGGGGATTTACGTCTTCGACGCCAAATTCCTGTTCGACCTGCTGCGCCGCGACGCCGCCGACGTCAATTCAAGCCATGATTTCGGCAAGGATCTGATCCCTTTCATTGTCGCCAACGGCAAGGCCGTGGCGCATCGCTTTTCCGACTCCTGCGTGCGCTCGGAAAACGAGACGCGCGCCTATTGGCGCGACGTCGGCACGATCGACGCTTATTGGGCCGCCAATATCGATCTCACCGAAATCACTCCGGAACTCGATCTGTTCGACCGCAACTGGCCGATCTGGACATATAACGAACTGACCGCGCCGGCCAAATTCGTCCATGACGAGGAAGGCCGGCGCGGTCACGCGATTTCCTCGCTGGTTTCCGGGGGCAGCATCGTCTCGGGGTCTTCGCTCCGCCGCAGCCTGCTGTTCAACAATGTGCGGGCCAATTCCTTTTCCCATGTGCATTTTTCCGTCATTCTGCCGGAAGTCGACATCGGCCGTTGGGCGCGGCTGACCAATGTGATTGTCGATCGCGGCGTGCGCATTCCGGAAGGCCTGGTGATCGGCGAGGACCCGGAGCTTGACGCGGCGCGGTTCCGCCGCAGCGAAAGAGGCGTCTGCCTCGTGACCCAGCCGATGATCGATCGGCTGTTGTGATGGACGGACTGGCCGTGCTCTCCATCGCCTCGGAGATATATCCGCTGGTCAAGACCGGCGGCCTCGCCGATGTCGCCGGGGCCCTGCCCCTGGCGCTGGCGCAGGAAAATGTCGCGGTCTCCACTCTCGTCCCCGGCTATGCCGCCGTGCTCGACGGTCTGGAAAAGGCCGAGCCGGTGGCGCGTTTCAAGGACCTGTTCGGCGCCCCGGCGCGCATTCTGCGCGGCAATTCGGGGGCGCTCGACTTGTTCGCGCTCGATGCGCCGCATCTCTATCTTCGCCCCGGCGGCCCCTATCTCGGTCCCGACGGGCTGGACCATGCCGACAACGCCCAGCGTTTCGCCGCCCTGGCCAGAGCCGGCGCGGCTTTGTCGCAGGGGCTGGCGGACGGTTTCGCGCCCGACGTGGTCCACGCCCATGACTGGCAGGCCGGCCTGACCGCCGCCTATCTGCGCTTCAGCGGACGGCGCTCGCCGGCTTGCGTCCTCACCATCCACAATCTCGCTTTCCAGGGCCTGTTTCCCTCAGGCTTGCTCGCGCCGTTGGGCCTGCCGGAAGCGAGTCTGGTCACCGAAGGGCTCGAATATTACGGCCAGATCAGTTTCTTGAAAAGCGGCGTCAATTATTCCGACGCCATCACCACCGTCTCGCCGACCTATGCGCAGGAAATCCTCGAGCCCGATCAGGGCATGGGTTTCGACGGCCTGTTGCGCTCCCGGGGAGACGTCCTGTTCGGCATCCGCAACGGCATCGACACGCGGGTCTGGGACCCGGCCTCGGACCCGCTGGTCACGAAACATTATTCCCTGCGTACGATCAAAGCCCGCGCGGAAAACACCCGCGCGCTGCGGAAGAAAATGGGCCTGCCGGAAATCGACGGGGCGCTGCTGCTCGGCGTGGTCAGTCGGTTGTCGAGCCAGAAGGGACTGGATCTCGTCCTCGACTGCCTGCCTTTGTTCGAGCCGCTCAATCTGCAACTGGCCCTGCTCGGCTCCGGCGACCCCGCGCTGGAGCACGCATTCGCCGCGGCGGCCAGCGAGTCCCCGGACCGGATCGCGGCGCGTTTCGGCTATGCCGAGGATCTCGCCCATATGATCCAGGCCGGCGCCGATATGCTGCTCGTCCCCTCGCGTTTCGAGCCCTGTGGCCTGACCCAGCTTTGCGCCCTGCGCTATGGCGCGGTGCCGCTGACCTCGCGGGTCGGCGGCCTCGCGGATACGATCATCGACGCCAATGACATGGCGCTTTCGGCAGGCTGCGCCACCGGCCTGCAGTTCGAGCCGGTCGCCGCCGGCGCCTTGGCCGCCGCCTTGCGCAAGGCGGCCGGACTTTTTGCCGACCCGCCGCTCTGGCGCCAAATCCAGCTCAATGGCATGAAATGCGATGTGAGCTGGACTCAGCCCGCCAAAACTTACGCCAACCTGTTCCGGAACCTCGCCGCATGAACGCTTCGTTTCCGCAAATCCAGACCGTCGCGACGAAGCCCTTCGCCGACCAGCGTCCCGGCACCTCCGGCCTGCGCAAGAAGACGACCGTGTTCCAGCAGCCGCATTATCTCGCCAATTTCGTCCAGTCGATTTTTTCATCACTGGAAGGTTTTGAGGGAAAAAAGCTGGTTCTCGGCGGCGACGGCCGGTTCTTCAATCGCGAAGCGATCCAGATCGTCCTGAAAATGGCGGCGGCCAATGGTTTTGGCGAAATCATTGTCGGACGCGGCGGAATCCTCTCCACCCCCGCCGCCTCGGCGGTGATCCGCGCCGAGAAGGCCTTTGGGGGCATCGTACTCTCCGCCAGCCATAATCCGGGTGGCCCGGACGGCGATTTTGGCATCAAATACAACATCTCCAATGGCGGTCCCGCCCCGGAAAAAATCACCGAGGCGATTTTCGCCCATAGCGAAACAATCGAAAGCTACAAGATCATCGAAGCGACGAATGTCGATCTCGACACGCCAGGAGAGACCCAGCTTGGCGCGGCGAAAGTGCGCGTCGTCGATCCAGTCGCCATTTATCTCGAACTGATGGAGAGCCTGTTCGATTTCGAGGCCATCGCGGCGATGTTCCGCGACGGCTTCACCTTGAAATTCGACGCGATGAGCGCCGTCACCGGCCCCTATGCCAAGGCGATTTTCGAGGAAAGGCTTGGCGCTGGCCCCGGCAGCGTGATCAACGCCGAGCCGCTGGAGGATTTCGGCGGCCATCACCCCGACCCCAATCTCGTCCACGCCAAACATTTGCTCGATCTCGCCATGTCGGCGCAGTCGCCCGATTTATGCGCGGCTTCCGACGGCGACGGCGACCGCAATCTGATCATCGGGCGCAGCCAGTTCGTCACGCCTTCCGACAGTCTCGCGATCCTCGCCGCCAACGCCCATCTGGTGAAGGGTTATCGCGCAGGGTTAGCGGGCGTCGCCCGCTCCATGCCGACCAGCCGCGCCGCCGACCTTGTGGCGAAAAAGCTGGGGATCGGCATGTACGAGACGCCGACGGGCTGGAAATTTTTCGGCAATCTGCTCGACGCCGGCCGCGTCACCATTTGCGGCGAGGAAAGCGCCGGCGCCAGTTCCAATCATGTCCGCGAGAAGGACGGGGTCTGGGCGGTGCTGATGTGGCTGAACATATTGGCCGTCCGCAAGCAGAGCGTCGCCGACATCGTGCGCCTCCACTGGGCCGAATATGGCCGCAATTATTATTCGCGCCACGATTACGAAGAAGTGGCGAGCGAAGGCGCCAATGCGCTGGTCGCGTCCTTGCGCAAAAAACTGCCGTGCCTCGCCGGGACAAGTTTTGGCGGGCTGAAAATCGAGGCGGCGGACGATTTCGCCTATAACGATCCCATCGATGGCTCGGTCTCGAAACAGCAGGGCATCCGCATCCTTTTCACGGATGGTTCGCGCATCGTCTATCGCCTGTCCGGCACCGGCACCTCGGGCGCCACCTTGCGCGTCTATATCGAGCGCTATGAACCCGACCCGGCGAAACACGATCTCGAAACGCAAGGCGCCCTGGCCGATCTGGTCGCTTGCGCCGAAAAGCTCGCCGAAATCCGCCATCACACAGGACGGACCGAGCCGAGCGTCATTACCTGAGGGCGGGGGGGCCATTGTTCGAAACCCTCATTGCTTCGCTTCGCTCGCAATAACCGACCAGAGGCGGGCGCCACATGCCTGAAAATTTTTCTGTCTCCCCCGGCTCGCCCGACGAACTCGGCCTTGTATTGGGCGAAGGCGGCGGCAATTTCGCGCTTTATTCGGAAACCGCCACGGCGGTCGATTTCTGCCTGTTCAACGCGGCGGACAAGGAGACCCTCCGTCTGCGCCTTCCCGGCCGCAGCGGTTCCGTCTTTCATGGTTTCATCCATGGATTGCAGGAAGGCGCGCGTTACGGCCTGCGCGTCCACGGCCCTTACGATTCTGCGCGCGGACTTCGTCATAACCCTGCCAAACTGCTGATCGACCCCTACGCCCTCGAGCTCGACCGCTGCATCGAGCTGCACCCGTCGATGCTGGGTTTTGCCGCCGACGGCTCGCCCTCCGCCGAGGACAGCGCCGCCTACGTTGCCAAGGCCGTCGCGAAAAAGCCGGTCTTGGCGACGGATGCGCCGCGCCGTAAAAAGCGCTGGGCGGAAACCATCGTCTATGAACTGCATGTGCGCGGCTTCACCAGGCTCATGCCGGAAATCCCTGAAAATCTGCGCGGAACCTTCGCCGGTCTCGCCCATCCCGCTTCCATCGCCGCGCTCAAAAATCTCGGCGTCAATACGCTGGAGCTGATGCCCTGCGCCGCCTGGATCGACGAGCGGCATCTGCCGCCCTTGGGCCTGAAGAATTACTGGGGCTACAACCCTGTCGCCTTCATGGCCCCGGACCCGCGTCTCGCTCCCGGCGGCTGGAAAGAAGTGCGCGAATCCGTCGCCGCGCTTCAGGCGTCGGGTTTCGATGTGCTGGTCGATGTCGTGCTCAACCACAGCGGCGAAAGCGACGAACTCGGGCCCACGATTTCGCTGCGTGGAATCGACAACGCCAGTTTCTACCGGCTGACCGAGAACCCCGCGCTCTACGTCAACGACGCTGGCTGCGGCAACATCTTGCGCTTCGACCATCCCGCCGTCATCCGCCTCGCCATGGACAGCTTGCGCGCCTGGGCGCAACTCGGCGGCGTCGATGGGTTCCGCTTCGATCTCGCCGTCACGCTGGCGCGGCGCGGCGACGGCTTCGATCCCCAGGCTCCCTTGCTCGCGGCGATCGAGCAGGACCCCGTGTTGCGTCATCTGAAAATGATTGCCGAGCCCTGGGACATCGGCCCCGGCGGCTATCGCTCAGGACAATTTCCGCCGCGCTGGAGCGAATGGAACGATCGTTTCCGCGACGACATGCGAAAATTCTGGCGGGGCGATGGCGGTATGGTCGGGGCGCTGGCGTCGGGCCTGGCCGGCTCGGCGCCGACTTTCGCAAAATTCGACCGGCCGACGAAAAGCGTCAATTTCATCACCGCCCACGACGGCTTTACGCTGGCCGATCTCGTCGCCTACGAGCGCAAGCACAACGAGGCCAACGGCGAACAGAACCGCGACGGGACCGACTGCAATTATTCGTGGAACAATGGCGCCGAAGGCCCCACCGATGACGAAGAAATTCGGGCGCTCCGGCGCCGCGACCAGCGCAATCTGCTGGCGACGCTTTTTTCCGCGCGAGGGCTGCCCATGCTGGCGATGGGCGCGGAATGCGGCCATAGCCAGAACGGCAACAACAACGCTTATGCGCAGGACAATTTTCTGACCTGGCTCGATTGGGGCAACGCCGACCAAAAGCTCATCGCCTTCACCAGGAAGCTGATCGCGCTGCGGCTGGGCGAGGCGGCCTTGCATCGCGACGCCTTCCTGACCGGGGCGCGTCTCGACGACAGCGGGATTCCCGATGCGCAATGGTTTTCCGCCGAGGGCGCGCCGATGACGGAAGCGCAATGGCGCGAGAGCGAAAGACGTTTTCTCGGCCTGTCGCTTTACGCGGAAAATTCGCGTGTGCTGCTGCTGCTCAATGCCGGAGACGCCGTGGTTTTTCCCTTGCCCGCTCCGCGCGAAGGAAGAGTCTGGCGCCTGGCCATCGACACTTTCGTCGATGAAACCGCGGAGCGCGAAATTGGCGAAGGAGGGAATTTTTTGGTCGAGTCGCGCAGCGTGAAAATTCTGCTCGAGGCCGCCCGCGTTCACCGCCTCGCGTAAACGCTCGCAACCTCGTCGCGATAGACTTTCCGCCAATCGGGCGAGGCTTCCAGGACCTGATTGGCCGGCAGAACAGTCGGGAGCAGGGTCCAGCCGATTTCCCGGTTGGCGAGTAGCGCGGCCAAGAACTCCGGCTTGCGTCCCGCCAGCGCCAGCGACAAGTCGTAATGCATGGGTCCGAACAGTTCCGCGCGTCCGTCAACATAGGTCGGGACATGCTGGCCGACCAGAAAGCCGCCGAACTGGTCCTCGTTCAACACCTGTCCCCGCACGCCGGCTGCACGGGCGGCGTCGAGCGCGGCTTGCGGCGCGATCCCTGCTGGAAGGTTCAAGCCGCCGCGCCCGGTCAGGGTCCAGAGCGCCAGCAGACCAACAGCCGCCGCGGCAGGTACGCGCCATTTTTGGCGCTCCAGACGGTGGATTTTCCCCTGCAGGGCGGCGACCGGCGCGGCGACGAGCAGAGCGACGACCATCAGGCCAAGCGTTTCCTGCCGCACGTGGGCGAGAGCCGAATGGAGCAAGGCCAGCAACAGGGCGACGCGCGGCGGGGGCAGACGCAAGCCGCTGAGCAAGGCCCCGCCAAGGCCAAGCAGGAGGATGAATTCGAAATGGCCGAAGCTTGAGAAGTTCTGCGGCCGCCATTCGACGATCAGCCCAAGCGCCGGACCGAGCGCCAGGACGTCGCGCGCGGCGGCGAAAACGCGCCAGCCATAAGGATGAACCAACGCCGCCAGCAGGCACAGCAGCGCAAAAATGGCCCAGCGCAGACCGACGCGCAGGTGATTTTGCGAGGCGCGGAAGATGGATTCCCAGGCAAAAAAAGGCATCAGCACGAAGGCGAACAGGAAGGAGCCGTGCAGGTTGGCCCATAGGGTCAGCAGCAGCGCGGCGGGCCAGCTTGGGGCGCGGCCTTCTTCGGCTGCGTCCAGCAAGCGTGTGGCGAAAGCCGCCGCCACCGGCCAGACCAGCACATGCGGCCGCGCGAGCAAATGAAAATTACCGGCCAGGACGACGAGGCAGATGGCGATCAGTGCGAACAGTGGTCCCGCGCGGCGCTCCACCGCGGCAAAGACCAGCGCATAGGCGGCACAGGCCGCGACCAGCGCCAAGACGGCGAAGCCGGTCCAGCCGGCGAGATCGAAACCGAGCGCGAAAAAAACCTGCGACAGCCATTCCTTGGCGATCCAGTTCTGGCCGTTCATCGTCCAGGAATAGCTGTCGGCCAGGGGAAAATGACCGGAGGAGAGGATTTCCTGGCCGGTGCGGATATGCCAGAGCATGTCGGGGTCGAGGAGAAGCCCCGGCGCGGTCGGCAACAGAATCGTGAAAAAGCCGATCGCCGCCAGCGCCGTCAACGGCCAGTCGCAAGGCCACGAGAAGGCCAACGGCGGCAGGGCGCACCGACGCAAAAGGGATTTGACCCGGAAAAGCGCGTTTTCCTTGCGGCTGAGCTTGAAAAAGGCCAAGTCGGTCATGCCGGCGTCCCAAAATGAGCGGGCATGAGCGTAACTTGAAAAGGTTGACGGGTTTTGCGGGCCGCACCGCCCCTGCCGAAAACGATCCCGATTCGCCCTTGTCTTTATACTCACGGTGAGTATATGTAGAAAACGTGAATGGGGAGCCCTTATCCCCAAACCAAGCCGTCGCAACGGCCTTTTTATCGGTTCAAGTTATGCTCATATTGAGCATAACTAGGAGTGAGCGTCATGCAGGTTTCTTTCCTCCCGCGTGTTTCGACCCAGCCGCAAGGCAGGACCACGGCTAAGCCGCAAGAGATGTCCGCGGTCGCGCGCCATGACGTGCTTCCCATGCCGTCGCTGGCCTGGACGCCGGAAGTCGCGGGCGAGACGGCGCACCTCTACGAAAAGGTCAAGGCGATCATCCCGCCGATCGAGTGGCCTTTTCACGCGCCCTACGTCAAGGCGATCAACGACCTGAAAAAGCAGCGCAACGCCGTCATTCTGGCGCATAATTACCAGACTCCCGAAATCTACAATTGCGTCGCCGACGTGGTGGGCGACAGTTTGCAGTTGGCGCGCATAGCCGGCCAGTCGGACGCCCAAATCATCATCCAGGGCGGCGTGCATTTCATGGCCGAGACCTCCAAGCTGCTCAGCCCGGAAAAGACCGTGCTGATCCCGGATTCACGCGCCGGCTGCTCGCTCGCCGCCTCGATAACCGGGGCGGACGTCCGCGCGTTGCGGCGGAAATATCCGGGCGTTCCGGTCGTCGCCTATGTCAACACTTCCGCCGACGTGAAGGCGGAGGTCGACATCTGCTGCACCTCCTCCAACGCGGTGAAGGTGGTCGAAAGCCTTGGCGTCGATACGGTCATCATGGTTCCCGACCGTTTTCTCGCCGCCAATGTCGCGCGCCAGACCAAGGTGAAGATCGTCGCCTGGCATGGCGCCTGCGAGGTGCACGAGCGTTTCACCGCCGAGGAATTGCTGCGCTACCGTGAGGACGATCCCTCGATCCAGTTGCTCGCCCATCCCGAGTGCCCGCCGGAAGTGGTCGATGTCTGCGACTTTTCCGGCTCGACGGCGGCGATGATCGATTACGTCAAGACCCGCCAGCCCAAACGCGTGCTGCTCGTCACCGAATGTTCGATGGCGGATAATGTCGCGGCGGAAAATCCCGGCGTCGATTTCGTGCGCCCGTGCAACCTTTGCCCGCATATGAAGCGGATCACCCTGCCGAAAATTCTCGACAGCCTGGTCTATATGCGCGAGGAAGTGACGATCGACCCGGCATTGGCGCAGCGCGCCCGCCGCTCGGTCGAGCGGATGATCGAGCTGAAATAACCGCGCCTATCTCAGCCGGCGCCTCCCTTCTCCCTACGGGAGAAGCATGAATGGAATCGGAAACGCCTGGCCCCCATGAACCTTTGGCCCCATGTCCGAACCTGATATCCTGATCGTCGGCGGCGGACTGGCCGGCCTGTTCTGCGCGCTGAAACTGGCGCCGCTGCCAGTCACCGTCCTTGCCGCCGCGCCGGTCGACGAAAGCTCCTCCTCGCTCTGGGCGCAGGGCGGCGTCGCCGCCGCCGTCAGCGAAGGCGACAGCCCTGAACTGCACGCCGCCGACACTTTGGCCGCCGGCGCCGGCATCGTCGATGAGGCGGTCGCGCTGTCGGTCGCCCGTGAAGCGCGCGAGCGCGTGGAAGACCTTCTCGGCTTCGGCGCGCCCTTCGACCGCGACGCGCGCGGCCGGCTAACCCCCTCGCAGGAGGCGGCCCATTCCGCGCGCCGCATCGTGCGCGTCAAAGGCGACGGCGCCGGCGCCGCGATCATGCACGCCCTGATCGCGACTGTGCGCAAGACCACGTCCATCGTGCTGCGTGAAAATTTCGTCGCCGAGGATCTGATCGTCCAGTCCGGCCGCGTCGTCGGCGTTTTCGCGCGCGGCGCCGATGGCGCGTCCAAAGCCTTTTACGCCCGCGCCACCGTGCTGGCGACGGGCGGCGTCGGCGCGCTCTACGCCTTGACAACCAATCCGCCGCAGGCCAATGGCGCCGCCTTGGCCATGGGCGCGAGGGCCGGAGCGCGCATCGCCGACGCCGAATTCGTGCAATTCCATCCCACCGCCATCGACATCGGCCGCGACCCCGCGCCGCTGGCGACCGAAGCGCTTCGCGGCGAAGGCGCCGTTCTGGTCAATCGCGCCGGCGAGCGTTTCATGATTGCTTTACACAAGGACGCCGAACTGGCGCCTCGCGACATCGTCGCGCGCGGCGTGTTTGCCGAACTGGAGGCCGGGCGCGGCGCCTTTCTCGACGCGACCAAGGCCGTCGGCGCGGCGTTCGCCGAAAAATTTCCCAATGTCGCAGCGTCCTGCCTGTCGGCTGGAATCGACCCCTCCCGTCAGCCGATCCCGGTGGCGCCGGCGGAGCATTACCATATGGGCGGCCTGTGGACCGATGACCGGGGCAGGACGTCTCTGCCCGGCATGTGGGCGGCAGGCGAAGCCGCCTCGACCGGACTGCACGGCGCCAATCGCCTCGCCTCCAATTCATTGCTGGAAGCGGTGGTCTTCGGCGACCGCATCGCCAAGGACATTGCCGCTTTATCATGCAGAGGATCCGCGCCGGTCTTGGTCGCGTCCGCCGCTCCGGCGCCTTCGGGCGACGACGCTGATGAAGCCAAGCAGGTGCGGAAGATCATGACCCGCCATGTCGGCGTCTTGCGCGACGAGACAGGGCTTCGCACGGCGCTGGTCGCGCTGAAAACCCTGCACGACAAGGCGCTGGAAAAGAACAATCTCGATCTGCGCAACCGCACGGAAGCTGCGCTGCTGATCGCCGCCAGCGCTTATCTGCGGCGCGAAAGCCGGGGCGGCCACTTCCGCCGCGATTTTCCCGATTCCGATCCGGCCCAGGCCCGTCGCTCCTCGATCACGCTGGACGAGGCGCTGCGGCTGGCGCAAGGTTTAAGCGAAACCATGAGCGGAAATCGATGAATCTGCCCGTTTTAAACTCCCTTCTGGTCGAAGACGCCGTGCGCGCCGCTCTGGCTGAGGATTTCGGCCGCGCCGGCGACATCACCTCGCAGGCGACCATTCCGGCTTCCGCCAAGGCCCGCGCGGTGATCGCGGCGCGCAAAAAACCCGGCGTGCTGGCTGGAATCGCGCTGGCGCGGAAAACGTTCGAACTGGTCGATCCAGCCTTGCGCTTCGAGGCCTTGCTGGAAGACGGCGAGGCTTTCGGTCCCGGCGCCATTCTGGCGCGAATCGAGGGACCAGCCCGCTCGCTGCTTTCGGCCGAACGCGTGGCGCTGAATTTTCTCGGCCGCATGTGCGGCGTGGCGACCCTGACTTCCCACTATGCCCAAGCCATCGCCCACACCAGGGCGAAAATCTGCTGCACGCGAAAAACCACGCCTGGTCTTCGCGCCTTCGAGAAATACGCGGTGCGCTGCGGCGGCGGCGTCAATCACCGCTTCGGCCTCGACGACGCCATACTCATCAAGGACAATCATATCGAAGTGGCGGGCGGGATCGTTCCGGCCCTGCGCGCGGCCAAAGCCTTCATCGGCCATCTGGTCAAGATCGAGATCGAGGTCGATCGTCTCGAACAATTGCGCGAAGTTCTCGCCGAGGGGGCCGACGTCGTGCTTCTCGACAATATGAGCGCCACGGAATTGCGGGAGGCGGTGGCGATGATCGACGGGCGCATGAAGGCCGAAGCCTCCGGCGGCATTGATCTGGCTGGCCTGCGCGAAGTGGCGGAAACCGGCGTGGACCTGATTTCCTCGGGCGCGCTCACCCATTCCGCGCCGACGCTCGATCTCGGACTGGATATCGAGATTGGGTGAGTTTCTTATTGCCGCCCTTGCCCTTGTCGCGCAAAAACGCCATGTTCGCCGTGGCAAATCATCAGGCGGCGCGCCTTCCCCCGGCGCGCTCGGGAAAGTCGAATTCGTGTTTTTGAACCCTGAACCCTTGAAAATTCCGCCGCGCAAACACTTCGGCGCGCTGGCCACCGCTCTCGTCCTGAGCTTGGGACTCGCCCCATCCACCGCATTTTCGCGCGAAACCTCCGCGGTTTCAGCGCCTTTCGAGGTCAGCGACAGCCCGGCCGGCAATTATCTGGCGGCGCGACTAGCCGAAGCCGAGCATGACACTTTCGCGGCCTCGACCTTTTTCCGCGAAACCCTGCGTTCGGATCCGCAAAATATCGACTTGGTGCAGCGCGCCTTCGTCGCCGCGCTGGCCAATGGCGACATGACCGACAGTTTCGCCCTGGCGCAAAAGGTTCTGGCGCGCGATCCGCACAACAGTTCCGCGCGGCTGGCGCTCGGCGTGCGCGACATCAAGGCGAAAAATTTCGTCGCCGCCCGTTCGGAACTGAACTTCAGCACTTCGACGCATCAGCGCGACCTTACCGCCGTGCTGCTGACCGCCTGGAGCCAGGTCGGCTCCCACGACATCAAGAAGGCGCTGGCCCTGGTCGATACGCTCAGCGAGCCTTCCTTCGCCGTGTTCCGCGATTATCACGCCGGGTTGATGCTTGAAGTGGCCGGAAAGACCGAGGAAGCCGGCAGGAGGCTGAAAGCCGCCTATTCCAGCGACCAGTCGACCTTGCGCCTGGTCGACGCCTATGCCCGAAATCTCGACCGCCAAGGCAAGGCCGACGAGGCCAAGGCCGTCTACGAGGCCTTCGACCGCGTCCAGCCGCGTCAGCCGATGATCCAGGCGGCGCTTGCGGATCTTGCCGCCGGCAAGAAACTCGAGCCGATGGTCAAGGACGTCAACAGCGGAGCGGCGGAAGTGCTTTACGGCCTGGGCGCCTATGGCCTGGGCGCGGCCGCGGGCCGCCAGGGCGACGAGATCGCCGCCATCGTCTTTCTGCGGCTCGCTCTCGCGCTTCAGCCGGATCATGTTCTGGCGCTGGACACGCTCGGCGAAGCCTATGGACGGCTGAAACAATACGAGACCGCCATCGACGTCTACGACCAGATCCCGGACGATAGTCCGATGCGCGTCAACGCCGACATTCACATCGCCCTCCTGATGGACGCGCTGGGCAAATCCGACGAGGCGATCAAGCGTCTGCGCGGGATCGTCGCGGAACATCCGCAGAACGCCGAAGCCCTTTCGGCTCTGGCCGACCTCGATCGCTCGCACAAGAATTTCCTCGCCTCGGCGGACGCTTATACACGGGTGTTGGCGTTGACCTCGCCCGGCGAAAAGAGCCAATGGGCGATCTATTATTTCCGCGGCGTCGATTACGAACGCGGCAAGCAATGGGACAAGGCCGAGGCCGATTTCAAGAAAGCGCTCGATCTCTACCCCGAACAGCCGCTGGTCCTGAACTATCTCGGCTATTCCTGGGTCGATCAGGGCCTTCATCTCGACGAAGCGTTCAAAATGCTGCGCCGCGCCGTCGAACTGCAGCCGGAGGACGGCTATATCGTCGATTCGCTGGCTTGGGCTCATTACAAGCTCGGTCATTACGACGAGGCGGTGAAGCTGCTCGAGCGCGCCATCGAGTTGAAGCCCGGCGACCCGGTGATCAACGACCATCTCGGCGACGCCTACTGGCGGGTCGGGCGCCAGCTCGACGCCAGGTTCCAGTGGAATCACGCGCGCGATCTCAATCCAGATCCCGACGACCTGCCGAAAATCCTGGACAAGATCGAAAAGGGGATGCCGGACGCCTCGCCGCCAACCGCCGTGCAGGGCTCGCCGGCGACGCCGCAGGTGGAAAACAAGAACGGCGGCTGAATTCAGCCGCCTATAAGATTCAACAGGATCGAGTTCAGGCCCTGTCGTCGCGGCGGTCGTGATGGTCGTTCTCCGCCAAAGCGGCGACCAGCGCGGTGTCGAAATAACGCGTCCATTCGACGATCTTGAAATCGACCCAGTACAGCCGATCGACACCCTCAAGCTCGGCCACGGCGCCGGTGCCGCGACTGCGCAACTGCATGCGCCAAGACATGTAGGAGCAGCGCGGCATATCGTAGGCAAGATCGTCCACTTCGAAAGACAACATCTCGAAATCAGTATCGAAGGCGCGCCAGGCTTCGCGAATCTCGTCCTTGCCTACCCGCACGCCGGCGGCGGGAATTAGCGCGCGTGACCCGATCAGTCGATAAACGGCGTTATCGTGAAATAAAGCCAAGCCAGGCTCATTGTCGCCCTTTGCGCGCCGCCCATATATGTCGCGCGCCAGCGCCAAATATTGTTCACGCGTTAGCTGGTCGTTTATCATATGTCGCCCAATCAACCCGCTAAATCAAATAATTAATGCGCTTGGCAAAATTTCCCCGCTGCCGGCGGATTTGCGCTGCCGGCATATCTCGCGCAAGCGACGACTCGAAAAACCTAATCCGCCAGTTGTAAGCGAAGTTACCCAGGACCTGCAACAGTGCATGAATAAACGGCGCCGCGACCCCGTGTCCGTCCGCCATCCTCGCCGATGCGGTGGTCTCAGCTCAACAGCCGCCGCATTGTCGCGGTATCCGCATATTCGAAAACTTCGGAGAACTGGCCCTCGCGTATGCGCACGAAATGGCCAATGACGACCAAAGCCGTTTGCGACGAACCGCGATGCTTGATCTCGACCAGCTGCCGCATGGCGAAACAATCGCCATCGATAACGACGTTCAGCAGCCGATGATCCACGCGTTCGAATTCAGCGTCGACGTCGCGCAAAAGTTTGAGAATCTGCCCATGCCCCCGAAAATCGCCATAAAACGGGCAGTCACGCCGGTCGCCGATCATGTGCAGGACCGCGTCGGGATGGAGAAGCGAGATGAATTCGTCGGGCTTGCCTCGCAACAGCATGGCGCGCGCGATCAGCGCCTTGACGACAGGATTGGGTTCGGGCGGGACGAATTGGGCCTTGAAATCGGTCATGCTCGGTCGAACCTTCGAAATCCAGGACCCTGCCTATTCTTCGCGCGCTCAGACGCAGCTTTCGCGCAGGCCGAACAAGGTCGCGCTATCGATGAATTCGCTGACTTCGACGATCAGATCGCCTTCGAGCCGGATGAAACACAGGGTCTGCAGCTTCGCCTCGCGACCTGTGCCGCGATGCCGAAGCTCCATTTCATATCTCACGCAAGCCTGTTCGCCGTCGATCAAGGTGTCGAGCCGACGCCAGGATTTTTGCTCGAATTCCACGGCGAAGGCGTCGAGATAGGCGAGAATGGAGTCGCGCGAGCAACGTAGGCCGGCATAGGCCCAACTCGCCTGATCGCCGTTCATCAGCCAGTCGGCTTCCGGCGCGAACATGGGGGCCAGAGGCCGGGGGTCGGAGCGGCGGTCGAGCACGGCGTCGATGATCCGCTCGAATTCCAGCCGGGCGATTCGCGGGGAAAGGCTGTCGCTGTCGCTCATTTCATCGCGCCTCAAACCGGCCTCCAGCGCCGGCGGCGCTCTCCGCAATAGAGTGACGCGCCAAGCGACCTTCCTTGAAACGTCAGGAACGCGCGCCCAGCTTTAAGCTCCGGGCGCGCAAATTATCAGTTCTTGGCTTTGTCGACCAGCTTGTTCTTGCCAATCCAGGGCATCATCGCGCGCAGGCGTGCGCCGACTTCCTCGATCTGATGGCCGTCGTTGACGCGGCGGATGCCCTTGAAGCGGGCGGCGCCGGCGCGATATTCCTGCATCCACTCCGAGGTGAATTTGCCGGTCTGGATGTCGTTGAGCACGCGCTTCATTTCCGCCTTGGTCTCGGGCGTGATGACGCGCGGCCCGGTGACGTATTCGCCCCATTCGGCGGTATTCGAGATCGAATAGTTCATGTTGGCGATGCCGCCCTCGTAAATGAGGTCGACGATCAGCTTCACCTCGTGCAGGCACTCGAAATAGGCCATTTCCGGCGCGTAGCCGGCCTCGACCAGGGTTTCGAAACCGGCGCGGATCAGTTCGACCAGGCCGCCGCAGAGCACGGCCTGTTCGCCGAACAGATCGGTCTCGCATTCTTCCTTGAAGGTCGTCTCGATGATGCCGGAGCGGCCGCCGCCGATGGCCGAGGCGTAGGACAGGCCGATGTCGTGGGCGTTGCCGGAGGCGTCCTGGTGCACCGCGATCAGGCAGGGCACGCCGCCGCCCTTGAGATATTCGCCGCGAACCGTATGGCCGGGACCCTTGGGGGCGACCATCAGCACGTCGATGTCCTTGCGCGGTTCGATCAGGCTGAAATGGACGTTGAGGCCGTGGGCGAACAGCAGCGCCGTGCCCGGCCGGATATTGTCGGCGATTTCGGCATAATAGATTTCGGACTGCAGCTCATCCGGGGTCAGCATCATGATGACGTCGGCCCATTTGGCTGCTTCCGCGACGGTCATCACCTTGACGCCCTCGGCTTCGGCCTTCTTGGCGGTGGCGGAGCCGGCGCGCAGTGCGACCGCGACTTCCTTGACGCCGGAATCACGCATGTTCAGGACATGGGCGTGGCCCTGCGAGCCATAGCCGACCACAGCGACCTTCTTGCCCTTGATCAGGTTGATATCCGCATCGCTATCATAATAAACGCGCATTTTTCTTGAGCTTTCGAGGATGGCAGGCAGCGGGCTCGCGCAACTTGCCAGGATGGTGAGCGGCGCGCGCGCGCCGAGTGGAAAATTCCTGAGACGCCTAATAAGCGCACAAGCCCTTCTCGTCAAAGGAAAGTGGCGCAAAAGCGGCGGCAGCGGCGTAGCGCCGTAGAAGTTTTTTGTGAAACAAACGCATGATCGCAACGTAAGAAACCTGTGACATTCTTTCGCAACCCGATCTGGAGACAGGCGTGATGACGACGAGACGGCTTTTCATCGGCGGCGGCGTGGCCGGCGTGGCGGCGGCCTTGCTCATGAGCAGGCGTGGCCGCGCGGCGGCCCCCGCCGAAAAATTCGAAGTGGCCTATAGCGACGCCGAATGGCGGAAAAAGCTGAGCCCCGACCAATATGCGGTGTTGCGGCAGGACGGGACCGAGCGCGCCTTCACCAGCCCGCTTTTGAAAGAGCACCGCCGCGGCGTTTTCGCCTGCGCCGGTTGCGACCTCGACCTGTTCGATTCGAAGACGAAATATGACAGCGGCACCGGCTGGCCGAGCTTTTGGGCGCCTTTGGCCAATGCCGTCGTCGAGGAAAACGACAATTCCTATGGCATGGTCAGGAAGGCCGTGCATTGCCGCCGCTGTGGCGGCCACCTCGGCCATGTGTTCAACGACGGCCCCGAACCGACGGGACTGCGGTATTGCATGAACGGCGTCGCCCTGACCTTCAAGCCGGCCGACGCGTGAAGAAAACGGAATTATAACCCATGATCCTGTTCGCTCTGGCCTTTCTCGGCGGCGTCCTGACCATCGCCAGCCCCTGCATCCTGCCGGTCCTGCCCTTCGTCTTCGCCCGCGCGGACCGGCCGTTTCTGCGCAATGGCCTGCCTATGCTGATCGGCATGGCCGCGACTTTCGCGCTGATCGCCACGCTGGCGGCGGTCGGCGGCGGCTGGGCGGCGCAGGCCAACCAGTATGGCCGCATCGCGGCTCTGGCGCTGCTCGCCTTGTTCGGCCTGACCCTGTTGTTTCCCTCGCTCGCCGACCGCGCCATGCAACCCCTGGTCGTTCTCGGCGCGCGGTTGTCTAGTCGCGCCGATACAGGAGATGAAGGATTTTCGGGCATTGGCTCGGCGCTGCTGCTCGGAATCGCCACCGGGCTGCTCTGGGCGCCTTGCGCCGGCCCGATCCTCGGCCTGATCCTGACCGGCGCCGCCCTGCAGGGCGCGAGCGTCCAGACCACGCTGCTGCTGGCGACCTACGCCGCTGGCGCCGCAACTTCGCTGGCTCTGGCGCTGTTCGCCGGCGGCCGGGTTTTCGCCGCGATGAAACGCTCGCTGGGCGTCGGCGAATGGGTCCGGCGCGGTTTTGGCCTCGCCGTGCTCGCCGGCGTCGCCGCGATCGCCTTGGGCCTCGATACCGGCATTCTCGCCCGCGCCTCGCTGGCCAACACCGCCTCCGTCGAGCAGAAACTGCTCGAAAAATTCCACGCGGCGGCCGAACAACCGGCGCAACCCGCCTCCTCGAATGTCATGTCGGGCGATCCGGGAATCATGGCCGGCAATCCGGCCATGATGATGAAGGCCAAGCCAACCCCGGCCGCCCTCCCTGCTCTGCCGGTCCTTGGCGTGGCGCCGGACCTTTCCGGCGCGGTGGAATGGCTCAATTCGCCGCCGCTCACCCTGGAAAGCCTCAAAGGCAAGGTGGTGCTGGTCGATTTCTGGACCTATTCCTGCATCAATTGCCTGCGCACCCTGCCCTATCTCCGGGCCTGGGCTGAAAAATACAAGGATCAGGGATTGGTGGTGATCGGCGTGCACGCGCCGGAGTTCGCCTTCGAGAAAGACCTCGGCAACGTCAAGCGCGCCGCGGCCGAACTCGGCATCACCTATCCCATTGCGGTCGACAATAACTACGCCATTTGGCGCGCCTTCAAGAACCAATATTGGCCAGCGCATTACTTCATCGACGCGCAGGGCAAGATTCGCCGCCAGCATTTTGGCGAGGGCGAATATGACGAATCCGAGCGGGCGATCCAGCAACTGCTCGCCGAGGCGAAGCATTCGGAGGTTTCCGCGCCGCTGGTCAAGGTCAATGCGTCCGGCATCGAGGCGCAGCCCGACATGGGCGAAGTCCGCTCGTCGGAAACCTATATCGGCTACGACAGGGCCGAAAACTTCGCCTCCCCCGGCGGGGTCGTGCAGGACGCCCGCCACGTTTATCAAGCGCCTGCGCAGAGCCTCAATCATTGGGGGCTCGCCGGCGACTGGACCGTCGGCGAGGAACAGGCCGCGCTCAACGCATCCGGCGGCGCGATCTTCTACCGCTTCCATGCACGCGACCTGCATCTGGTGCTCGGTCCCAGCGCGAACGGCAAGAAGATCCGATTCCGCGTCACGCTCGACGGCGCGCCTCCCGGCGAAAACCATGGCGTCGACGTCGACGCCAATGGCTTTGGGCAAGTCAGCGAGCAGCGGCTCTACCAGTTGATCCGCCAGAATGGCGCGGTCTCCGACCGGAGCTTTGAAATCCAGTTCCTCGACCCGGGCGTAAAAGCCTACGCCTTCACCTTCGGCTGAAACGGAGCGAACCACGATGACCAAGATTTCCCGGATTTCAGTTTTCGCCTTGGCGGCGGTCGCCGCCGCCCTGACACTAGCGCTTAAAACGCCGGTTTCCGGCGCCGAACAGGCGCGCGTCCTGCCGCCGCCGGCGGTGGACGAACCGGCGGGCGCGGCGCCGGAAGTCGCTGTCCTGGCCGGCGGCTGCTTCTGGGGCGTGCAGGGCGTGTTCCAGCACGTCAAAGGCGTCACCGGCGCCGTTTCCGGCTATGCCGGCGGCGACAAGGGTCAGGCGCAATATGAAACGGTGAGTTCGGGCCGGACCGGTCATGCGGAATCGGTCCGCGTGACTTTCGATCCGCGCCAGATCAGCTACGGCCGCATCCTGCAGATCTATTTTTCCGTCGCCCACGACCCCACCGAACTGAATCGACAGGGCCCCGACACCGGGACGCAATATCGCTCGGCGATCTTCCCAACCGACGCCGAACAGGCGCGGGTGGCCAAAGCCTATATCGCCCAGCTCGAGCAGGCCCACGCCTTCAACGCGCCGATCGTGACGAAAATCGAGCCCGATCGGACCTTTTATCCGGCTGAGGCCTATCATCAGGATTTTCTCGCCCTGAATCCGACCTATCCCTATATCGTCTATAACGACCTGCCGAAGGTCGCCAATCTGAAGCGGCTTTATCCGGAGGTTTACAGGAGCGATCCGGTGCTCGTCAGCGGCGGGCGCCAGATGAATTGAGCGAACTACTCAAAAAGCCCGGCAATTCCGGAATAGACGCCAAAGCCTGCGGCGACAACGATGATTCCGCTGCAAATCGCGGCGTAAAGGCCTTGCAGCCGATAGGGCTGCGGCAGGCGGCGGGCGAGCAGGAACAGAAAGCCGAGCACCGGCGGCAGCAGCAAGGCGTTCATCACCTGCACGCCGACGCTTAAAGAAACCAGATTGACTCCTGAAGCGACGACCAGGGCGCAGCCGATCAAGGCGACGGAATAGGCGCCGTAGAACCAGGGCGCCTCGCGCGGATCATGGTCGAGGCTGCATTTCAGGCCGAGAAGTTCGGACAAGGTGCGCGCCGCGGTGATGGTGACGACGATGGCCGCCACCAAAGCCGCGCCGGCCATCCCCAAGCCAAACAACAGCTTGCCGCCGAAATTGCCGAGATAGGGCGTGATCGCCTCGGCGATCCGTTGCACCGTGTCGAGTTCGCCGTCATGGCCGGAGGCGCCGAGCGTGGCGGAGGCGGCGACCAGCACCGAGGCCATGATCACCTGGGTCAGGACGGCGCCGAGCATGGTGTCGGCGCGGGCGGCCGGAAGGTCGGCAATGGTGATTTTCTTCTCGACGATGGCGCTCTGCTGGAAGAAGACCATCCACGGCATGATCACCGCGCCGATATTGGCCGCCACAAGATAGAGATATTTCCGGTCGCCCCAGGGGATATCGACTGCCTGGGCCAACATCACCTGCGGATCAGGACGGGCGAGCACAGCCACGACGAGAAACACCAGTTCGAAGGCCCCCAAGGCAATGGCGATGCGTTCGACGGTCAGATAGGAATGGGTATAGGCCATCAGCAGCAAGGCCCCGACCACGAGAATCATGGTCAGGGAGGGCGGCAGGTTCAACAGCGCCCCGACGCCGGCAAGACCGGCCAGTTCGGTCATCAGCGCGCCCATGCAGCAGACCAGAAGCGTCAGGACAGAGACCCAGGCCCAGAACCGGCCGAAATGCCGGCCGATCAACTGGGTTTGGCCCTGCCCCGTCACCACGCCCAGGCGCACGGTCAGCTCCTGCACGATGTAGAGCACGGGGATCAGCGCCAATTGCAGCCACAAGAGCCGATAGCCCCAGCCCGCGCCGCTTTGCGCGGCGGTCACGATGGAACCGGCGTCGGTATCGGCCAGCATGACCACCACGCCCGGACCCGCCACCGCCAGAAAACGCCGCAATCTTTTCCGCGGCGCGGCTTCGCTCCAATCGACCATTTAGCGCTCTTTCAAAAAATACAAAACCGTTCTGGCGCTTCCGCATGGCGGCGGCAACCCGCATCATGCAAGAAAATGTCCAGCTTACGGGAAAGAGCGAAAGGTTCAGGTGTTCTCGTCGTCGTCGCGAGGCGGCGGCAAATCCTCGTCATCGATTTTTTCGCCGGCGATGGAATAGGAGCCGGTGAGCCAGCGATGCAGATCGACATTGGCGCAACGCTTGGAGCAAAACGGCGCGCAAGCTGGATCAACCGGCTTGCCGCAGATCGGGCAAACGGGTTTTTTCTCCTGGCTTTCCGTCATCAGTGTCGCGCCTCGACAGCGCCAGCCCAGAAAACATGCGCCGGATAGCCGAGACCTTCCAGCAAGGCCATGGTTTCCTGCAAAGGCAAGCCAACGACGGCGGTATAGGAGCCGACCATGTTGACGACGAAGGCCCCGGCAATGCCCTGGATGGCATAGCCGCCCGCCTTGCCGCGCCATTCGCGCGAGCCGATGTAGGCTTCGATTTCCCTGGACGACAGGCGCTTGAAGCGCAGGCGCGTCTCCACCAGCCGCGAGCGTTCTCGTCCCGATGGATCGATCACGGTGACGCCAGTATAGACGCGATGCGCGCGGCCAGACAGCAGGCGCAGGCAGAAATCGGCCTCCTCGCTGGTTTCGCATTTGGGCAGGATGCGGCGTCCGACGCAGACCACCGTGTCGGCGCCGATGACATAGGCGCCCTGCAGTTCCTCGCGATCATTGGCGGTTTTCGCCCCGATCCGCGCTTTTTCCAGCGCCAGTCGCGCCGCCAGCTTGCGCGGCGATTCATTGCGGCCAGGCGCCTCGTCGAGATCGGCGGGCAGCAGGGCGTCGGGCTCGACGCCGATCTGCTGCAACAGCGCGAGACGGCGGGGCGAACCGGAGGCGAGCGCCAGGCGCGCGGGACGAATTTTGGGCTCGGCGGTCACAAAGACTCCGATGGATTGGCGGCAAAGCCTATTTGAAACGATAGGTGATGCGACCCTTGGTCAGATCATAGGGTGTCATTTCGACGAGCACGCGATCTCCGGTGAGCACGCGAATCCGGTTTTTGCGCATTTTTCCTGCCGTATGGGCGATAATTTCGTGATCGTTTTCGAGCGTGACCCTGAAAGTCGCATTCGGCAGCAATTCGCTGACGACGCCCGGAAATTCCAGCAATTCTTCCTTCGACATCTGGTTCCTTGAGTTCATGATTCCACTGCTGGCCATCCCGCGCAAAAACGAAATTCGCTCGACGGGTTAGGTCGGAAGTCGCCTTGTCATTTGCGGGAAAACCCGCGCATTATCGCCGGATCGATTGAATATCCGGTTCGCCCGAGATGGGTCCTGTCCAAATTGGGCTTGCGGATGGCGGTCTGCGCGGCGTCGAATGTAGACATTCGCGCCCGAACGACAAGCCGCGCTATAACAAATTGCGACGCGCCTGCCAATGGCGCGCGAGGGAAGCGACGTCCAAGACTTTTCGACTAGAGGGCTTTGCGGCTCGACAGGGGCGCAAAGGAAGCTAGACTGTGCGTAATACGACGTTTTTTTGAAGCGTCGGCTTATGTTTTATGACGCGCCAAAACCCGGAAGGTTTTCCTGAATGAAGGATCTTTTTTCTCTGCATAACCGCCTGATGAATTCATGGTTCGAATTTTGCGACGTGCAAACCGCCTCCATGGCCACAATTTCCGCTCGCCTGCCGATGATCGCCGCGGAGGCGACCGGTTTTGGCAACAAGAAATCGCGGACCGAAACGCAGAACATGGTCACGGAAAAAATGTGGGCGGCCTCGGAAGGCGCCCAGGCGGGCATTTTCGAATCGGCGAATGTGGCCTGGAAATGGATGACCGGCGAATCGCATCCGGTGGCGGTGGCGGGCCATGTGATGGATGTCGCGGCGGCGGCGACGCGCCCGGCGCGCCGAAAAGTCCACGCCAACGCCAAAAGGCTGACTCGGGGGCGATAAGGCAGACTTGGGACTGGGCCTCGCCCTTGGATGACGGAATTTTGAAAAGCGGCTTTTGAGAGTGTGTTGAGGGCTGGACAAGCCGCTTTTCGCTTTCTATAAGGCGCGAGCTTTGACGCCCGCCGTCAGGCTAAGCCCAGGTAGCTCAGTTGGTAGAGCATGCGACTGAAAATCGCAGTGTCGGTGGTTCGATTCCGCCCCTGGGCACCACATCCCCTTCCCCACTCGTCCATAATTGTCCAAAACACATTGAAAAACATAGAGTTTTCCTTGTTTTTCCGTCCTAGCGCGTCCGCTGGCGTCCGTTTGTATCCGCCGCAATTGTTGGTACATTCGTTGGTACAGGCTCGATACCAACATTTGAGATACCAACATGGCTCTCTCGGACACCCAAATCCGCGCCGCTCAACCCGGCTCTAAAATCGTCAAATTGTCGGACGGCGGCGGGGTGCAATTGTGGATTTCACCCGATGGAGCGAAGCGTTGGCGGTTGGCCTATCGGTTCGACGCCGCTCAAAAGGCGCTGGCCATTGGCGTCTATCGCTTTGATAGGCTATTTATTTTTACGCTACGATCTTTTCAAGGGCCAACGTTGAGCTTTTGCGCACTAGGAATTCCGGGGGCGCCGCCGCTCGGGCGCCCGAGGGCGAGAGGCATTATGGCCACGTCTTCAGGCATAAAAGAGCCGACGAGGGCGAGCCATCGTCGGCAAGGGAAACGCGGCCCGCGGGAGACGGTTAATCGTCGAGGTTTTTTCTCAATATTTGGCTTCGACAGAATTCCAAACTTCCGGATGAGGTCTAGCCAAAATTCTCGGGGCCCTACCTTGACGGTCGGAGACGTTCAATTTTGCTAAATGGCGCCGATATGCGCTTTCGCCGTCGTGATGGAAATTCCGACTTCATAGCTGATTTGCTTGTTCGGCAAACCTTTAGGATCGCCGAAGGATGTTTGCTAAAGTTCAAGAGACGATCATGCGGCGAAAATCCTGCGGCGTGGTCTTGGTCCAGCGGCGAAATGACTGACGGAAATTGGCCGCATCGCTAAAGCCGAGGGCGCCGGCGATATCTTCGACCGTCATTTGCGTGTCGCGGAGATATTTGATGGCGAGATGACTTTTCAACTCGCCAATGAGTTCGCCGAACGACGTCTCCTGTTCCTTCAGTTTTCGCCTCAGCGTACGGGCCGGCACACCCAGTTGACGCGCGATCTCACTGAAGTCCGTTCGTCGTCCGATCGAGGCGAGCAAAGTCTGGCGCACCTGTTCGGCGACGCCAACCCGTTGCGCCAATTCTTCCTCAAGCTCGTCGCAAAGACCGATAACTGACGCGTAGGCGATCTCGTTTCCGCAACGGGGCTCGGCGTTCAGCCAAGCCGCGTCGAACATCAGCCGATTCTCGGGCTGGCGGCGCCGGCACGGGCATCCCAGGGTTTGTTCAAAAGGCGCGTTCGATTCATGACCGCAAAAAGTCATTTGCAATTCAGACGGCGCGAAGGCGGAACCCATGATGTCGCGATGAAGGGCGATGTGAGTAGCGAACTGCATTTCGACAATGAACCGATAAAGACTGCGATCGATCGCCGGATGCGGCAGAGGATCGATGACCCAGACGCCATGGGTCTGGGTTTCCTCGAATCTGAGCCTAACCACAGGCGTCGCGAGATGATGATATTTCACGACGAATTTCATCGTTTCGCGAAAATTGGTGCTGCTGAGAATCGCGAAGCCATACATTCCGTAAGCTGCGACATGCGACTTCAGGCCGGTCCGGAAGGCGAAGTCCGGATTGCGGGTCAGCCGCATGGCGTTGCGGTACGATACGATGACCTGATTGACCGACACGAGCACGTTCGGGGAGCGCAACTGCTGCTCGGTCAGTTGCGTTCCCTGCAGCGCATCGCTCAACGGCACGCCCTCGGCGGCCAGAGCGTCGGCTACCCTAGCTATCTTGACCGGGGGGTAAATCTTCTGGTCCCAACGCGCTCTGATCATGACGCCCCACCGCATATTGACAGCGCCCGGCTCAATCCTGTCCTCCTTCGTTCCAAGCCTTTTCAGTTTCGAAGCGGCTTTCCCGTCTCCAGCATGGCGCGAATGCGGGCGCGCGTCGGCTCGGTTCGCACCAGTTCCATGAAGCCGGCCCGCTCAAGGTCGAACAAAACGTCCTCGGGCTGCGGCCGCGTCGGATCGGAGGCGCCGCCGCTCAACACTTCCGCCAGCGTTTCCGCGACGACCCGGTCGTGCGGTTTGATCCGGCCGGCGGCAAAAGCGGTGTCGATGGCATTGCGCAAAGCCTGACGCCCGGAGGGGCCGGACAGGACCACGAGAGCTGGCTCCGGCGCCTTGTAGTCCTTGACCAGGGCGAGGGCTCTCGCCTTGGCGTCGGCGAGCAGCCGCTCGCGATTCATCGTCACGCCGTCGGTCGCGCGCAGGAAGCCGAGTTCTTGGGCTTGAAAAGCCGAACTGCTGATTTTCGCCGGGAAGATCGTTTCAAATGCCGCCAAAGCGGGCGCGACCGGTCCCTTGGTCCGCGACTTGTCGGCGATAAGGCGCAGCAACAGTTCCTTGCCGCCGCCCCAGCCGGGGATGACGCCGATATTGGTTTCGACCAGACCGATATTGGTTTCAGCGTGGGCCTGGATCGCCGAGCAATGCAGCGCGATTTCGCAGCCTCCGCCGAGAGCCATGCCGGCGACGGCGGCGACGCTCGGATGAGCGGCGAATTTCAGCCGCCGGAACGCCTGCTGTCCGCGAATGCAGAAAGCTTCGATGAAGGCAAAATCGCCGCGCTCCGCCGCGTCCAGCATCGGTTTCAGATTGGCGCCGGCGGAAAAAGCGGCGCCCTCGTTGCCGATCACCAAGGCCTGGAAGTTCCTGGCTGTTTCGTCCAGCGCGCTTTCGACGCCGGTCATCAGATCGCTGTCGAAAGCATTCATTTTGGTGTGGAATTCGAGACAGGCGACGCCGTCGCCGAGATCCCATATCGAGGCGGCGCTGTTGCCGGCGACCGGCTTGGCCGCCAGTTTGAGATCGTCGAGCGACAGCACTCCCGCCGCCCGATGCAGCGGGAGATAACCGATGGCGGGCGCGAGGATTTCGCGTTTGGCGTCGGCGATGCGATAAAAGCTTCCTGCTTGCGCCGCCTGCGCAAGAATCGGCGGGACCTTTTCGCCTCGCTTGGCCAATTGTTCGGCGAACCAGGCGGGACCGACCGCGTCGATCAGTTCGAACGGGCCGCGTCCCCAGGCATAGCCGAGCCGCATCGCTTCATCGACTTCCGCCGGCGTGTCGGCGATTTCGGGAACCAGCGAGGCCGCATAGGCGAGCGTCCTGCCCATGACCGCCCAGGCGTAAAGGCCGCCGCGGTCGCCATGCGAAAGCAGCGCGCGCAGATCCCTGGCCCCGAGGCCAAGGCTTTGCAGGTCCGGCTTTTGCAGGTCGCGATAGGCGCCGCTCGTTAGATCGAGCGCTTCGCGGACGCGATTGCCGTCGCGCTGCGCCTGACGGAAGAAACCAGCGCCGGCCTTGCGGCCGATGCGGCCTTCCGCGATCATGGTGTTGATCAGCGGAATGTCGAAGGAATAGCTTTGCACCAGGTCGCCCGGCGGCAAAGTCTTGTGCAGGCTGCCGAGGATATGCGGCATCAGATCGACGCCGACCAGATCGAGCAGGCCGAAAATGCCGGTGCTGGGAATGCCGAAAGGCTTGCCGATGACGGCGTCGGCTTCCTCGACGCTGACGCCGAGTTTCAACGCTTCAACCAGCCCGGCGGCGAGCCACAGGCAGCCGATGCGGTTGGCGATGAAGCCGGGCGTGTCCTTGCAGGTGACCAGGCCCTTGCCGAGATGAATATCGGAAAAGGCGCGGACCGCTTCCTCCGCTTCCGGCCGAGTCCGCAGGCTGGAGACGATTTCCAGCAGACGCATGTAGCGCGGCGGGTTGAAGAAATGGGTGATGAGGAAATCGCCGGCGAAACGCGCGCCCAGTCCTTCGGTCAGCACGTCGAGCGGAATGGTCGAGGTGTTGGACGAAACGATCGAGCCGTCCTTGCGGACGCTTTCCAGTTTCTGGAACAGGTCGCGCTTGATTTCCGGCTTTTCCGCCACCGCCTCGATGATCCAGTCGGCTCCCGCGACCAGCGACAGTTCGCTGGTGGCGCCGGTCGTAATCCGCTCGGCGAAACTCGCGCGCATAAAGCCGCCGGCCTTGAGCTGCTTGGCCACGCCTTCGCGGGCGAATTTGGCGTCGAGGTCCAGCAGGACCACTTCGACGCCGGCATTGGCGAGATGGGCCGCGATACCGGAGCCCATCACGCCGGCGCCGATGACGGCGACCTTCTTGAACGAGACCATTACGCCGCCTCCACGATCATCGAAATGCCCTGGCCGCCGCCGATGCATTGGGTGGCGAGGCCGTAGCGTCCGCCGTCGCGCTTGAGCACCATCGAGGCCTTGCCGACGAGGCGCGCGCCGGTGCCGCCGAGCGGATG
>NZ_JBKQOU010000250.1:0-25852 GCF_052145335.1 Rhodoblastus sp.
GGTTCGCTCGACTATGTCGCGCGCATCTCGCTCGACAAGACGCAGATGAACATTGACGACAAGTTGGTGAATCTCAGTCCCGGCATGGCGGTGACGGTCGAAATCAAGACCGGTTCGCGCCGCATCATCAGCTATCTGCTGTCGCCATTGGAGAAATACCATCAGGAATCATTGCGCGAGCGATGAGACCGGCGGCTGGCGGCTCTCTATCCTCATAGAGCGCCGCCGGCTCGGTATGGAGCGCCGCCCGCATCGGTATGGAGCGCCGCCGGCGCCTTGATCGCGACTGTCCCGCGGATTGTGGCGTCGCTCAGCCAGCCAGATCCTTCAACATCGCCCTGACCTTCGCCACCGCCTCGGTCAGGCGGTCGGCGTCGTCGGCGCGCAAAATGCCGGCGCGAACGCAATACTCGTAGTTCTCCGCAGCAGCCGCGACCTCATGCGCGCCGACGGCGCAGGCTGAGCCTTTCAGCTTATGCGCCAGATCGGCCCGCCGGGCATTCGACGCCTCCGAGTCGCGAAGACCGGCTCCCGCAAGCTCTTCACCGATTTTGGCCGCCTGCCGATCGAACAGATCCAGCAGTTCCGCTTCCAGCGCCCGGTCGCCCAGGGTTTGGCGGGAGAGATGCACGAGATCTATCGGATAGGCGGCGCCCGATTTGCCGGCGGTGGGAGCGAAACCAAAGGTGGCGGCCATCATATGCTCCGTGGGTGCGCGTTTTTGGTCAATCTTGGGTTCGCGGCCGGCGTCCGTCCCGCCACTTAAGCTTGCGAAACGCGCGATCCGCATTCTTTTTCCCGTCGCCAATCTGGCCTTAAAAATGTCACGAAACCCTTGTTTTCCAGACAACTGCGGAAGATTCTCAGTTTAGGGAAAAAACTCCGTTAACGACGTTGGCAAAAGCCTCTCGGGCAAGTGTTTTCTTCGCGACGGCGCAAGCGTAAAGTGCGTCTTGGTTAACCGCCTCTTAATGCGAGTGGCGGTCGGGCGCTGCGCGATACGCAGTTTCGCGTAAGTTCGTTGGTTAAAGTCAAAAGGCGATTGGTTATGTCCACACCGAACAAGGCCCAGGATCCCGCGGCCGCCGCTTTGTCCGCCATCGAGGACGCGCTTCGGCTGCATATCGAGCCGGAAGCGACCGACACCGAAACGCCGCCCGAGACGGGCGAAAGTCCGAAACTCGAATTCCATCTTCCCATCGTGCGCTCGGAGTATCCCGAGCCGCCGACGCCGCGCCTGCCCGAAATCGCCGAGGACGAACTAACCGCCGCAAACCCGCGCGAACGCGAAGCTTCGCGTTTGCGCGAACCCGAGGCCGCGCGCGCCCCGCTGGCGCCCAGCGCCCGCCCAGCCAATGACGACCGCCCCTCCGTCGGCCAGATCCTGCAAAGCCTGCAGGCGCGCCCCGATTCCAGCGGCATGACCTTCGCGATCATAGCCTCCGCCGCCTGGACCGGCCTGTGGATCGGCTATTTCATGTTCACCCACGGCGCGGCCTTTTCCGGCTCGCTGTTCAGCTCGACCGCGGCGGCTTCGGCTTTCGCCCTGATCGGTCCGGTGGTCTTCTTCCTCGCCATGGGCTCAGTCGCGCGCCGCGCTCAGGAAATGCGGCTGACCGCCCGATCGATGGCGGAAGTCGCGATCCGGCTGGCCGAGCCCGAGACCATCGCCACCGAACAGGTCGTCAACCTGAGCCAGGCGATACGCCGGGAGGTCGCCTCGATGGGCGACGGCATCGAGCGGGCGCTGGCCCGCGCCAGCGAACTGGACACCGTGGTTCGGGCGGAAGTGGCCTCGCTGGAACGCACTTACGGCGACAACGAGCGCCGGATCCGCGTCCTGCTGACCGAATTGGCGAGCGAGCGCGAATCCATCGTGCTCAATGCCGATCGCGTCTCAGCCGCGCTGACCGACGCGCAAAATTCCGTCTCCGGCGAGCTGGAGGCCGCGACCAGACAATTGACCGGTCTGCTCGACGCCACCAGCGAAAGACTCGCCCGCGCTCTCGAAGACAAGAGCGGCGAAATCGAGCAGGCCTTCGCCAAGACCGGCGAAACCCTGATGCAACAACTCGAAAGCCGCGCTGAGAACCTGCTCCAGCGCTTCGACAGCGCCGGCGGCGACGCTTCCCGTATGATCGAGGAGCGCGCCGGCCAGGTCGATGGGCAGCTCCGCGCTTTCGCTGGCGCCTTCCTCGAACAGGTTCACGGCCAGTCGAATCATCTGTCGCGAAATCTGCGCGAGGCCGGCGAACGCATCGGCGAGACCATTGGCCAGCGCGGCGACGAACTGACCGCCCGCATCGCCGGCCATGCCGACCGCCTGCATGAAATCGTCGCCGTTCGCGGCCCCGCCTTCCAGCAATCCCTGGCGGCTTTGGGCGAGGATCTCACGCTGCGCCTGCGCGAAGAAACGCAGCAGGCTCAGAACCTGCTGGGCGAGTCCGGCGAAACTTTTTCGCAAACCCTGGACGCCCAGCGCGCCCGCGCGGCGGAAGCCTTCGCCGCGGCGACGCAGGCGGCTATGCAGGACATGTCCGCCCAAGCGGACGCGCTGCAAAATCATGTCGGCCAGACCACGCGGCGCGCGATCGAGGATTTCAGCCAGAATGCCGAGGCCATCGGCGAAACCTTCGCCAGCGTCAGCCTGCAGGCGGTGGAAAGCGTCGCCGGCCATGCCGATTCGCTGCGTGAAAGCTTCCATCACGCGGCGGAAGAGACCCTTGCCGCCCTGGCCAGCCACACCGAGGCGTTCAACGAGACGGTCGCCCGCACCACCACTGAGGCCGTCGCCGGCGTCGCCGCCCATGGCGAAGCTCTCCGGGAGACGATCGATCACGCCACAGGCGCCGCTCTTACGGCGATCGAGGACAAGTCCGAAAGCCTGCGCCACCGGTTCGAAGCCCTTTCCGGCGCGACCGTCGAGACCCTGGAGGCCCAGGCGAGCCGTATCGAACAGGCCTTCCGCCAGAATGCCGAATATCTGGAGCAGACCGTCGGCTCGACCACACAGGAAACGCTCGCCGCCCTGATCGGCCACACCGGCGCCTTCCAGGAACAGTTCACCCAGACGGCGCAGACCACCGTCGATTCCATGAGCATCCAGGGCGAGCGGCTGGAACATATGGTCGCCGCCGCGACCCAGGACCAGCTCTCGGCGCTGGCTGGCCACACCGACGCCTTCCACGAGAATTTCGCCCGCCTGGCCGCGGAAACCAACGAACTCGCCGAAACCCGGACCAAGGCGCTGCATCAGTTGCTGGAGACGGCCAGCGGCGCGGTCGCCGAGGTCTTGAGCCGCCATGTCGAGACCACGCAGACGCGGTTCGAAGCGACGACGGAGGCGACCCTTGCCGCTCTCGAGGCGAAGGCCCAGCAGCAGATCGCCGCTCTCTCCGAACATGGCTCCAACTTCCACGAACAGTTTGCGCGCGTCACCGAGTTGACAGTCGCCGACGCCGAAATTCGCACACGGATGCTGCGCGAATCGCTGGAAGCCGCCAGCCTCGCGGTCGGCGAATCGCTGACCGGCAACATTGCCGCGACCCAGTCGCAATTCGAGGCGACCGCTGAAGCCGCGGCCAACGCCCTCTCGGGTCATGGCGAAGCCTTCCACGAACAATTCGCCCGGTTGACCGACGAGACCGTCGGCCAGGCCGAAGCCCGCGCGCAGGCGTTGCGCGAATCGCTGGAAGCCGCCAGCCATGCGGTTGGCGAGGCGCTGAGTCAGAATGTCGCGACAACCCAGTCGCAGTTCGAGGCCGCCGCTGAAGCCACGGTCAACGCCCTCGCGGGCCATGGCGAAGCCTTCCACGAGCAGTTCGCCCGTTTGACCGACGAGACTGTCGGGCAGGCCGAAAACCGCTCGCGGCTGGCGCGCGAATCTCTCGAAGCCGCCGGCCGCAGGGTTGGCGAGGCGCTCGACCGCAATGTCGTCGCGACCCAGTCGCAATTCGAGGCGGCCGCCGAGGCGACCCTCGCCGCGATGGAGGCGAAGGCGCAGGAGCAGATCGCCGCCCTCGCGGCTCATGGCTCTACCTTCCACGAGCATTTCGCGCATATCACCGAGGAGACCGTTGGCCAGGCCGAAGCCCGGGCGGAAGCCCTGCGCGAGGCGCTGGACGCGGCCAGCCTGACGGTCGAAGTGGCCCTGAGCCGCAATGTCGCCGCCACCCAGGCGCGGTTCGAGACCACCGCCGAGGCGACCCTTTCCGCGCTGCAAACCAAGGCGCAGGAACAGATCGCCGCGTTCGAGGGCCACACCCAGTCCTTCAGCGACCAATTCGCGCGTTTGACCGACCAGACCGTCGGCCAGGCCGAAAGCCGCACGGCCAACCTGCGCCGGTCTCTGGAAGAGATCGGCAGCATGGTCAGCGAAGTTCTGGGATCCAATGTCGCGACGACGCAGGCGCAATTCGAGGCGGCGACGCAGGCGGCGCTGAGCGGCCTGCTGACCCAGACCGCGACCATCGACCGCGCCTTCGCCGACACCGCCGGGAGAACCGCCGAATCCGTGGCGCAGCGCGTCGGAGATACGCAGAAGCGCTTCGCCCAGGTGGCTTCCGAAGCCGTCGCCGCCATCGGCATGCACGGCGACCGCGTCAACGAAACCCTGGCCCAGCGTCTCGACGCCTTCGAAGCCACGCTGACACGCGGCGGAGACGAAACGTCGAACAGCATCGGCCAGCACGCCGAGCGGCTTACCCAACAGATTTCCGGCAGCCTGCATGCGTTTGAGACGCAGTTGGCGCTGGGCATCACCGAGGCGCGGACGAAACTCGCCCAGCACGCCGAACGGTTCAACGCCGATTTCGTCGCCCAGCTTGCGGCGCTCGAACAGCTCATGCGCGGCGGCGGCGAAAGCTCCGCCGACCATATCAAGGCGCAGGTCGAGGCTCTGCGCGACACGCTGACGGAGAATCTGCGTGGCTTCGAAAGCGCCGTCGCCGAACTGGGCGGGGGCATCGCCGATCGGATCGGCGCCCAGGCCGACACGCTCAACGACAACCTGCGCGGCTTCGAAAACGCCGTCGCAGAACTGGGCAATGGCGTCGCCGAGCGGATCGGGGCGCAGGCCGAAGCGCTCAGCCAGAACCTGCTCGGCTTCGAAAACGCCGTCGCGGAAGCAAGCAATGGCGTCGCCGAGCGGATCGGCGCCCAGGCCGAGGCGCTCAGCCAGAACCTGCTCGGTTTCGAAAACGCCGTCGCGGAAGCAAACAATGGCGTCGCAGAGCGGATCGGCGCGCATGCCGAAGCGCTCAGCCAGAACCTGCTCGGCTTCGAAAACGCCGTCGCTGACGCAAGCAATGGCGTCGCGGAGCGGATCGGCGCACAGGCCGACGCGCTCAACCAGAACCTGCGCGGTTTCGAAAACACCGTCGCGGAAGTGAGCATTGGCGTCGCCGAGCGGATCGGCGCCCAGGCCGGCGCCCTCGCCGAAACCATCGGCGGCAAGCTGGCGACCATCGAGGCGACCATCGACGTGCATGGTTCGGCTCTCGACGCCCGTCTGGGCGAACGCGCGCAGACCACCGCCGAACTTCTGGGCCGGCAACTCGACCGTTTCTCGGCGGAGACTTCCGACAAGACGCTGGAAATCGTCCAGACCGTCGAAGGTCTCATCGCCAAGGCCGGCTCCGGCCTCACCGCGCGCTCGAACCAGCTCAACGACGCACTGGCGGGACGCGCCATCGACATCGCCAAAGTGCTCGGCGAAGGCGGCCGCGAAGTCGGCCGCGCGCTCGACGCCAAGGCGCGCGAACTCGACGACATCATCCTCGCCCGCTCCACCGCGCTCACCGAGGAACTGTCGTCCAAGACGCTGGAAATCAACGAAACCCTCGGCGCCCGCGCCCAGGAAATCAATTCCACCCTTGGCGCGCGCGCCAAGGAAATCAATTCCACCCTTGGCGCCCGAGCTGATGAAATCAGCTCCACCCTTGGCGCCCGCGCCGAGGAAATCAATATCACCCTCGGCGCCCGGGCGCAGGAAATCAAAAACACCCTGGGCTCCCGCGTCGAGGAAATCAGCTCCACCCTCGGCGCCCGCGTCGAGGAGATCAGCTCCACCCTTGGCGCCCGCGCCGAGGAGATCAGCTCCACCCTTGGCGCCCGCGCCGAGGAGATCAATTCGTCTCTTGGCGGCCATATCGAGCAGTTCGAGCAGAAGGTTGTCGGCCGCCTGGGTGATGTCGGCGATGAAATGGACCGCCGCATCGGCCAGATCGAGGCGACCGTCATCGGGCGGGGCCGCGACCTCACCGACGAACTGCATTCGCGCACGTCGGAACTGAACGAATTCTTCGACTCGCGCGGCGCGAAACTGATCGAACTTCTGTCCTCGCGCGGCGGCGAAGTGGTGTCGCAGATCCTCGCCTTCAGTGAAAACGCCGTCGGCGCCCTTTCCGACCGCTCGGATGAACTTCTCGATCAGCTGAGCCGGCGCCAGAACGACATCGGCGCGGCCTTCGACCGTTCGGACCGGGAAATGCGCGATAACCTCGAGCGCGTGACAAAGGCGCTGGATACGGCCATCGCCCGCTCAAGCGCTTCGCTGCATCAGGTGCTGGACGAAGGCGCGACGGACTCCGTAGCCAGGTTGACGGACGTCAATCTCCAGCTGCGGCAGGAAGTCGGCGGCCTGATCGACGGCATGTCCCAGACCCATCGCTCGCTGATCGAATTGATGCAGGCCGCCGAAGCCGACTTCAGCCGCCTCGACGGTTCGTTCAGCCCGAAGATCGAAGCTTTCGCCGGCGCCGTCGAAGCGCTTCGCGGCGAGTTGGAGCGCCTCGACGCCTCTGGCCAGGAAAGCGTGCGCATGGCCAGCGAGACCGCCCGCTCCATCGGCGGCCAGAACCGCCTGCTGGAAACCAGCCTGCGCGATATGGCGGCGACCCAGAACAACATCGACCAGGCGCTGGAGGGTCGCCTCCGGACGCTGGCGACGGCTCAGGAGTCGATCGACCAGGCGCTGGAATCGCGGTTGCAGACCGTCGCGGCCGCGCAGGAATCGATCAACCGGGTGCTGGAGGCGCGGTTGGAGACCGTGGCGACGGCCCAGCAATCGATCGACGAAGCGCTGGAGGCTCGGCTCCGTTCGATGCAAAACCTTTACGACGAAGCGCAAAAGCGGCAGAGCGAATTCGAGCGCCGGCTGGAGAATTTCGGCGGCGCCATCGGACGCACGCTGTCGCATGCGGAAAACAAGGCGCGCGAAGTCGGCGCCTACCTCGCCGAGGCGTCTTCCGCGACCGCCGGCGTCCTGACCAGCCAGTACGAGGAATTGCGCCAGAACGTCGTGAGCGAGCGCGAGCGCACGGCGGCGGAAATTGCCGCCGTCTATGAGCAGAATCTCGGCGAGATGAACCAGATGTTCCAGCAGGCGACCGAACGCTACAAGGCGGTGTCGGCGGAATTGCGGGCGATGACCGGCGAAATTCACCGCGAACTCGAAGCCACCCGGCAGGAATTGCGGCGCGGTGCGGTGGAATTGCCGCGTGAGACCGGGGAACAGGCAGCCGCCATGCGGCGGGTCGTCGCCGATCAGATCAAGGCGCTCGGCGAATTGACGGCGCTCGTCACCCGTTCGGGACGCGCCCATGATATATCGGAACCCGTCATCTCCGAGCAGGCCGCCTCGCCGCGCGCCGAGGCCCCGAAGCGGGCCGAACCGGCGCCGATTCGCGAAATGCGGCCCGAGCCTGTGCGCGAAGCGCGGTCAGAGCCTGCGCCGACACGCGAAGCACGGCCTGAGCGGGCTGTTGCGACCCGCCTTGAAACGCCCCGCGAAACGCGGTTCGAGCCGAGGCCGGTTCCGCCGCGGGCGCCCGCGCCCGTTTCCGAGCGCGGCGGCGGCTGGATGAGCGATCTGCTTGCCCGCGCTTCGCTCGAGGAAAAGCCGGCGCGGCGCGTTTCCAGCGGCGACCCGCTTGACAATCTCTCGGCCGATATCGCCCGCGTGTTCGATGAAAACGCCCTGATCGACGCCTGGGATCGTTATCGTCTCGGTGACGGCGCCGCCTTCGGACGGCGGCTCTATACGCCCCACGGTGTGAAAACCTTCGAAGACGTTCGTCGGCTCTACGGCGCCGATTCCGACTTCCGCCTCACCGTCGACCGTTATCTCCAGGAGTTCGAGCGGCTTCTGGTGGATATCGACAGCCAGGACCGCGACGGCTCGATGACCCGCTCCTATCTCCTGTCGGAGACGGGCAAGGTCTATACCCTGCTCGCCCACGCCTCCGGCCGATTGGGATAGAGACGGCGACAAGCTAAATAAAACGCCCGGATTTTTTCCGGGCGTATTTTTGCGCCTGATCGACAAACAACACGAACGAGCAAGATAAGTAGCGCTTCAGACCAGCTATAGTATGGCTTGCGATTCAATATGATCTGAATAGCTCAAGCGAATTGAATGAAACCTGGCCAATATGGCTTTGGACATTTAACGAATTGTTGGAACTTTCGCATCTCGATGCCGTTCTGCTGGCAGGTTCGATGAATCTGCAAGGAGATATCGATGCGAGACAACCGCAACTTATTGAAGGTGGCCGCATTGGCGACGGCTTTGACCGCGGCTTCAACCACCATGGCGGCGCCGCCCGCGCTGGCGGCGTTTCGTGGCGGCGGCGGTATTGGCCATGCTGGGGTTACAGGCGGCCATTTCGCAGGCCGGGGCTATTATGGCGGCCGCAGCTATTACGGCGGCGGCTATGGCCGGGGCTATTACGGCGGCGGTTGGGGATGGGGACCGATTGGCTTGGGCGTGGGCCTCGCGGGTCTCGCATTGGGGGCCGGCTACCCTTATTATTACGGATATGGTCCCTACTACTCCACCTACTACGATTACCCCTACGACGACTATTATTATCGACCGTCCGGTTACGGCTACGGTTACCGCTACGCTCCGGACGGCACGCGGTTTTACAACGACCAAGGATTTTGACGGAAAGACGACGCGCATTTACGACCGGCCTTCGGGCCGGTCTTTTGCTGACGACGTCCCATCAACCTGCGGCGGCGGCCCAGGCGACCAGCCGCGGCAGGATGTGGCCGAACGCCCGGTCGAGCGCTTGCGCAGCCTGGGGGCCGGCGATTTCGCCCAGGGGTTCGGAGGAGGTGAATATTTTGGCCGCCGAAACCTGGCCGCTGCTCGAAACCACCTGGGCGGAAATTTCGACCTGCGCGACGCGGTTGGGCGCGTCGATATCGAACCGCCGGAGCCCCAGCATCAGACGATAGGACGGCGTATCTCCCGAAGAGCGTAATTGGCGCAGCAGGCCGGCGTTCTCGAAGGTCTCGATGGTTCGGCTCTGCACCAGCAGGGTCAACCTGTCCGCCCACCGCGCGTCGGGTAAGCGCGAGAGCAGATCCCCTGCCTCGCGGACGACAATCAGGTCAGTATCGAGCGGTGGCGCGGCGGTCGGAATATCGACGGAAATCGAACCACGCGAGACGTGGGCGCTGGCCGGCGCCGGTCGCAGGTCATATGTCTGCGGCGCGCTCGCGCATCCGGCCATGGCGAATATCATGGCCGCTACCGCTACAAGCCTGTTCGACGCTTTGCCGCGGTCAAACCCTCGCATAATTCTCCCGCCGTCCGTTGTCCGATTCCCGCAAGCTCCAGCAAGACCAAAGCCGATGCGAAAAAGCAAGCGGCGAGCCAGGCTCAATGTCCGCTATATTCGGGCAGCGCCGGCTTAGGACCGAAAATGACGCTCTGCGGGTCTCTTTCCAACGTTCGCACCGCGCGATCGACGCTCTGCAAAGTGCGGCGCCCGTCCACCGCCAGCCCTTCATATTGCTTCAGGCCGGTATTGGTGAATCGCGTCAGGTTTTCCGCCAGTTTCTTGATGGAGCGCGCGGCTTCGGAAATATCCGTGATCATGGCCTTGCCCTCTCCCTTGCCGAGCAGGGCGTTGACCTTGGCCATGGCCTGGTCGGCATTGTCGACGATGGAATGGACTTTGTCCGGATCGATGCTGTCGATGGCCTTGCGTAAATTGCCCGAACTATCGGCCAGGGCGCCGGTCAAGGTCTGGATATTGGTCGCCGATGCCTTGACCGCCGGGGCATTGTCTTCGACCAGCTTGTTGGCGTTATCGAGAAAGGCGTTGGCCTTGACGGTGATTTCCTGCGCCGTCTTGAGGAGTTGCGCCATCTGCGATGGCGAGGCGTTGATCACGCCGTTTTCCGGCAAAGCTGGAGCGTCCGCGCTGCCGCCCTGCAGGGCGATCGAGGCGTAGCCGGTCAAACCGCCGGTTTCGAGTTGCGCCCTGGTGTCGGTTTTCACCGGCGCGCGAGAATCGACCCTGATTCGTGCATAAACCCGGCTGGGATCGTCGGGCATCAGGCTAAGTTCGGTGACCTCTCCGATCTTGAGACCGTCGAAAAGCACCGAATTGCCGTTTGAAAGCCCGGAAACCGAGCCTTCGAAATGCACCACAAAATTTTTCGACGTGATCTGGCCGCCCGTGCCCTTGAACCAGAACACGAATAGAAAGGCGCCGAAGATCACCGCGAGGGTGAACAGGCCGATCAGCGCATAATTGGCGCGCGTCTCCATGCGCAGTCTCCCTGTTCGCGAGGCTTCCGGCTGCTCATGGGCTTGCTCCTTCCGCCAGACTATCGAGCGCTTGCCGCGCCTCGGTCCTGACGATGGTCCGGGCGCGCTTGCCGTGGAAATAGGATCGCAGCCAGGGATGGTCCGAAGCCAGCAAAGTCGAAAGCGGCCCGGACGCGATCACCTTGCCGTCGGCCAAAGCCGCGATGGTGTCGCATATCGAATAAAGGCTGTCGAGATCGTGGGTGACCATGAACACCGTAAGGCCCAGGGTTTTCTGCAAGGTCGAGATCAGGTCGTCGAAATCCGCCGCGCCGATCGGATCGAGGCCGGAGGTCGGCTCGTCGAGGAACAGAAGCTCCGGATCGAGAGCCAGAGCGCGGGCGAGCGCCGCTCTCTTGACCATGCCGCCAGAGAGTTCGGAGGGAACTTTGTCCGCCGCGTCGGGAGGCAGGCCGACCAGCCTGAGCTTCAGCATCGCCAAATCGTCCATCGTCCCCTGCGACAGCGCCAGATATTCGCGCATCGGCGCCTGGATGTTCTGCTTGACGGTGAGGGCCGAAAACAGCGCGCCGCTCTGGAACAGCACGCCCCATCGCCGCTCCAGCACACGGTGCTCTTCCGGCGACAGACTGTCGAGATTCTCGCCGAAAACGTCGATTTCGCCGGAAGTTTTCTTGAGCAGCCCAAGAATGGTCCGGGTCAGCACGGATTTGCCCTGGCCGGAGCCGCCGACAAAGCCCATGACCTCGCCGGCCTTGACGTCAAGATCGAGCCCGTTCAGCACCATATGCGGTCCAAATCCGACATGGAGGTCGCGGACGCGAATGATCAGGTTGCTGTCACTTTCCTCCATCGGCGCCTCAGTAATGAATGCTGGCGAAGAAAATGGCGAAGAGGCCATCGACGAAAATCACCATGAATATGGCGTTGACCACAGAATCCGTCACCCGCCGCCCAAGCGATTCCGCCGAGCCCTGCACCTTGAAACCTTCGATCGAGGCAATCATGCCGATCACCAGCGCCATGAACGGCGCCTTGATCAGGCCGACGAGAAAAGTGTTGAGGCCAATGGCGTCCTGAAGGCGATTGGCGAAGGACACCGGGCTGATGCCCTCGTAAAGCCATGCGGTCAGCATGCCGCCGCCCAGCGCCGCCATGTCGCCCAAAAAAGTCAGCAGCGGCAAGGCGATGATCAGCGCCACCAGGCGGGGTAGGATCAGCACGTCGATCGGCGACATGCCCATCACCCGCAAGGCGTCGATCTCCTCGCGCATTTTCATCGAGCCGATTTCGGCGGTGATCGCCGATCCGGAACGGCCCGCGATCATGATCGAGGTCAGGAGCACGCCGAGTTCGCGCAGCACCAGCACGCCGATGAGATCGATCGCATAGACCGGGGCGCCGAAACGCCGGAGCTGGAAAATGCCCTGCTGCTCGACGATGCAGCCGACCAGGAAATTGATCGTCACAATGATCGGCACGGCGCGAATGGAGAAGGTTTCGAGGTGATAGACCAGCGAAGTCGGCCGGGCGAGTTTCGGATTGAACACCACCCTCGTGCCTTCGACGACCAGTTCGCCGAGAAAAGCCACGCCGGCGACTATCTGCCTGAAGATGTCGAGAGCCCAGAAACCGAAGCCTGCGAGAAAGCTGACCAGAAGATTCAGCCGCAGGGGCTTCACTTCCGGCGACGGGGCATAGGCCGCCTCGCCCAGCAAAATGCGCTGGTCCTGCGAAATGGCGGCATATTCGGCCGCAGCGCCCGCCGCAGCCATCTTGCTCCTGGCCTTGTCGATCAGCCAGGCGCCGGCCGTATCGAGCCGGGTGACGCCGGCGAAATCGATCGCCACATTTTCTGCGCCTTTGGCGGCCCGGCCGAGGGCGTCGGCGCTCTGCTCCAGCGCGCGCGAGGCCGCGATGGTCCAGGCGCCGCGCAAGGCGATGCGGATATTGGGGCCGTCCTTTTCAACCGAAAAGCCCGGGGCTGCGAAGGCGGATCTGGACATTTCGCGCGTTTCTGCTTTTGCTGAACGGAGTGTCTGAATACCCTTGCCAAGCCTTTTAGGCAAAAGCCAAATGTCATGAGCGCATCTCCCATCCGCCGGCTCGACATCCGCGTCGAACGATTCGCGTTGAAAAACGCCTTCGTCATCGCGCGCGGCGCCAAGACCGAGGCGGTCGTCGTCGTCGCGACCTTGCGCGAAAAATCATGGCTTGGGCGCGGCGAATGCACACCCTATGCGCGCTATGGCGAAAGCGTTGAAAGCGTCGTGGCGGCGATCGAATCGGTCCGGCGCGAACTCGAAGCCGGCGCCGACCGCTTCGCCTTGCAAAGCCTGCTCCCGGCGGGCGCCGCGCGCAATGCTCTCGATTGCGCCCTGTGGGACTTGGACGCGAAGATATCCGGCGTTCCGGCCAGCCAGCTTGCCGGGCTGCATCGTCTCGCGCCTTGCGTCACCGCTTACACCCTGTCGGTCGGGACGCCGGAATCGATGGCGCGGGCGGCGGCCGAGGCGGCGAATCGGCCCTTGCTGAAAATCAAGCTGGCGGGAGAAGGCGACGCGGCGCGGCTGGAGGCGGTGCGGGCGGCGGCGCCCGAGGCGGAATTGATCGTCGACGCCAACGAAGCGTGGCGGCCCGAAAATCTGGAGGCGAATTTCGACGCCTGCGCGCAAAACGGCGTCGCCCTGGTCGAACAACCCCTGCCCGCCCGCGAGGATTCCGCACTGGTCGGGCGGCGCTGGCCGGTTCCGGTCTGCGCCGACGAAAGCGTCCACGACCGCCACGGCCTGGCGGAACTGCGGGAAAAATACGACCTGATCAATATCAAGCTCGACAAGACCGGCGGCCTGACCGAGGCGCTGGCCTTGTCTAATGCGGCTTCGAACCTGGGTTTCGGCCTGTTTGTCGGCTGCATGGTGGCCTCGTCGCTGGCCATGGCCCCGGCCCTGCTGCTCACGGGTCGGGCGCGTTTCGTCGATCTCGACGGCCCGTTGCTGCTGGCGCAGGACCGGCCGGAGGGGTTGCGTTATGAGGGATCGACGGTCTATCCGCCCGAGAGGGCGCTGTGGGGGTGAGCCCACCCATTCACTCCATCGCCGCCGCTTTCAATATGCAGATCATCACCGCCCTTGCCGGCGTTTCTCCAGCGTTGCGGATCAGATGCGGGCGGTCGGCGCGATAGCGCAGGGTCTCGCCAGCGCGCAGGAAATCGGTCTCGCCGCCGACTTCCACCTGCAATTCGCCCTCGATCGCCGAGAGGGATTCCACCGCGCCGCGCTGATGCGCGTCGGATGCCAGCACCCCGCCCGGTTCGGCGATAAAATCATAGCATTGCAGCCATTCCACCGTCTTGATCCAGCCGGTGATGGCGAGGCGGCACTTGCCGTCGTCGGAAACCAGAATCGGCGTGTCGCCGCGTGAAATCTTCTCGATGAAGGCAGAATCGTCGCGCTCGCGCAGCACCCGCTCGATCGACACGTCCAGCGCCTGCGCCAGCCGCCAGATCGTCGCCAAAGTCGGATTGGTCTCGTTGCGCTCGATCTGGCTGATGATCGACTTGGCGACGCCGGATTGCTCGGACAATTCCGACAGCGACAGATTATAGGCCTTGCGAAGCCGCTGCACGGTCTGGCCCAATTGCCCCGACAGAGCCACGGCCCCGGCCTCAAGCGCCTTCTGCTTGTCCCGCCCTTCAACGCCCATGATTTGAAAACCCGAAAGCCGCGTTTGCCTGTTTGGTATAATATCCAATATCGTTTGGAATATCGAACGCAAACGTTCAGATCACCGGGTTTTTTCGTCGCGCCCGCCTTTCCCCGACGATGGCGAGCAGGCCGGAGCCGGCGATGGCCGCCGCGCCCGCGAGCACCGCGCTGGAAGGCCATTCGCCGAACAAAGCCAGGCTAGCCAGCAGCGCCCAGAACATGGCGAGATAATCGAACGAGGCCAGCAGCGAAGCGTCGGCGAAGCGATAGGACTGGGTGGCGAGAATCTGCGCGCAACCGCCCGCCACGCCGACGGCGGCCAGCGCCAGCCATTCGCGCGCGCCAGGAGCGACATAGGCCTGGCTGGCGAGAAATTCGGCGCCAAAGGCGCCTGCGGGCCAGTAACGCGGCACAACCAACAACAGCGCGCCGATGAAAGTGGTGAGACAGGTAAAATAAAACACGATCGCGGCTGTATATTCCGACATCGCCAGCCGCCGCGTCTGGATGATCGACAAGGCCGCGAAAGCCGCTCCCGACAAGGCGACGACGGCGCCAACGCCCTGCGCGGGAGTCGCCTCGCCCAAAGCAAGCCCGAAGTGGTCCGACAGCATGGCCAGCACGCCGCCAAAGCCAATGGCCACGGCGACCCAGCGTGTGACATGAACCTTTTCGCGCAACGCCAGCGCTGCGATCAGGGTGACGAAGATCGGCGAGACATAGAAATAAGCGGTGGCGTCGGCGAGCGGCAGCAAGGACAGCGCCAGAAAGTTGGCGAACATCCCCGCGGAGCCGGAAAGTCCCCGGCCGAGATGGCCCAGGGGACGGCGGGTCGCCAGATGGGCGGGAAAACCGCCGCTGATTCGGAGCCAGACCAGCAGCACGATCAGAGCGAAGGCCGAGCGGAAAAACACGATTTCGCCAATCGGGCAGGAAGGCGCCGCGGCGCGCACGCCGATCGACATGGCGGTAAAAGCCATGGTGGAGAGCACTTTGAGCAGTATGCCAATCAACATCGGAACACTGAAATCAGCATCGTCATCGTCTCGCAATATTAAGCTGTCAGCAAGTTGCACAGACGTCCTTCCGCATTCCCCGTCCGGCAGGCTCGTGGAAGAAGGCAAGGCTAACACGCGGCTTTCTATCAGGTCGATAACGGCTTTTTCATCGCCGCTACCGCAGGGCAGATCATGACCGAAGCGCAAGACGTGCACAATGAATTGGACGAGCCCAAGCTTTACCGCACCCTTTTCCTTTCCGACATCCATTTGGGCACACGCGGTTGCCAGGCTGAGTTGCTGCTCGATTTTCTCAGGCACAACGAATCCGAAGAGCTTTTCCTGGTCGGCGACATCGTCGACGGCTGGCGGCTGAAGCAGGCCTGGCACTGGCCGCAAGCGCATAACGACGTGGTGCAGAAGCTGCTGCGCAAGGTGCGCAAGGGCACGCGCGTGGTGTTCGTTCCCGGCAATCACGATGAATTCGCCCGCGAATTTCTCGGCATGGAGTTTGGCGGCGTCGAAGTGGTCGATCACGTCGTCCACGAAACCGCCGACGGCAGGAAATTCCTGGTCGTCCATGGCGACCAGTTCGACATTGTGGTGCGCAACGCCCGCTGGCTCGCCCATCTCGGCGACTGGGCCTATGATTTCGCGATCTGGACCAATACCTGGTTCAACGTCGCCCGCCGGAAATGCGGCCTGCCCTATTGGTCCTTCTCGAAATGGGCCAAGCTCAAGGTCAAGAACGCCGTCAATTTCATCGGCGATTTCGAAGTGCTGCTGGCCGGCGAGGCGCGCAAGCGCGGCGTCGACGGCATCGTCTGCGGCCATATCCATCACGCGGCGATCCGCGAAATCGACGGCGTCACCTATGTGAACACCGGCGATTTCGTCGAATCCTGCACGGCCATCGCCGAACATTTCGACGGCAGGCTGGAATTGCTGCACTGGAGCCTTCTGGAGGCCGAGCGCGCCAAGCCGCAGGATCTGGCGCCGGCGGCGCCTGTCATTCCGCTCCCCGCCGCAGTCCCGCTTCCAGAAACGATCGCTGCGCGGAAAACGGCGCGGGTCTGACCGCGCCGGCGTTTTTCTTCCCGCTCACATTTCGACTGGCTCGCCGGCGGCGAGCCAGTCGTTCATCGAGCCCGCGTAATGGGCGCAGGCGTCGCGTCGGCCGCCCAGACGCGCCATTTCAATGGCCCGCTGTGTCCGCTGTCCGGAGCGGCAGCTGAACACCACGCGCTTCCCCGGCTCGTTCGGCAGCAGCGCCGGATCGAAACGCGACAGCGGCAGCAGGATCGCGCCGGGTATATGGCCGGCGGCATATTCGTTGGGCTCGCGCACATCGATCAGCGTGATCGAACCGTCGGCCAAACCCTGTTTCAATTCTTCCCGCGTGACGATTTCGACCATTGCCCATTTCTCCAGAATTGTCTTCGATGGCGCAAAATAGTCGTTTTGACCGAACTTTCCACTCCACCGCCGGAATTTTGACGCAAGATTTGGTCCATCCTTCTCGTCACCGCCAAGTCATGGCGCGTAAACCGCGCTTGCTCATGGCGCGTAAACCGCGCTTGGCAAAAGCAAAGAATCCGCGCACCCTGCCGCTCTTTGGAGTCCATTCATGCCGCTTCACTTTCGCGCCGCGATCGCCTTGTCCTGCCTTCTCCTTGCCGCCGCGCCGGCGCGCGCCGCCGATATTACGCTCGACCAGGCGGTTCTCGCCGCGGGCGAAAAGGGCAAGGTCACGTTCAAGAATGTCCTTTTGACCGATTGCAACCTGAGCCAGTCGGAAGCCGCCAGCCTGTTTTCAGGCGCCCTTACGCGCGAGGAAGCCGGGGCGCTGCTTGAGCGTCTGACTGCGAAGCAGATGAAGATTCCCGAAACTGAAATCCTCACCGCGGGCGGTGACCATTATATCCTGCATGACCTCGTCGCAGACAATATCGCCAAGGGAGGCGCCGATTCGCTCACTTTGGCTTCGGTCGATGGCGTGATGCCCGACGACAGCGGCGACGCCACGCTCCATTCCGGCGCGCTCCGCTTCCAGAACCTGTCCCTGCCCGGCTTCGCGGCGGCCCTGCGCGGCGCGGACCTCGGCCTGCCCACTTACCGTTTCGCCCATCTGAATTGGGACGGCGGCGAGGTTTCCGTGGTCGACAAGGGCACGCCAGCGGGCGCCCCCGGCGGCAACCGCATCCTGATGCACGCCGGCCTGTCCCAGGTCGACCAGACTTTCGACGCCGACGGCGCGCAGCTCTCCATCGACGCCCGCTTCAACGACCTTTCGGTGAAAATGCCGCCGCAATCCAAGGGCGGTACGACCTTGACCGCTTTCGGCTATCCGGAGGTCTCCGCCGACGCCCATGTCTCCGGAGCCTATGACGCCGCCGCGAAAACCTACAAGCTGGCGGACTATTCATTCGATCTGCGCCAGATCGGCAAGATCGCCTTCAGCAGCCAGTTTTCCGGCCTGGATAAAACCGCTTTCCTTGGCGACAAGGAGGCCCGCGAACAGGCCGTGCAGGCGGCGAATATCGATTGGGCGCAGATCGACGTGACCAACTCCGGATTATTCGACAAGATCGTCGCCTTCGTCGCGCTGAGCCAGGGCCAAAGTCCAGATCAGGTCAAGGCGCAATGGCGCGGCGTGGTTTCGCAGGCGCCGCTGCTGTTTTCCGGCGCTCCGGCGATCGGCGTGACAGCGCGGGCGGTGGACCGCTTCATCGTAGACCCAAAGACCCTGACCTTGCGCGTCAAGGGCAAGGATGGGCCGCTGAAGCTCGCGGATCTGCTGCATATAACCGATCCGATGGCCTTTGTGGCCCGCCTCGACGTCACTGCGGCGCCTGTTGGCAAGCCTTGAACGCTAATAAAGCGTTTTAAAGTGGACAGCGGATTCGCGTGAAGAAATCGCGTAAAATGACAGAATTGGGCCAATCTGATTTTATCAGACTGGAAATGGCTCCAGATAGTAGCGAACCGTCAAGGACGCGCGCTAGACTGATTCGAACAATGTCCACAACAGCACTATTGGGAGATCGGCCATGACCGAACGTCTTTCGTCCGACATGCAATCGGGCGCGCTGATCTACCATTCCTGTCCAACCCCTGGAAAACTGGAGATTCACGCCACCAAGCCGCTGGGCAACCAGCGCGACCTGGCGCTCGCCTATTCGCCCGGCGTCGCCGCGCCCTGCCTCGCCATAGCCGAAGATCCCGCCCGCGCCGCCGATTACACCATCCGGCAGAATCTCGTCGCGGTCATCACCAATGGCACCGCCGTGCTCGGCCTCGGCGATATCGGCCCGCTCGCGGCCAAGCCGGTGATGGAAGGCAAAGCGGTCCTGTTCAAGAAATTCGCCGGCATCGACGTGTTCGACCTCGAAATGGCCGGCCATGACGTCGAAAAGCTGGTGGACGCCATCGCCGCGCTGGAGCCGACCTTCGGCGGCATCAACCTGGAGGACATCAAGGCACCGGAATGTTTCGAGGTCGAGCGCCTGCTGCGGCAGCGCATGTCCATTCCGGTATTCCACGACGACCAGCACGGCACCGCCATCATCGTCGCAGCCGCCGTGCGCAATGGCCTGCAACTGGCGGGCAAGAAAATCAACGAGGCGAAGATCGTCGCCTCCGGCGCCGGCGCGGCGGCGCTGGCCTGTCTCGGCCTGCTGGTCGCGCTCGGGGCGCGGCGCGAAAACATCTTTGTCACCGATCTCGAAGGCGTCGTCTTCAAGGGCCGCAACAAGCTGATGGACCCGCTGAAGGAGACTTTCGCGCAGGAGACTTCAGCACGGACCCTGGCCGAAGTCATCGACGGCGCCGACGTGTTTCTCGGCCTCTCGGCGGGCGGCGTGCTGAAGCAGGAAATGGTCAAGAGCATGGCGGCGACGCCGCTCATTCTCGCACTGGCCAATCCACACCCCGAAATCACGCCGGAAGACGCCCTCGCCGTGCGCCCGGACGCCATGCTGTGCACCGGTCGCTCGGATTATCCCAACCAGGTCAACAACGTCCTGTGCTTCCCCTATATTTTCCGCGGCGCGCTCGACGTCCACGCGACGACGATCAACGAGGAGATGAAACTCGCCGCCGTGGACGCCATCGCCGCCTTGGCCCGCGAGACGCCTTCGGACGTGGTCGCTCGCGCCTATGGCGGCGTCGCGCCGCTTTATGGCAAGAATTCGCTGATTCCCTCGCCTTTCGATCCGCGGCTGATCCTGCGCATCGCGCCCGCGGTCGCCAAGGCGGCGATGGACAGCGGCGTGGCGAAAAACCCGATCGTCGATTTCCACGCCTATCAGGAACAACTGGAGCGGACGGTGTTTCGCTCCGGCTTCATCATGAAGCCGCTGATGCACGCCGCCAAGGCCTCCCCGAAACGCGTGGTCTATTCCGATGGCGAGGACGAGCGGATTCTTCGCGCGGTGCAGTCGGTGGTGGAAGAGGACATCGCCCGGCCGACCCTGATTGGGCGCCGCGCGGTGGTCGAGAAAAGGCTGAACACTTTCGGCCTGTCGCTGCGGATCGATCAGGATTTCGAGCTGGTCGACCCGGAAAACGACCCGCGTTACAATGATTATGTCGCCACTCTGCTTGCGGTCGCTGGAAGGCGCGGCATCAATCCCGCCACCGCGCGCACGCTGGTTCGCACCAATAATACGGTGATCGGCGCGCTGGCGGTCAAGCGCGGTGAGGCCGACGCGCTGATTTGCGGCCTTGGCGGCAAATTCGTGTCGCGGCTGCGCTACGTCAAGGATATTATCGGCGTCGCGCCCGGCGTCAGCGACCTGTCCTCGATGAGCCTGATGGTCACCAACAAGGGCGCGTTTTTCCTCGCCGACACCCATGTGCGGCTTAATCCCACGGCGGCGGAAATCGCCGAAACCGCCCTGCTCTGCGCCGTCCATGTCCGCCGCTTCGGCCTGACGCCGAAAATCGCGCTGGTCTCGCACTCCGATTTCGGCACCGACGACGCGCCTTCGGCATTGAAAATGCGGGCGGCGGTGGAGATGATCCGCGCCAATGCGCCGGATCTCGAAGTGGACGGCGAAATGCAGGCCGACACCGCCCTGTCGCAGGAGATCCGCAATCGGGTAATGCCCAATTCGCGGCTGAAGGGCGAAGCCAACGTGCTGATCATGCCCGATCTGTCGGCCGCCAATATCGCCTTCCAGATGACCAAGATGATGGCCGACGCCTTGCCGGTCGGCCCCATCCTTCTCGGCGCGGCGCGGCCGGTGCATATCCTCACCCCATCGATTACCGCGCGGGGCGTGGTCAACATGACCGCCGTGGCTGTTGCGGAAGCGCAACAGAAGGACGAAGAACCGGATATGGCGTAAGCCGCCGCCGGAAATAGCCTTATTCGATGTTATATTAGGCTCGACGGCATTCTTTTCGCGGGCATCGATGCCCGCGAAAAAGGGGCCGGACGTGGTCGTTAGTGTTCTGTTGCCCCGGCAAAGCTCAAAACGAGCGAACGGGAAGCAGTCGGCAAAGGTTTTGAATGACGTTCGGCCTGGGCCGGATTCTCGGCGTTGCACTACTGGCGTCGCCTCTTTTCACCGCGCTTTCCGCAAGGGGCGCGGATCGCCCCGTCACGTCCGAACCCGCCCCGATCTCCTACGCCCAAACCTGCGACGCCTATGGCGCCGGCTATTTCACCTTGCCCGGCTCGGACGTCTGCCTGCGATTCGGCGGCACGGTATTTTCCGATCTCTACCTGCGCCATGTTCCACTCTCGGCCTTCACGCCCAATCCAGGCGCGCCGCTTAACGCGGCATCGCATGCGCCGACCCCCTCCTCCGTCGGCGGCGGCTTTGGCGGCGGCGTGAACATTGGCGCCCAGTTTCCGACCGAGGCCGGGCCAGTCGCCGGCTATGTCGCCGCCACCACGGTTTTCGGCGCCGGGCTTTTGTCGCCCAACCACGCTGGAATCTACAGTCCGCAGGCCAACCTGAGCGGCTACGACCCCAACGCCTGGCTCAATTTCACCCGGCTCGACCAGGCGTGGCTGCAATTTGCCGGCTGGACGGCGGGACGCTCCCAGTCGATCTTCGATTTCTATGCCGACGCCTATAACATCATGCCGCTGCGCGGCTCGAACGCCCATACCGAAATGCTGGCCTATCGCTTCCAGCCGACGCCGGGCGTGATGGCGGCGCTGGCGCTGGAAAACAATCGCGAGCGGCGCAATCTCATCGGGCAGGCGATCAACGCCAACGCTTCCGCCGATTATTCCGGCGCCCAATTTCCCGATCCCGTCGCCGCCTTGCGGGTCGAAGGCCCGTTCGGCGCGGCGCAACTCAGCGGCGCGGCGCATGAATTGCGAACCCGCTACGCCGCGCCGGAATCGGTGGCGCCCGGCCAGCCCGACGCCAGCGCCTCGACGCAATGGGGCTTTGCAGCGCAGGGAGGGCTCAAGGTCAACCTGCCCAATCTGTCCGACGCCGACGCCATGATCCTGCAGGCGACTTACGCACGCGGCGCGTCCGCTTACCTCACCGGCGACAACCAGCCCTTGTTCGCCGGCGTCAACGATCCCAGCCATCCCGGCATCGCCAGTCCCCGCCTGGGCGCGGCGCCGGGCCTGACCAGCTATGACTACGATTGCGTCACCACGGCGCAGCCCTTCGGCCATTGCGACCAGTCGTCCGGCTATGCCGTGATCGCGGCCTTCAAGCATTTCTGGACCCCGACCGTCTCCTCATCGCTGTTCGCCAGCTTTTTCGGCATGAATTATACCGAAGCGGCGCGGACCGGCGCGCCCGGCGTCGCCGGCGCCAGCAATTACCGCGAGACCTCGGTCGGCGCCAACCTGACCTGGACGCCCTTGAAGAACCTGATGGTCGGTGGCGAACTCGCTTTTACCCAGGGCAAGGGCGCAGGCTTGGCCCCGGCCGGTCCACAGCAGCCCAGCGCTCCCGCCTGGCCCGCCGCCAACGAATGGTCGGGCCGCATCCGCGTGCAGCATAATTTTTAAAACTATTCGCAGCGCCTGACGCAGGTTGGCGGCGCCGACAGCGCACTGCAATCCACAAGTTGCAATTGATTGGCGAAACCGCTAGCTTTGCCTTGGAAAAACTTCGATCCATCGATCGGCCCGGATATCAGCCGACGCAGGTCGCGGGCTTTTCGTTCGTCGGACCAACGCCGTAGCAGGAGCTGGTTTGCAGATAGTGATGTAGTGGCCAACTGAAGGCGTCGTCTCAATTTCGGCGGGGGAACTTCATTGCAAAATAAAAATCCACTTCGCATCCTGATCGCCGAAGATCAGCCGCTGGTCCGTCGCGCTTTGGCCTCGATGCTGGCCCTCGAGCCGGATTTCGCGATTGTCGCAGAAGCCGCCGACGGCGCCGAGGCAGTACAGGCGGCGCGTCGCTGGATGCCAGATATCGTGCTGATGGACGTCGGGATGCCGCGCCTCAACGGCATCGCAGCGATGCAGCAGATCGTCAGGGATTGTCCGGCCGCGCAAGTCATCCTCCTGACGCGCTTCAACGCCGACGATGTCCTTTTCGACGCCATTTCGGCCGGCGCCCAAGCCTGGCTGCCCAAGGACGCCGATGAAAACGAAATTCGGGAGACGATTCGGGCGGTGTCGCGCGGCCAGTCGCGCCTGGCGCCCGATGTCGCGCGCAAATTGCTCGACGAATTCCGCCGGGTGCGCCCGCTTCGCCCCGACACCGCCTCCGACGAGGCCGGAGGAACTCTGACCGATCGCGAGAACGACATCATGCGGTTGGTCGTCGCGGGCAAGGGCAACCGGGAGATTGCAGGAAAGCTGAAACTCGCCGAAGGCACGGTGAAGAACTACGTCAGCCGCATTCTGGAAAAACTCAACGCCCGCAGCCGGACCGAACTGGCTGTGATGACGCTGAGCCGCCGTATCGTCGGCTAGACGAGAATATTGTCGATCAGCCGCGTCTTGCCGAGCCTGGCCGCGACCAGCAGGCGGATCGGACCCTCCTCGCGCGAGGCGATGGGCGCCAGGGTTTCAGCCTGGCGCGCCTCCAGATAGTCGACGGCGAAACCTGCCGAGCCGAGTTTTGCCGACGCCTGCGCCGCCGCTTCCTCAGGCGCGGCGCCCGAACGGATCGCCGCCGCCGTCTCGTTCAGGATGCGGGCGAGCAGCGGCGCCTGCGCTCTCTCTTCGGCCTCCAGATAGATGTTGCGCGAGGACAGGGCGAGGCCGTCCGCCTCGCGCAGCGTTTCGACGCCGAAAATCCGCGTCGGAATATCGAGATCGGCGACTATGCGGCGGATGACGGCGAGTTGCTGAAAATCCTTCTCGCCGAAAAAAGCGAAATCGGCCTGCGCCTGATTGAGCAGTTTCGCCACCACCAAAGCCACGCCGGGAAAATGATCGGGGCGGAACCGGTCCTCAAGCCCGGCCAAGGCCGGGCCGCCGGGCGTAACCTTGGTCGAAAATCCTTCCGGATAGATTTCGCGAGCCTGAGGCGCGAAACAGCCGTCGGCCCGCGCTTCCGCCAATTTGGCCAGATCGGCGTCGAAAGTGCGCGGATAGGCGGAAAAATCCTCGCCTGCCGCGAATTGCGTGGGATTGACGAAAATCGACACGATCGTCCGCCGCGCCTTTTTGCGGGCCGCCTCAACAAGCGAAATATGGCCGGCGTGCAGGGCGCCCATGGTTGGAACAAGAGCGATTTTTTCGCCCGCGGCGCGCCATTGGGCCACGGCGTGGCGCATTGAGGCGATGTCGCGAAAGATTTGCGGCGCGTCGGACATGGGCCTGCTCACAGGATTTGCGGGTTTTTGATAGCGCGGAAGCGCGGGGCGGGTTCGGGAGTCTCTCCGGCCAGGCGGCGCAGAATATCGACATAATCCGGCGTCAGCCCGATTTCGCGCGCGACCGCGACGATCCGGCTCATGTAATCCGCCGGCGCGCGCCCGAGCCCCAGGCCCGGCTTGCCGATATAGACCAGAGCGCGGACGGGAGAGCCGCCGTCGCGAAGGACCGGCTGGGTGATTTTCACATAAGCCGCGCCTTCGTAACGGTCGAGCGCGGCGAGATCGCCAAAGCTCAAATCCCACAACACGCCTTGCGCGGTCGCGCCCTTGTCGCGGACGAGCGTCGCGAAACCGTCCGGCATCAGCGCGACGCGATGGCCCGGCAGGCGCGCCCGCCCGATCAGCCGCGCGGCCTTGCAGCGCGAAGCCATGGCTTGCGCGTCCATGTTCGAACCATAGGCGAAGGTAAGCGGCAAAGTCAGACCTCGCTTTTCGCTGGGCCAGCGTCGTAACGCGACGCCAGGATGCGCACCGAAATCGCGCGCCTGCGCGGACATAAAATCCGATCTCGGCGGGAAAACAGCTCGATTCGCGCGGCCCTGCCCGCCTGCTTTTGTTAAGGCGACGGCAGCGACGCGGTCAAGCCGCCGCTTGCATCGCCTCAGCGCCGGCCGCCGCGCGCGGCGTGACGACGATCTGCGAAACAAACCATTCCACAAACCAGCGCAAAGCCCAGGGAGCTGGCAGAAGAAAGGAGAAGGCGAAGAGGACGACGAAAAGGCGCCAGAGCAGATTCCAGCCTGTGCCGACGAATTCGAAAGCATGTGTGCCGACGACTTTGGAGCACAGCCACCGCATCTGATATTTCAGCACCCAGGGCCAGCCAATCAGGGCTGAGATCGAAACGGCCAGCAGCAACATCGCACCGAAAAAGGCCCAAGCCGTGTTGATAAACATAACGGCGAAGGCTCCGAGGTAAACAAATGCGGAAACCTCTGGCAACAGCTCCAGCATTAAGATCCAGCCGAAATAAGGTAGGATTCCGCCCTCGAAGGCCAGCGAAAGCCCGCCCGACTCAACCCGTAAAGCGCGGCAAAACCAGTCGACCAACCGCACCGAGAGCCATGCGATCGGCACCAGCACGATGATCTGCGCAACCAGCAGCTCCTGCGGTTGATCGTGCGGCAAGAAATAGCCAAGGCTTCCGGCAAGGCCCATGCCGGCGAAAATATACCAGCATTGACCGAGCGAGCTTTCGAGCGACAGCCGGCGACCACCCGGCAAAGCGACATGTTCCGCCAGCCAGCGATAGAACCACAAACCAGCCCAGGGCGCGGGAACGATCAGGAGGATGGCGAAAGCGAATACGATGGAGCGCCAGAACAGCTCCCAGACAGGAAAGGACGGTTGCAAAGGCCCGGAGGCCGCCGCCGGCGCCGCAGCGATTTGGGCGAAAATCGCGGTGAGTTCGGGATGTTTCGCTGCGGCCATGGCTTCGCCGCCTTCGGCCCAAACCAGACTGTCAGGCGCAATCCGCCCAGATTTGGCCAAAGTCGTGAGTTCTTCGAGCGAGACGGGGCCATTCTGCGCGCCCGAGCGATCCTTGAAATAAAAATTCCACGCCATGAAACGGTCCTCAAATCGCAGTCCGACGCCGCCCTTTTTGTCGAAACTGGCGACCCCGCGACGACGAAAAAGTCAGTTTGCGGCGCCGCGAAAAAAAACGCCAGCCCCATTGCCAGGACTGGCGTTTGAACCTTAACGCGCTACGAAAATCAGGCGAATTCCATGATCACCGCGTCGACGGCGAGCGACTCGCC
>NZ_JBKQOU010000251.1:0-7468 GCF_052145335.1 Rhodoblastus sp.
GGCCAGGATGGTTTCGGGCGCGTCATCGCAGACTTCCAGCGCCCGGAAGTCGCCGTGACGCTCCAGCGCCGCGTCCAGCCGCCGTCGGTAGTCGGCGCGCGAAATTTCTATCGCGCCCAGGCTTTCCAGATGTGGCGTCAGGAATTGCGTGTCGAGCAGCGAAAAGCCGCCGCGCCGCAGCCGCGCAAAAAGATAGGTCAGGCAGACTTTTGAAGCGTCGGTGGCGGTGTGGAACATGCTCTCGCCGAAAAAGGCGCCCCCGAGCGCCAGGCCATAAAGGCCACCAACCATTTCGCCGTCTCGCCAGGCCTCCACCGAGTGGACAAAGCCCTGGTCGAATAGTTCGGCGAACAGTTTTGCGATGCGCTTGTTGATCCAGGTCTTTTCTCGGCCCGGCAGGCTGGCGGCGCAATGGGCGAGCACGCCGTCGAAATCATGGTCGACCTTGATCTGGAAACGCCGGGCGCGAATCGTCTTGGCCAGGCTCTTGGAGACGATCAGCCCGTCGAGCGGAAAGATACCGCGATGGTTCGGATCGAACCAGTGCAGATGTTCGTCTTCCGCGTCCTCGGCCATAGGAAACAGGCCGGCGGCATAGGCCCGCAGGAGGATGCTAGCGGTGACTGGATCGGGTTTTGGCGGCGGCGAATGCATGTTTTATTGTCGTCCCGGCGGCCCGGCGAAACAAGTGCGCGATTTTACCTTGACGCCGGGCGGATTTGCTACGTTTGAATCATTGCCAAACAATTTTGAGTGACGCGAATGTCCCAAGCCAAAAGGTCGCAGGCGCCGCCGTGTCTAGCGGGACTCCGCAAAGCAGGCAGGATCGCGATTGCTTGATTAACCATGTAAATCTGCAACACAAGACCGAAAAATACATATCCGCTCGATCCGGCGGCGAATAAGCTTGACCGCTCAAAAATTCAACGCTTACCGTAAGGGAAAGCAAGTTCGCTTTTCTTGCACTACATCAGTTTGGCTGCGTGCACATTCGGGGCGCAAATATGAAGAAATACCAACTCGTTGCGGCTGCGCTGCTGGCGTCGTCCGTCGTCCCGGCCCTTGCCACCGACCTGCCTTCCACCAAAAGCCCGCCCGTGTTTGTCGATCCGGGCGTCCCCCCATCCCCCTGGGGCGGCTTGTTTGTCGGCGGCATGGCCGGCGTAGGCATTGGCGCGACGCAATTTGCCGACCCCGTCCCCGTGACCGGAACCACTTTTACCGGCGGCGTGGGCGCTGGTTACAACTGGATGGCGACCAACCATATCCTTCTCGGTGGGGTCGCCGATATTGGTTATCTCGGTCCGATGAGCGCGAGCCGGGGTGTCGGAAGTACAGAGGGGGGGCTTTTCGGCACAGTGCGGCTGCGCTTCGGCTATACGTTCGATAATTGGCTCCTCTACGGAACCGGCGGCCTCGCTTATGCCGGCGGGGTCTATCCCAAAAGCTTCGACGGCTATGGCATTCTCGGGCCGGCCACCGTTTCCGCGACCCTGGCGCAAGGAAACACCGTGCTTCCCGGTTATTCCGTCGGCGGCGGTGTCGAATATGCCTTTAATTACAGGTGGTCGGTTAGCGCCGAATATCTCTATGCGCATCTGGAGCACACGTTTCCGCGTTACATCACCAGCGTTACCGGCCCGGCTCCCTACGGCGTCTGCCAGATTACCGCTTTCAATGTCATTCGCCTCGGGTTGAATTACCACTTCGGCCCCGAGCCGCTGGCCCCCGTTGTCGCCAAGTATTGAGCGCTGCTGGCGCTCTCGCATGCGATGTCCGAGATTTGAAACGCCGCGATCTTTTTCGCGGCGTTTTTGTCCGCGGCTCAATTCGTCCGGCTGACGTGTCCGTCGAGAAAAATCAGGCGGTTGTTGTCGTCCGTGCGCCAATAGACATAGGCGTCGCCGTGGCCCCAGTTCGGGCTGAGCCAGCGCGCGCCGAAGACGCTTTCGTCATTGGGGCAGGGGACGAATCTTTCGAAATTTTCCGCCGCCAATTCGGTCGCCAGCGCGGAAGCATCGGCGCCGAGCGGAAATTTCCCTCGCAGCCTTTCGCCGAGTTGCGCGGGCGGCCGTACGCCCTGTTTCCGGCGCGCGTCCTGTTCGTAAAGCGAGCGAGCCGGGCAGGGCGCGCCCCGCAGCCCATCGTCGGACAGGCCTTCGATCAGCGCGGGCGGGGCTGAGGATCGCGGCCAGAAAAACCACGGCGCGGCGCAAGCCGCCAGCACGAGAACCAAGGCTGAAGCGAAGCGCGATGGCTTCAAGAGCTCACGTCGTCCATGCCGCCATTGGCGAGAAAAGCCTCCAGCCAATGAATGTCATAGGCGCCGTCCTGGATGTCGGAATTGCGCACCAGGTTGCGAAACAGCGGCAGGGTGGTGTCGATGCCGTCGACGATGAACTCGTCCAAGGCTCGGCGCAAGCGCATAAGAGCCTCGTTGCGGGTGCGTCCGTAGACGATCAGCTTGCCGACCAGCGAATCGTAATTGGGCGGGATCGTATAGCCTTGATAGACGGCGGAATCGACGCGCACGCCGACGCCTCCCGGCGGATGATAATAGAGGATTTTTCCCGGCGAGGGCCGGAAAGTCGCCGGATGTTCGGCGTTGATGCGGCATTCGATGGCGTGGCCGCGCAATTCCAGATCGGCCTGGGTGAAGCCGAGCGGCGCGCCGCTGGCGATCTTGATCTGCTCGACCAGCAGGTCGAGGCCGGAAATCATTTCGGTGATCGGGTGCTCGACCTGGATGCGGGTGTTCATTTCGATGAAATAGAACTCGCCGTCCTCATAAAGGAACTCGATGGTGCCGGCGCCTGAATAGCGCAATTTGCGCATGGCCGCGGCGCAGATTTCGCCGATGCGGCTGCGCTCGTCCTGGTTGAGCGCCGGCGAGGGCGTCTCCTCCAGCACTTTCTGGTGGCGCCGCTGCAGCGAACAGTCGCGTTCGCCGATATGGACGGCGTTGCCCTGGCCGTCGCCGAGAATCTGGATTTCGATATGGCGCGGCGTGTCGAGGAATTTTTCCAGATAGACCGCATCGTCGCCGAAAGCCGCCTTGGCTTCGGTACGCGCCGAGGTCAGGGCGTCGGAGAGGTCTGCCGCCGTGCGCGCCACCTTCATGCCGCGTCCGCCGCCCCCCGCCGCCGCCTTGACCAGCACTGGAAAGCCGATCCCGTTGGCGACGCGCATGGCCTCTTCGTCATCGGTGATGCCGCCTTCCGAGCCCGGCACGCAGGGAATGCCCAAGGCGCGGGCCGTGCGCTTGGCCTCGATCTTGTCGCCCATGATGCGGATATGTTCAGGGCTCGGGCCGATGAAGGCGATGTCGTGGTCGTGCAGGATTTCGGCGAATTTGGCGTTCTCCGAGAGAAAGCCATAGCCGGGATGGATGGCGTCGGCGCCGGTGATTTCGCAGGCGGCGAGCAGGGCCGGGATGTTGAGATAGGAATCCTTGGCCGGCGCCGGGCCGATGCACACCGATTCGTCGGCCAGCTTGACGTGCATGGCGTCGGCGTCGACCGTCGAATGGACCGCGACGGTGGCGATCCCGAGTTCTTTCGCTGCGCGGAGGATGCGCAGAGCGATTTCGCCGCGATTGGCGATGAGAATCTTCTCGAACATGACGCCTCTCAGGCGATCACGAGAAGCGGCTGGCCATATTCGACGGGCTGGCCGTCTTCGATCAATATGGCTGTGATCGCTCCGCTCTTGTGCGCGACAATATCGTTGAAGGTCTTCATGGCCTCGACCAGCAGCACTTTCTGGCCGGAGGAAACATGGGTTCCGATTTCGATGAAGGGCTTGGCGTCGGGGCTGGGCCGCAGATAGGCCGTGCCAACCATAGGCGATTTGAGGATGTCGGCCGCGGCGTGGGCTTCGGCGGGCGCCAGGGAATCGCCAGGCCCGGCGACGGGCGCGACCGCAGCCGCTGGCGTATAGGCCGGGGCATAAGCCTGAGCCGGAGAGACGAAAGAAGTCTGCCGCACGACCCTGATGCGCAGATCGCCTTTTTCCACCTCGATTTCGGTGAGATCGCTTTCACTCAGCAGATTGGCGATTTCCCGCACCAGAGTGGCGTCGATCTTCGTGCTGTCGCTGGCGGCGCCAATTTCGCTCTTGCCGGCGGCGAGCTTTTCGCTTTTGCCGGCGGCGATGTTTTCGCTTTTACTGGCGGCGAGCTTTTCGCTTTTGCTGGCGGCGCCTGGAAGCTTCGGGGCGGGGGAGCTGGTTTTGCTCATTCTTTTTTGCGGCTTTCTTGAGCTAAGGCTTGGTCGGCTCGGCGGGGCCTTAAAAGGAATCAGCGGCCCATGCGGAAATTCGGAGCAGAGCCTATAGACTTTTTAGCGTGGCTTTGAAAGAGCCTAACAGCGCGGTCCTCAACGGCTTGCCGTCCGCCGCCTTGTTTTCGCAACTTCGGCGCATTAAATCCTGCTGCAATTCGACTGAATCGCAGAAGGATTTAGTATCTTTGTAACCGCGGCGTTTTGTGCGAGAACCTGCTTCCACTTTCACACGCGCCGCTCTAGTTTCCATATCTTGGCGCGGCGGTTTCGCCAATTCGGAGGTTTTGGTCATGGGCGGTCTTTCCTTGCCCCATCTGCTGCTGCTGGGCGTGGTCGTGCTTATCCTTTTTGGCGGCAAGGGCAAAATTTCCGAAATCATGGGCGATGTCGCCAAGGGCATCAAATCCTTCAAGAAGGGCCTGTCCGACGACGATACGCCAGTAGCCGCGGCGCCTCCGCCGGCCGAGCCGCCGCGCACCATCGAGCACCAGGCCCCGACGGCGATCGAGCCCTCGCGCGATCAGCACAAGGTCGGCTGAGCGCGCCTCGCGTGAACTTTTACGCGTGACCGGTTCTCACTTTCGAGGAACCGGCCAGGAGCGAAGCGACCAAAAGCCCGTCGAAGGGCGGGCGTCTTTAGACGCCCGATTGGCTGACGCGAGGGAAAAATGGTATTAAAGGGTCCGGCATGTTCGATTTCGATGTGGGCAAGCTACTGCTGATCGGCGTCGTGGCCCTGATTTTCATTCCCCCCAAGGACCTGCCGGAAGCCTTGCGCCAGCTGGGGCGGCTGGTCGGCAAGGCGCGGCGCATGGCGGCGGAATTCCAGAGCCAGTTCAACGAGGCGATCCGCGACGCCGAACTCGATGACCTCAAGAGCGAATTCCGCCATTTGAAAGACCAGGCTTCGGCCGAAAAGGCGTTGAGGGATTTCGCCGAATTGCCTGAAACCGGCGCGCCGCCGCCGCCCGCTGCTACCTTGGCTGAAAGTCCAGCCGGACCGCCTGCGCCGGAAACTGCGGCGGCCGAACCTGCGCCCGAAACGCCGCCGCCTGAACCGGCGCCCGCTCCCCCCGCCGCCGCCGGAACCCATTCATGACCCAGGCCGACATCGACGCGACCAAGGCGCCGCTGATCGATCACCTGATCGAATTGCGCTCCCGGCTGATCAAGGCCCTGATCGCCTTTCTCGTCGCCTTCGTCGGCTGTTTCTATTTCTCGCACCATATCTACAATATCCTGCTCGGCCCCTATGTGTCGGTGGTCGGGGTGGAAAACGCCAAGCTGATCGCCACCCATTTTCTCGAACAATTTTTCACCCAGCTGAAATTGTCGATGTTCGGGGCCGGCTTTCTCGCCTTTCCGATCATCGCCGCGCAGCTCTACAAGTTCGTAGCGCCCGGCCTCTACCAGCACGAGCGGAAAGCCTTCGCGCCCTATCTCTTCGCCACGCCCATCTTCTTCTTTCTCGGCGCGCTGCTGGTCTATTTCGCGGTCATGCCCTTTCTCATCAAATTCTCGGTGAGCTTCCAGCAGATCGACGTCAAAGGCGAGCCGACCATCGCGCTGCTGCCGAAAGTCAGCGAATATCTGTCGCTGATCATGACCCTGGTCTTCGCTTTCGGCATCGCCTTCCAGTTACCGGTGATCCTGACCCTGCTCGGTCATGTCGGCATCATCGACCAGGCGTTTCTGCGCGACAAGCGTCGCTATGCGATCGTGCTGATTACCGTGGTCGCGGCGATTCTGACGCCGCCCGACCTGATTTCCATGTGCGCCCTTGTCGTTCCCATGTTGCTTCTTTACGAAGGGGCGGTTTTCGCGGTGGGCCTAATCGAAAAGAATCGCTCCGCGCCGAAGCCCGAGTAAATGGGTGAAGTCGGGCTGCAAACGGCCCTTTTCTGCGCTCCGATGCTCACGTACGTACGTACGCTCCGCTTCGGTGCTCGCAAAGGACCGTTTTCGCCGCAACTTGACCCATTTTCATTCGGGCTTCCCGTCAAAAATTCGGAAGTTGAGTAATGCACGACATCAAATCGATCCGCGACGACCAGGCGGGGTTTCGCGCCGATCTCCTGCGCCGCAAGCCCGATGAGGCCGCCGCCGACGCGTTGCTGGCGCGGCTGATCGAACAGGATGACGCCCGCCGCGCGGCCATCGCGCGCGCGCAAGCTATGCAGGAGCGCCGCAACGCCGCCTCGAAGGAAATCGGCGCGGCGATGAAGGCCAAGGACGCGGCGCTCGCGGAAAAGCTCAAGCAGGAAGTCGCCGAGCTGAAGAATGGCATGGGCGCGGTCGAGGCCGAGGAAAGGGCGGCGATTCAGGCGCTGGAGCGCGAACTCGCCGCCATTCCCAACCGCCCGCTGCCCGACGTGCCGCAAGGCGCCGACGAGAACGACAATGTCGAATTGCGGCAGGTCGGGAACAAGCCCGCCTTTCCCCAGGATTTCAAGCCGAAGGAGCATTTCGAAATCGGCGAGGCGCTGGGCCAGATGGACTTCGAGGCCGCCTCACGGATGTCTGGCGCGCGTTTCGTCGTGCTCGAGGGCAAGCTCGCCCGCCTGGAGCGCGCCCTGATGCAATTCATGCTCGACCTGCACACCGACCAGCACGGCTATCAGGAAGTCGCGCCGCCGCTACTGGTGCGCGATCACGCGATGTTCGGCACGGCGCAATTGCCGAAGTTTGAAAGTGATCAATTCTTCGCATCGACCGTCAATGTCGAGCCAGAAATTCTGGAAAAATTTGGAGAAGGTGTTGAGCGTATCGCTGAGATGGAACGCTATACAGATGAATTGGAAACCGTAGGTGATGCACTTTTTTCCCAGTTAAAAACTTAATTAGGCTAGGTCGGTGCAGAGGCGTGGACGCTGAAGTTTGTCGATCAGATTAGCGAGGAGATCACCGAGAGAAGATCCCAAGTTAACGAACTCCGCCGGCATGAAAACGTTGCCGCAGCGATATTCGCTAATAGACGCTGGCTCATCCCCACTGCGGAAGTCCCCCTCACCAATCTGGTCCGCGAGCAGATTCTCGACGAGGCGGCGCTGCCCCTGCGCATGACCGCCGGCACCGCCTGTTTCCGCGCCGAGGCGGGCTCCGCGGGCCGCGACACGCGCGGCATGATCCGTCAGCATCAGTTCGCCAAGGTCGAAATGGTCTCGATCACGACGCCGGAACAATCG
>NZ_JBKQOU010000252.1:0-8413 GCF_052145335.1 Rhodoblastus sp.
GATGAGGGAGCGAGAGCTGTTGTCGAGAAAGGTTATGGCGGCGCGTAAGAAAGACCGGACGAGACACGGTCCGATTTTAATGATTACATTATCTCGTCAAGCTATCTTTAGAAGATGGGCCCTTTGACAGGAACCCGCGAGCTGATCACAGTTTAATTGTGGCCATGCGAGGTAAAAAGTACGTATGTCGTGTCAATAAACATTTGTACAAGTTTCAAAGAGACGATGGTCGAAACCATAATTAAAAACAACGCTATTAAATCCGAATATCTGGCCATGGCGTCAGCTCCGAAATTATTGATGTTTCAATCCAAAACCGTGCCCAATAGAAATTACGTCAAAGTTTTAAGAACCATCATCGAAATATCAGCTGCCGGAGTCAAGAGCAACGGCGGAGTTGACGGCCAGAGTTGCAGCTGTCTGGCCCGTAAAACATTGTCAGGAAACAACACTTTGGCAGATAAAAAATATGGAGGTCGCGACCCGTCATGAGGTCGCCTAAAGCGCGTCGCGCAGCACGGTCAGGGTTCGCTCGATATGATCCATGGTTAGCTGGCAGGCGAGTTGCGTATTGCGCGCAAGGGTGGCGTCAAAAATCGCGCGATGCTCGGCGTGGACGTCGCGCGGGATCGTCCGCTTGGCCAGGGCTATACGGCGGTAGCGCTCGGATTGCTGGAACAGCAGTCCGATCATGTGATGCAGCCAGCGCGACGGGCAGGCCGCGATCAGCGCATGATGGAATTCGCGGTTGCGCGCCTCGAATTCGCTCAGCGGCCCCGTCGGATCCTCGGCCAGCCGCTCCTCGACCTTCGACAGGCGGTAGAAGGTCGCAACGATCTGGCTCTCCCAAGCCTCGTCGCCGCGCGCGATGGCTTGCCGCAGCGCCTCGGTCTCGATCAGCTTGCGCACTTCGGTGAGGTCGCTGAAATCCTCGAGCGATGCAGGCGCGACGCGGAAGCCGCGTTGTCCTTCGGAAGTCACCAAGGCTTCGCCCAGCAGGCGGGTGAGCGCCTCGCGCATCGTGCTGCCGCTGATGTTGTAGCGGGCGCGCAACTCCTCGGTTCGTAGTTTCGCGCCCGGCTCGAAGGCGCCGTCGAGAATTTCCCGACGCAAGGTCGCATAGGCGCTTTCCACCAGCGTCCGGCCCGCCCTCGGAGCGATTTCGAGCTCCTCTTCCGCCATGTCGATCATACTCTTTTCGCCCTTGCCAAAGTCAGAATCTCGGCTAGCTTTCATTATAGCGCTGAAATCCCATTTTGTGGACTGTTTCTAGGAACGAGAACAAAACCAAAAAATATCGATAAAATTTCCGGGACCGCAAAAATATCGATATTCCTCTTGACTGTCGATTTATCCCGCCATAAAAATGCAGCCAATCGAAAGCGCGGCGCCGATCAAGAGCTCCCGCCTCGACAGACGAAAAAACGTCGTTATGGGAGAAAATCGGCATGGGCCGCCAGGATTCTGGCGCGACGCCAACAGGCGCGCGCGCCGACGCAGCAATGCGGAAATATGTTCGCGTCACCGGCGCGCGCCTCGACAAATATGTCGAGTTCGAATTTTCGGTGAACGACGCCGATTTGACCGTCGAACTCATCCTGCCTTTCGCCGCCTTCGACGAATTCTGCCGCCTGCAGAACGTCACCGTTCTTCCCCCCGAACCAGCCGCCGCCGCGCGTCTGGAGCAACTCGCCTGGCGCTCGCGCCAGCCGGGACTGCTGCGCCGCGTCAAGAATAATGCCGAAGAGGGCCATGCGGACGACGCGCCGGCGCCGGGCGCCGCCGAAACCCCTTTGAACAACTAGATCCGTCTTTCCTGGGAGGGAAACCCATGAGCGTTGAAATCAAGACATTGAACTTCGAGCCGAAGCGCCAGACATTTGGCCATGTTGCGCGCCGCCTCGGCGCCGACAAGCCGGCCTCGCGCTACCAGGAGGGAACGCTCGACGTTCAGGCGACGGCCAATTTCCATTACAAGCCGCTGTGGGAGCCGGAGTTCTGGCACTACGATACACGCAAAACCGCGGTGGCGATGGAAGACTGGTACAAGCCGCTCGATCCGCGCCAATTTTATTACGGCACTTACAATATATCGCGCGCCAACATGAACCAGGCGGTCGAGCGCTGCTTCACTTTCGTCGAGGAGCGCGGCCTGACGGAAAAGTTGTCGGCCGACGCCCGTTCGCAAATCGAGCACGGCCTTTTGCCCCTGCGCCATCTGCACTGGGGCGCCAACATGAACATGACGGAAATATGCCAGCGCGGTTACGGGACCGCCGTCACCGCGCCCTGCATTTTCTCCGCCGGCGACCATCTTGGCATGGCGCAGATCGTCAGCCGCATTGGTCTGGCTCTCGACGGCCAGACCGGCGTGAGCCTCGACATGGCCAAGGAGACCTGGCTGAACAATCCTGCGTGGCAGGGCGTGCGCAAGCTGATCGAAGACACCTTCGTCGAGCACGACTGGTTCCAGCTTTTCGTCGCGCAGACTCTCGCCGTGAATGGCGTCGTTTTCGACCTCATTTACAAACATGCCGACAAAGCCTGGCAGGACGCGGGCATCACCGTCGCCATGTTGACCGAATTCATGACCGACTGGCGCGCCGAGGAAAGCCGCTGGAGCGATGCCGTGATCAAGACGGTCGCCTCGGAAAGCCCGGAAAACAAGGCGCTGATTTCGCAATGGGCGAAGCTCTGGATCGATCGCGCGGTCGAGGCGGCCAAGCCCCTGTCCGCATCGCTGCTCGGCGACAAGGGCGCGGCGGCGGAAGCCGCCGGCGAGGCGACCCGCAAGCGCGCGGCGTCTCTGGGCCTGGCGCTCTGACAACAAATGGAGGAACGCCAGATGGCGCAAATTGCATCGCTCACCCTTTATCAAAATGACGAAGCCCGTCCGATCATCGAAGCCATTCTCGCCGACAATCCCGGCGTGCGGGTGATGAACATGCCCGGTTGCGTGAAACTCGATTCCGACGGCCCGCTGGTGGTCAAGCGCACGTCCGTCGAAGCTCGTCTCGGCCGTCCGTGGGAGCCGCAGGAATTGCAGCTGGTCCTGATTTCAATGGCCGGCAATCTCGAAGAGGACGACGATCAGTTTGTCCTCAGCTGGCGCCATTAAGCGGTTTGGGAGGAACAATCATGACTGCCAAGAAGCTCGGGCTGAAGCAGCGCTACGCCCATCTTACCCGCGGCCTCGACTGGGAGACCAGTTACCAGCCGATGGACAAGGTGTTCCCTTATGACCAGTTCGAAGGGATCAAGATCAAGGACTGGTCTGCCTGGGAGGATCCCTTCCGCCTGACCATGGATTCCTACTGGAAATTCCAGGCGGAAAAAGAGCGCAAGCTCTATGCGGTGATCGACGCCTTCGCGCAGAACAACGGTCAGACCAATCTTTCCGACGCCCGCTACGCCAATGTTCTGAAGCTGTTTTTGACCGGCGTCTCGCCGCTCGAGTATCAGGCGCATCGCGGCTTCGCTTTCACCGGCCGTCATCTGCGCGGCGCCGGCCCGCGCGTCGCGTCGCAGATGCAATCGCTCGACGAATTGCGTCACGTCCAGACGCAGATTCACACCATCAGCCACTACAACAAATTCTTCGACGGCCTGGGCGAGTTCCCCCACATGCACGACCGCGTGTGGTACCTGTCGGTGCCCAAGAGCTTCTTCGACGACGCCCGTTCGGCGGGTCCGTTCGAATATATGATCGCGATCGGTTTCGCCTTCGAATATCTGCTGACCAACCTGCTGTTCGTGCCCTTCATGTCGGGCGCGGCCTATAACGGCGACATGTCGACCGTCACTTTCGGCTTCTCGGCGCAATCCGACGAAAGCCGCCACATGACGCTCGGAATCGAGGTCATCAAGTTCCTGCTCGAACAGCATCCCGACAATCTGCCGATCGTGCAGAAGTGGGTCGACAAATGGTTCTGGCGCGGCTTCCGCGTGCTAGGCCTCGTCGCCATGATGATGGACTACATGCTGCCGAAGAAGGTGATGTCCTGGAAGGAAGCCTGGGAAATCTACTTCGTCGAGGCGGGCGGCTCGCTGTTCCAGGATCTCGCGCGCTATGGCCTGAAAGTGCCGAAATACGCGGATGTGGCGACCGAAGCCGCCGAGCATATTTCCCATCAGAACTGGGCGGTGTTCTATCAATATACCCACGCCGCCGCGTTCCATACCTGGATGCCGGACAAGGAGCATCTCGACTGGCTGTCGGAAAAATATCCCAACACGTTCGACAAATATTATCGTCCGCGCTGGGAAATGTGGGCCAAGGCCGAGAAGGAAGGCAAGCGCTTCTACAACATGGCGCTCCCGCAGCTCTGCCAGACCTGCCAGATTCCGATGGCCTATACCGAGCCGGGCGATCCGACCACGATCTGTTTCCGCGAGACGAAGTTCAAGGGCGAGACCTACCACTTCTGTTCGGACGGCTGCAAAGACATCTTCGAAGGCGAGCCGGAAAAATTCGCCCAGAGCTGGCTGCCGGTGCATCAGATCTTCCAGGGCAATTGCGGCGGCCCGACCGTGCCGGACGTGCTCGCCTGGTACAAGTTGAATGTCGGCGCGGACAACATGGATTACGTCGGCTCTCCCGACGAAAAACTGTGGAACGAGTGGCACGCCAAAGCGAGCGAAGCCGCCAGCTGATTTCGTATTGAAACAATGGCGCGGCGGCCAACGCTGCGCCCCTAAAAGCGGGAGCGAATTATGTCCGTCACGGCGCTTAAGCCCGATTATGAAAGCCACATCGAATACCGCGACGCCGAGAAGAATTTTCACGGCAACCGCCTGGTCTATGTGCACTGGGAGCAGCATCTCGCCTTCTGCTCGGCGATCGCTTTTCCGTTGCCGCCGAACATGCCTTTCGCGGCTTTCGTCGAAGCGGTGGTCAAGCCGCATTACGTCGCCCATCCCGACGCCGAAAACATCGACTGGTCGAAAGTGATCTGGATGATCGATGGCGAGAAAAAGGTTCCTGATCTGGCGAAATCGCTGGAGGAGAACGGCCTGCGCCATAAGTCATTGGTGCGTTTCTGGACGCCAGGCCTCGATGGTTACAAGGGCTCGGCGAGCTAAGCGCGAGGGAGTTTTGCAAAAATGTCCGCGCATCAACTGACCATTGAGCCCTTGGGCGACACCATCGAAGTCGAGGAGGGACAGACGATTCTCGATGCGTGCCTGCGCGCCGGCGTCTATCTCCCGCACGCTTGTGGCCACGGCCTGTGCGGCACCTGCAAGACCCAGGTGATGGAGGGCGAAATCGATCACGGGGCGGCTTCCGATTTCGCGCTGATGGAATTCGAACGCAGCGAGGGTTTCGTGCTCGCATGCACCGCGACGCTGCAAAGCGACGTGACCATTGAGGCCGATGTCGAAGAAGATCCCGACGCGCGAAAAATTCCGATGCGGGATTTTGTCGGAACCGTCGTCGCGCTCGACGACCTGACTCATGACGTCAAGGGCGTGCGTCTCGCCATCGAGGGCGAGCCGCTCGACTTCCAGGCCGGCCAATATATCAATCTGAGCTTGCCCGGAGTGGGCGCCTCGCGCGCCTTCTCGATCGCCAACGCGCCCTCCGACGGGGCGCATGTGGAGCTGCAGATCCGGCGTGTTCCGGGCGGGGCTGGAACGGGCTATGTCCACGACAAGCTCAAGCTCGGCGACAAACTGTCGTTCAACGGCCCCAACGGCCGGTTCATCGTGCGGAAGTCGCGCGGCGGCCCCTTGCTGTTCCTGGCCGGCGGCACCGGCGTCTCCAGTCCGCGCTCGATGATCCTCGACCTTCTGGAGGAGGGTTATGCCGAGCCGATCACTCTCGTGCACGGCGTGCGCGCGCAGGCCGATCTTTATGGCCGCGAGGAATTCGAGGCTCTGGCCGGGGAGCACGCGAACTTCCGCTATATACCAGCGCTTTCGCAGGAGCTCGATGCCAGCAACTGGCGCGGCGAGCGCGGTTTCGTCCATGACGTCGCCAAGCGTGTCTATGGGGGCATGTTCGCCGGCAACACCGCCTATCTCTGCGGTCCGCCGCCGATGATCGAAGCCTGCATCGCCACTTTGATGCAGGGACGCCTGTTCGAAAAGCACATTTTCACCGAACGCTTCCTGACCGCGAAAGATTGCGCCGAGAAGCCGAAAAGCCCCCTGTTCAAGAGGCTGTGAGATGCCGGGAGAAAAGTTCACGATCACGTTGGAGGGCCACGGCGTCACGTTTGGCTTTTCATATGAGCGTGTGCTGGTGGCGCTCGAGCGGGCGCAGGGATTTGGCCAGCTGAAGGACCTGCCGTTTCGGCTTCCGGTCGGCTGTCGGCGCGGCGGTTGCGGCGTCTGCCGCATGCGCGTGACGAGTGGGAGTTTTCACGCGGACCCGATGAGCCGCGCGCATGTCTCAGTGGAGGAAGAAGCTTCGGGCCTCGTGCTCGCCTGCTGCATCTATCCGCGTTCCGAACTTTCGCTGCGGCTGGAGACCCCGGCCGCCGTCAAAGAAAAATGCCGCAAAGCGGCGAAGGTTGCTTGAGGAGGAAAATATCATGGCCATGACAGGCGTTCTACGACCCGGCTATATCCAGGTTCGCGTGCTCGACATGCCGGCGGCGATCGAACACTACACCAAGCGTATCGGCTTGCATCAGGTGACTGAGGGCGCCGATGGCCGCGTCTATCTGAAATCGGCGGAGGAGTTCGATCATCATTCGATCATCCTGCGCCGCGCCGATCATGCCGGCGTCGATTTCATGGCCTTCAAGGTTGCCGCCGATTCCGATCTCGATTCCTTCGAGAAGCGCATCAAGGATTACGGCTACGCCGTCGATCACGTCGCCGCCGGCGAGCAGCCCGGCGTCGGCCGCCGCCTCGGCTTTACCATCGCCTCCGGCCATCGCATCGAATTGTTCGCCCATGCGGATCAGTCCGATCCCATGCCGCCGGTGCATAACCCCGACATCTGGAACCTCGAGCCGCATGGCATGGGCGCGCGCCGCTTCGATCACGCGCTGTTCTACGGGCCGGATATCGAGAAGGTGCTCGACTTCTTCACCAAGGTCCTCGACTTCCGCCTGGCCGAGCGTGTCGACATGCCAGACGGCCTGCTGGCGATCTGGCTGACTTGCGGCATGAAGGCGCATGACATCGCCTTCGTCAAACATCCGGAGCCCGGCAAGCTGCACCATGTTTCCTTCGATCTGGAAAACTGGCAGTCGGTGGGCCACGCGGCCGATATCATCACCCGCTACGATATTTCGATCGATATCGGCCCGACCCGCCACGGCATCACCCGCGGCCAGACTATCTACTTCTTCGACCCTTCCGGCAATCGCAACGAGGTGTTCGCCGGCGGCTACACTTATTACCCCGACCTGCCGACCCGCACCTGGGACGAGACCCAGATCGGCAAGGGAATCTTCTACTACGAGCGCCAGCTCAACGAAGCTTTCCTGAGCGTCGTTACCTGAAGAAAGGCCGGCCATGAAGATCGCTCTTTCGCAACAAACCATCCGCGCCGAGGCGGCCCATGCCGCCGTGGAGGCGGCGGTCGCACACGGCGGCGCCATCGACAAGTCGGTGGTGGCGGCTGTGGTCGACGCGAGCGGCGATCTGGTGGCGCTGCTGCGCGCCGACGGGGCCTTCAAACCCTCCGTCGGCATAGCGCAGGACAAGGCCTATACCGCGGCGGTTTTCGGTGCGCCCACGGACGCTCTGGGCCAGGCGCTGAGCGCAAACGCGACTTTGCACCAGGGCATAGCCCTGCGGCCGGGGGTGGTGCTGTTCGCTGGCGGACTGCCGATCGTGGCGGATGGCAAAATCATTGGCGGCATCGGCGTTTCCGGCGGTTCGGAAGACGAGGACCGGGCTTGCGCGGGGGCTGGCCTTGCCGCGCTCGGGCTGAAATAGGGGCGCGCGGGCGAGGACTGCCTGTGTAAAAAAATCGATATTATTATTGAATAACGAGATAAACGGTGGCATGACCGTCTCAGGCTCTGCTGGAGCTTAGGCAGGGGCGGAGAGACCATCTTGAAGGGAGACAGCATGTCGGTTCAGGCTCTGCACAAGCTTGCTAGCGTGGTCGTCGATACGGCGCGGCGCGACGCCGCGCATTTCATCGACGGCGAGTTTACGCAAGGCGCCAGGGGTAAGAGCTGGGAAAACCGCTCGCCTCTCGACAACAGTCTCATCGGCCGCGTGCCGGAGGGCGGCAAGGCGGAGATCGACGCCGCGGTGCGCGCCGCCAGGGCAGCGCTCGACGGACCGTGGGGGCGCTTGACAGTGACCGAGCGCACCGATCTGCTGGCGGCGGTGGCCGACGAGATCAACGCCCGTTTCGACGAATTTCTCGCCGCCGAATGTCTCGACACCGGCAAGCCTTATGGTCTCGCCTCGCATATCGACATTCCGCGCGGCGCCGCCAATT
>NZ_JBKQOU010000253.1:0-16425 GCF_052145335.1 Rhodoblastus sp.
GCTTGCGGTAGCTTTCGAAGGCGAGTTCGAGCAACCGGTTCAATTTCAGGTCGTGGGTCGAGGCATAGGTCTTGAACTCGCGGCGGAAATCCGCCGGGACTTTGAAATTGAGTGGCTTTTTCGCCACCTTGGCGGGTTTTTCAGTCTTTTCGGGCTTTTCGACCTTGGTCGGCTTTTCGGCTTTGGCGGCCGCGACAGTCTTGCCGGCAGTCTTGGCGGCAGCCTTGGCCGCGGTCTTGACGGGTTTGGCTGCGGGCTTGGCGGTTTTGACCGGCTTGGCCGGCGCCAGGACAGCGGCGTCGCCGGCCGCCGGATCTTGCGCCGGCATGTCGCCGGCAGGATCGGCCTTGTCCTTGACCGCCACGAGCTTGGGTTTTAGGGGCGCGGTCTTTTTTACCATTTTGGTCGCCTTTCTTGCTTGTTGTTTATCGTGTTCAGGCGTTTTCGATGATGCGCTCTTTGATGAAGCTTCACAACTCGGGGCAGCCTGTTCGGCCCGCCTCGGCCCTCCCATCATCAGTAAAGGAACGAAAGCACGAAAAGCAGACAATTGTCAATGACGCGCCTCGTCTCCGAACGGCTTCGCTCGGGACGAAAAGGCGGTCAAGCCGACATTTTTCGCCAAAACGGCTCAGCCGTCAAAAAGTCACGTTGGTGCGCAGGCCGATGACCAAGGCGTTGGGAATCCGCTGCGCGGGATTGGCCGGATCGGCCGCGCCGCCGCCGGGATGGACGATATATTGCAGGTCCGGCTGGACGGTCCAACCCGGAACGAGGGCCGCCTGATAGGTCAGTTCAAGCGCCAGTTCGTAATCGCGCACGGGAGAGAGTTCGCCGGAGAAAAAAGCCGCGTCCTGATCGTAGGCGGCGAGCGACGGCGCCATATGGGAATAAGCCGCGCCTAAGCCGAAAGAATCGCTCGGCCTTTGCGACAGCAGGCCGATGAAATTGACGCCGCCTTCCGCGTAGAAATTGATCAGGTTGCGGTCGTCGGGACTGCCCGCGACACGGGCAAAAACCGCGACGCCCTTTTTCGGTTCGTCGCCAGGCAGGCGCCACAGCATTTGATCGATGACGCCGTAGATGGCGTAATCGCCATTATGCGTCTGCGGCACGCCGACGCCGGCCGGGTCGGCGAGCGAAAAGCCGTCATAGGCGAAATGATTGTCGTTGAACAAGCCGAAATGATACCAGCCGCCGATTTTGACCGTGCCGGCGAGGCCCGACGACGCCTTGTCCTGGTTATAAGCGTATTGCGCTTCGCCAAACAGCAAGGCCGGATCGCGCAGGCGGAAATTGACGCCATTCAGGTCCACAGCCTGTTCTTCTCCGGAAAAGCCGGTTCCGGCGGGGTCGCCGTTGAAAATGGCGGCGAGCAAGGTGAGATGTTCGTTGGGCGTCAGTTTTACGCGGACGCCGGGCGTCGACAGGGGATAGCCGGGGCCGCTGCCTGGAAGGTCGCCCGCGAACATGGTCGCCCAGCCGAAAGTCCCGTTGACATAGAGGCCGCCAAATTCGCTGGTGAAAAACTCGGTGTCGGCCGCCAATTGCCCGACCCGTATCGAAGCCATGTCGGAAAACAGCTTTTGTTCGAACCACAGTTCTACCAGCCGCGTGGTGGGCCGCGCCTCGATGGAGCTGATGGTCGATAGATTGTAGACATTGGCGTAGGACAGGCCGAGTCCCATGACCTGGAAGGCGTTGACCCGGAAAGTCGCGCCGCTCCACCCGGCCAGTTTGGCGAGGTCGGCGTCGACCAGCATGTAGATGACGCTGTTATAGGTGGCGCCCTGCTGGACGCCGCCGGTGACGTTGCCGAACGTGTCCTGGATATAGGAGATCTGGAAATTGACGCCGTGGGTCAAAAACGCCTGTTTCAGATCCATCAACGCCGGAATTTCGCTGGCGATCGACGGCTCGATGGTGTCGGGAAGCTGCGCCCTCGGCGTTACGATCTCGAGAGCCGGAGTAAACGCGACTTGCGCCCGGGCGTCTCGTTGAGCGGGAAGGGCCAAGCCGGCGGCAAGCCCGAGCGCCGCCGCCGGACCAAGGCGTTTTTCCCGCCGCAGCGTCAAAGCAAAGTGCCCTTGAGGATTTCGTAGGCGATGGTGAAGTAAATGATCAGGCCGGTAACGTCGACCAGGGTGGCGACGAAGGGCGCGGAGGCCGTCGCCGGATCGAAGCCCAGACGTTTGAGCACAAAGGGAAGCATGGAGCCGGCGAGAGAGCCGAAAGTGACGATTCCCACCAAAGCGGCGGCGACGGTCGACGCGATCAGCATCCAGTGCTCGCCGTAATCGTGGAAGTCGGCAAGCTGCCAGATGGTGATGCGGGCGAATCCGATCGCGCCAAGCAAGGAGCCGAGAACGAGGCCCGACGGTAGTTCGCGAAAGGCGATCCGCCACCAATCCTTGAGCTTGACTTCGCCGAGCGCCAGGGCGCGGATGATCAGCGAAGTCGCCTGGGATCCCGAATTGCCGCCCGAACTCATGATCAGCGGGATGAACAGAGTCAACACCACCGCTTTTTCGAGCTGGCCTTCGTAATGCTGCATGGCGCTGGCGGTCAGCATTTCGCTGAGGAACAAGGCGCACAGCCAGCCGGCTCGCTTCTTGATCATCCCCATGAAGCTGATTTCCATGTAGGGCCCGTCGAGCGATTCCATGCCGCCGAAACGCTGCACGTCCTCGGTGGCCTCTTCGACCATGGCGTCAATCACGTCGTCGACGGTGACGATGCCGATCAGCTTGCCCGAGGGGTCGACCACGGGGACGGCGAGCAGGTCGTATTTTGAGATCAGGGCGCTGACTTCTTCCCGGTCGGTGGTCGGCAGCACGACAATCGGTTCGCGATTCCGCTGGATTGAGCCGACCGTCGCCGACGGTTCGGCGAGGATGAGGTCGCGCAGGGAAATCGGACGGATCAGCTTCTGGGTCGCGGGATCGACGACATAGATCGAATAGATGGTCTCCTTTTCCTTGGCGACCTCCCTGATGTGCCGCAAGGCTCCCTCGACACGCAGAGTCGGCGGCAGGGAAAGGAATTCGGTGGTCATCATGCCGCCGGCGGTCGACGGCTCATAGGTCAGCAGTTGCGCCAGCGAGGCCTGGTCTGCAGGAGACAGCAGCTTGGTCAGGCGCTGGCGGTCATCCTTTTTGAGCTTGCGGAAGATTTCGACGCGCCGGTCGGCGGAAATGCCGTCGAGAATGGCGGCGGCGCGGTCGTCGGGCAAGTCCTGGATGATTTCATGGGGATGATCGAGTCCGGCCTCGTCGAATAATTGCACGGCGAGCGACAGCGGCATGGCCTTGACGACGGCGACGTCGAGGGGGTGATCGAGGGCGTCCAGCGCGTCGACAGCATCGGCGACACGAAGTGTGGCGAGCTTTTCCGCGAGCGCGGCGGCGTCCTCAAGGGTCGGCATCGAATTTTCTACCTTCTTGTCCATTAGTTCCGCTCCCCTGGCGCCTTCGACCTTATAATGTCCGTCATCTTCTGCCCACCTTGGAACGGCGAGCAAGGCCGACGCAGCGACAGGACGAGGCGAGGGTTGCGCCCGATTATGACAAACGATTGACCCCCGCAATCTCTCGATGGTTAGCGGTCTAATTTATAGGAAATATGTCACTTTGAATCCGGTTCGCCGGATTGTTTGCGCCCGTCGCCCTCGAATTCGAGCCGGGTCATCACCAGCAGTTTCCGCAATTCGCGCGTCATCCGCGATCCCTGCTGCTGGTAAAGCGGTTTCTCCAGCCTTGAGGGCAGGCGTTGCATGGCGGAGCGCGCCTGGGCAAGGTCGCATCCCGATATGCGGGAGATGGCGTTGGCGGCCTCGAACCTGGCGTCCTCGGACGGCGAGGAGAGGATCGCGAGACGCCATTCCGGCGTGGCGCGCGCGCCGATTTCGATGCGGCGAAGGCCGTCGACCGTGGCGATGACGACGAGCGCGTCGCCCGACTCCAGCACGATGTCGTCGGACGGATTGAAACGCTTGTCGTCGCCCCGCCGGTGGATGATGGGCGCGACGCCATAGCCATAGGCGATTTCGGCGAGCGTGCGGCCAATCAGGGTGTCGCCTTGATGGATGTCGTATTCGGTGACCAGCGCCGAACGGTCGTCAAGATGAAAGGCGGAGATGATGTATTCGCCGAAGGCGGCGCCGGCGATAGCTTCGGCGGCTATGGCGTAGTCGCTTAGACCGGTGGAGCAGGAGACCAGGGAGGCGACGTTGCGCGCCAGTTCCTGGTCGGCGGTGCGGAATACGATGGTGCATTCAGTATTGAGTGAGCGCGCCAGCAGGCTGACTTCGAGGTTGGCGACCTGATCGTCGAGCACCGCGATGACGCTTTTCGCGGTTTCGACATTGGCCCGCGCCAAAGCCTCGGGCAGGGGGCCGAAATGAATCGACATGTCGGTCAGCACATCCTCGGCGACGGGCTCCTGCGAGACGCCGACGGTCGGTTGTCCCCATTCGCGCAGGATTTCTGCGATCCTCTGGCCGATGGCGCCCATGCCGATGACGATGGTATGACCACTGGCAGGGGCCGCAGGCCGGCGCCGCGTGATCTGCAGGCGGGCGCTCAACAGCCGTTCCGTCAGGGTGGCGAAGACGACGCCGAGGAAAACCGTGCTGCAGACATGGATCAGCACCGAAAAAGCGTAAAGCCGGTCCGAGATCGGAAAGGGCACTTTCAGCGCGCCGAACACATTGTCGAAACCGCCAATGGCCAGGACGATCGCGATATTGACGGCATCGAGCGCGCTGATGTCGGGATTTTCCCAGCGATAGAACAGAAAGGTTGCGACCGAGAGCACCAGCATGATCGCAAACGAGATCATCGCCACGCGCGGCGCCTCGATGCTCCGGCGCAAACGATTCAGGCCGTTCCTGAATGAAGAGAAATGCGTCGCCAGCGTCGGTCCGGGCTCGCGCTTGCCCTGTGTGGCGTGAAGCGCGCCGTCGCCTGGACGCCGGCCGCCGCTTTCGAAAAAGGTCAGGACATCGCCCGCAGCGATTTCCTTGTCCGGGTTCACCGCCAGCAGAAAGTCGCCGACCGGTTCGCTTTCGGTGGTGACGCCGAGAATGCGCCGGTCCGCATTGTTCAGCTCATAAACCCGTCGTCCGATGATCCGCACTTCGTCGTCTTCGACCACGCTGCGCCCTACGCGCACCTTGGTTTCCTCCACCTCGAAAAAAGCCTGGGTCTGGTCGCTCAGCGAAACCAGGGCGAAGGCGCTCGCCGAAAATTGCGACGGTTCGAAAGCCACCAGATTGCCCAATTGCTGACGCAGCAGGGCGTTGAGGTTTTCCTGCGCCGAACGAATGATCAGGCGCACGCGCGGGTTGAGCGAGCGCGCGATGAAGGCCGCCGCAATATTGTTGCGCTCGTCGCTGGTGACCAGAAGCACGGAGCGGCAGTTTTCGATCCCGGCCTTTTTCAAAATGTCCGCGTGGCTGCAATCGCCGGCGTGAAACGCGTCAAGCAGGTTGGAAACGGAGGGATCCTGGCCTGCCGCGGCTGAAATATCGACGCCGATCACATGCACGCCGAAGGCTTTCAGAACCGCGACGCACTCCCGCCCCAAGCGGCCGAGGCCGCAGACCAGAAAGTCTTCGGCCAAAATTTCTTCGGCATGATGTTCGGAGTTTTCGTTGGGCGCGGTCGGCATGGCCTTTGTCTACTTTGTCTCGGTGACATTTCGAAGCCCCGCGGGTGGTAAACATACCCCTCATCGCAGGTTTTGCATGCGAGGCGGGTTAGAGCGAACGCGAAGCCGGGTTCATGCGAGGGATTCCATGATCGCGACCTGTCTCGATCATGGAAAAATGTTTCAAGAATCGATGCCCCAGAACCGGGCGATATGATGCGCGGCGGGCAATCCGGCATTGATCACGCCGAACCCGCTGCGTCCCCCGCCGGGCGCGCTGGAATCGACCGGAAAGCCATGGCCCATGTCGGCGATGGTCCAGAATTCTATCGCCGCGCGCCTGGGCGTGCTCCATACACGGCGCCGCACGCCTTTCATGGGCTCAGACTCGGAGGTCGGTGTGGCATGGAATCCCTGCAATTCGGTCCATTGCGCCGCTAAGGCCTCGGCGTTGCGGGGATCGACCAGTTGATCGCGTCCGCCCTGCCAGATCGAAAGCCTTGGCCAGACGCGCGGCCTGACGGTTTTCGGCGCCGCCCGCCGCACCGCCTCGGCAAGGCTGTGGCGGCTGGAAAAGGGGTCGGCGCGGCGCATGCGCAACAGGGCCGAGGCGCCATTATAGGCGGCGCCGACCGGCATTCCTGCGACCACGGCGCCGGCGGCGAAGACATTGGGATAGGCCGCGAGCAGAGCCGCGGCCATCGCGCCGCCGGCGGACAGGCCGACGACAAAAACCCCTCGCGGGTCGGATTTGAAGCGCAGCAGGGCGGCGCGCACCATCTGCCGGATCGATTTGGCCTCGCCGGAGCCCCGGCGGATATCGGAGGGCTGATACCAGTTGAAACAGCGGCCGCTGCTGTTCTTGACGGTCTGTTCGGGCAGCAGCAGCGCCGCGCCGATGCGCTGCGCCAGGGCGATCCAGCCGCAATTGCGGGCGAAGTTCCCGGCGTCCTGGCCGCAGCCGTGCAGCACCACGATCAGCGGCGCGCCGGCGGGCAGTTTTTTCGGCGGCGCATAGACGAACATCCGCAAGCCCCCGGGATTGGAGCCGAATTCGTCAACCTCGACCACGCGTCCGGCGGCGCTTGGCCTGAGGACGGCGCTCATCATCGGCGCCCAGACCGACGCCGTCCATAAAACCGGAGCGCTGGCTAATCCGATTCGCGTTCGCTTCGAGGCGCGGCGGACCATTAATTGCCGGTTTTTCGCCGCTTGCGGGAAGAAGGCTTCTTGAGCGCCTCGGTCCAGAACGAGGTCGTCATTTTGTCGGCCTCGCGGATCATCGCCGATTGCTGCTTGCGGGCGGCCGCCTGCCACAGGCCGCGGCCAGTCCCGGCGATCTTGTTGGCGCCGCTGAGCCACATGCTCATGAAGGGGTTCTTTTTCGTAAAGGGATTGGACATGGCGAACTCTCCTTCCCTAGGCCAGATCGAGCCTGTCCCGGCCGTCGGCGATCCAGCGGTTGATGCGCTGTTCCGAAACTTCCGAATCATCGGGGCCTTTGATGCGAAGAACTTCGCAGCCCTGCATGTGCAGCGTCCGGGCTTGCGCAAGGGCTCTCCGCTCGGTCGGGGCGCTGGGCGAGCGCGTCTCCCTTGCTCCCAATGACGTCCGATAGATGACGACCCAATCTGTCATGGCAAGGTCCTTCCGAATCCAAAGCAGCAACCTAGCACAGAACGCGCGAATTTTGGGTGACGCCGGGCAACGGGGCGTTTTCAAGCGAAATGGGCGCCGGTTCGCGTGAGATAACGCGCCAGGACAAAAAACGGCTCAAACTGCCGACTGGCGCTCGGGCATATGGGCGCCTCCCAGTTCGGCCTTGTCTTCCGGCTCGACGTGGATGGTGACGATGGGTTCGTGCAGGGAATCCTTGAGCGCGGCCTCCAGCCGGTCGCAGATGGCGTGCGAACGCGCCACGGTCATGGCGCCGGGAACGACGAGATGGAAGTCGATGAAGGTCGCGCTGCCCGCGTTGCGGGCGCGCACGCCGTGAACCTCGATGGCCTCTACCGAATGCTCCGAAATGATGTCGTTGATCTGCTTGAGCTCTTCCTCCGGCGGAGCCGCGTCGAGCAGGCCGCCGGAATTTTCCTGGATCACTTCCCAGCCGCTCCACAGCACATGGAGGGCGACCAGCGCCGCGATGACCGAATCGAGGACATGAATGCCGGTGATGACGACGAGGCCGACGCCGACGACGACGCCCACGGAGGTCACCACATCGGCCAGCAGGTGCTTGCCGTCGGAGACCAGCGCCGGAGAGCGTTGGCTGCGTCCCGTACGGATCAGCACATAGCTCCACGCCGCGTTCATCACCGTGGCGATGCTGCTGACCGCGATGCCGAGCAAGGGGGCGTCGATCGGCTTGGGCGCGAGGAAGCCTTCATAAGCTTCCTTCAAGATGGTGACGCCGGCGACGATGATCAGCGCGCCAACGATAATTGCCGACAGATATTCGGCCTTGTGGTGACCGTAAGGGTGTTCGCGGTCCGGCGGCATCTGCGCATAACGGATGGCTATGACGGCGGCGATGGCGGTCGCCACATTGATCACGCTCTCCAAGGCGTCGGAGAAAAGGGCTACGGAGCCGGTCAGCCAGTAGGCGAAACCCTTGATGACCAGCACCGCGAGGCTGATCGCGAGGCTGCCGAAGGCAATTTTACGGGAAAGGTTCATAATCCGCCCTTTTGCATTGAGCCCGGCCTGCCTTCGCTGTTCGGTCGGTTTGAAACGCCCTTGGTATAAATCTTCTCGACGGCTTATGCCAAACGCCGCCATTCCGGCGCCAAATAATTCCAAGTTGATGACATTCTCAAGTCAAGCGGTGGAAAACTGGTCGCCCTGACAGGCTCTCTCATCTTGAAGCCGATGGCTTTCGTAAATTTGCCTGGTTCCATTGGGAACAAGGTTCCCTCCAATCTTCTTTTATTGTTTGCGAGGCATGGCTTGGCGGGGGCATGAGATGATCGTTAAATCGGGCTTGTGGGGGTCCGTGCCGGTGTTGGGCGGCGCCGTAATCTGCGCAACGGCCTTGGCCGGTTGGGGGCTTGTCCAGATGCTGCGATCCGTTACGCCGGAAAGCCTGCGTCCGCCAGAAAATGTGGCAAGCCTTTCAAGACTGGAGGCGGCGCCCCGTTCATCGCTGAATGAGATCGCTCTTGAAGCCAGCGTACCGCCGGGAGCTTTGTCTGAACTTCTGGTCGACGTCGCCAGGATCATGCCGAATGGCGACGTTCTGGTTGCCGGGCGCACTGAGCCGGGGGCCAGGGTCGCTCTGCTCGATAACGGCGAGACTTTGCTTGAGGCGCAGGCCGACCCGGCGACGGGTGAATTTGTCATTCTTCCGCGTCGCCTGGGAACCGGAGCGCATAGTTTGTCGCTGCGAAGCGTTTCGTCCGATCGATCCCTGACCAAGGAAAGCTTTGTCCAGGCGTTCTCGGTCGCGCCGGAAGCCAAGGCGAGCGCGCCGGGGAATGGAGCGAGTAGCGGCAATGCGACCATCGTTCGAGGCGATACGCTTTGGCGCATCAGCCGCGAGAGGCTTGGGCGCGGGGCTCTCTACCCGACGATCTACCAAGCCAATTCGACCATGATCAGCAATCCAAATTTGATCTATCCCGGACACACCCTGACGATTCCATAAAAGTGGCGCTCAAATCGCGGCCGGTATCTGCGGGTTGCCGGGCGAAATTACATGACCCCCTTGATCCAGTGGGCGATCGTCTTCTCGACGTTCTCCTTTTCGTTGAGCGAATCTTTCCAGACTTCGCTGAAGACGGGATCCTCTGAATTCGGGCGCAGCTCCGGCGCCAAATCACGCACGAGCACGCGAACAGGCGCCGCAACGCCTTCGCCGCAGATGATGCACTCCCGGTTTCTCAGGGATTGAATCAGCTCCATGAAGTGACTTCCCGTTTCGGACAGAGCGTTCTTGAGGCAGGCTTGATCCTTGCCGTTGTTCAACCGCATCGCGATAAAGGTGCCGCATTGCGACAGGACCCCTTCATGCAGGTCGGAGGGCCGTTGCGTCACCAGCCCCAGAGAAACCCCGTACTTGCGGCCTTCCTTGGCGATGCGTTCGAGGATCGTCGACGCGGCGACGCCCGCGCCCCTCCTATTGCTCGGCAAATAAGTGTGAGCCTCTTCACAGATGAGCACGATGGGCGTCGTCGAGATTTTATGGGACCAAATTGCGTAGTTGAACACCAGACGGGCAAGAACGGCGACGACCACGTTGAGAATTTCCGACGGCGCCCTCGAGAGTTCGATTACGGATATCGGCTGGCCCTCCGCCGGCAGCCTCAAGATATTGGAAATCAAATCGGATAGCGAAGTGAAAAACAGCTGGTCGTCGAATATGAAGCGGAAGCGGCGGTCCGCGGCCATTTGCTTGATTTTCAGCCCAAGGCGAATGTAATGTCTTGTTTCACCTAGCTTTTCCATCCGGCCTACCTGCTCGTCGAGAACTGAAATCAGATCGCTCAGCATGTAGGGAACCGGCGTATTGACATTGAGATTTCTGATCGAGGAAGCCACCGGGTTTCTTGCGCGCGCCTGCAACACGCTTTTCGCGAGAATGTCGCGGTCGATTTCGCTGTCGACGCCGCCGAAAAACTCGCAATGCTCGTCCAGGTTCATCAGCCAGTACGGCAAGGACAGATTATCGACGTCGAAGACCTTTCCGACGGCGGGGAACGACTTTTTGTACTCCCCATGGGGGTCGATGATGAGGATGTGCCCCTCCGGCGCCTTTTTGGCCATCTCATGCAAAAGAAGCGCGACCAAAGTGGACTTGCCGGTCCCGGACGATCCCACGATCGCGAAATGCTTCGAGAGCATGGAGTCCATATTGATCGACGCCGCAATCGTCCCTGCCGGCTGAACGGCGCCAATCTCGATTGTGGACCCACTCCCGGTGGCGAAAACTTGCTTGAGATCGTCCTGGCTGACCGCGTAGACGTTGTCGCCTGGAAGTGGGTAGCAGGAAACGCCCCGCCGAAAATTGGCGAGCCCGCCAAAGGGGGTGGCGTCTCCTTCGCCGAGAAATTCAGCATGCGCCGAAATCGACGTATTCCTCGCATCAGGGAGCTGCTTCAGCTCCCTGATTTCCGCAATCAGCACCAAAGAGCCCACGCATAGCTTCACATGGCTGCCGATCGAGCCCAAAACCTTCGGCGCCGCCTCGCCGCCGCCCGTGAACCGAGGGTGCAGGGAAAGATCCAGTCTACAGACGATTCCGGCGCCTGTGACGGCCTGGACGGCGCCTAGGGCGATCTCGTCACATTCAACGGCGCGCAGTGACATATAGGCGTCCCTTCCCCTCATTGAGATCCATCAATGATGACCTTACGTCACGATAGGTTTTTTTATCGTTCGTGGCTTCTTGGCAAGATCAATTGGGAAGCATGGTGAAGCACACCGCTTTTTGCGGTCCATTACCCTGCGGGCAACGTCGGCGGACTTCCTCTTTCCGTCCGGAGGCGGCCATCGCGCCAAGCGTGTGATTTTCGCTGTCAGGGCGTCACTTGGTCGCCGTCGGCGAGCGAATCCGGGGGATTGACGATGATCCGGTCCGAGACGGCGACGCCTTGGGAAATTTCCAGCGTCGCGCCGAGATCGTTGACGACCGAGACCGGGCGCAGCCGCGCTATGCCCTCGGCGTCAACCACCGCCACGCTCGGCCCTTCGGCGCGGAACAGCAAGGCGTTCGCTGGGATAGACAGTGGACCTTTGGCCAACAGAGGAAGCGTGACCTGCACATAGGCTCCGGGCGTCAGCTTGCCATCGGGGTTTTGCAACGCCAACTCGATACGCTGCGAGCGCGTCGTGGTGTCGATGGCGCCGGCGATGCGGGAGATTTTTCCAGGAAACTTCTGCCCCGGCAATTCGGCCTGAGTCACGAACACCTCGTCGCCGACCTTGACGCCGCTGGCATAGGCCTGGGGAACGTCGATGGCCACGCGCAAGGGATCGGGACGAGCCATGGTGAACAAAGCCGAACCCGTGCTGCCGGCCGTGACCAGATTGCCGATATCGACGTTGCGCGTGGTGATGACGCCGTCGAAAGGCGCGAGGACATGTTTGAAGGCGGTGGTCTCCTGCAATTGCTTCAGATAGGCCTCGGCGGCGTTCTGCAGGGCGACGGCCGTGTCATAGGCGTTCTGTTTGGTATCGAGATCCTGTTTTGCGACCGAGTTCTGCGCGAACAGGAGCTTCCAGCGCTTGAGTGCGACTTCGCCGAGCACGGTATTGGCCTTGGCGTTTTCGACCTGCGCCACGGCCGCGGCGACCTGCTGGTCGAGTTCCGGGGTGTCCAGTTCGGCCAGAACCTGTCCCTTCTTCACCTTGGAGCCGATGTCGACCAGGAACGAGCGCACATATCCGCTCACGCGGGCGTAGATCAACGTTTCATTATCGCCCCGCAGGGTCGCCGGAAGGGTGAGCGCGCCATTGTTTTTCGTGGGCGCGGGATTGACCGTGTTGACGAAAACTTTCTGGCCCTGCATCGTCTGCTCCGTCAGGGCGGCTTCGGCCGCGCCGCGCGAAAAAATAACGCGCAGGCCGCCGGCAGCCAGAATGGCGAGAAAGATCAGAGCGGCGCCCTTGGCGGCGCTCCAGACCTTGCCGCGCTTGGGCAAATGCAAATGGCCGTCATCGCTGGAGAGGCCGAGGGAGGCGTGGTTTTCTTTGGTCACGGCGCGGATTTCCTGTGGCGGAACGAGTGGGCGGCGGCGAATACCAGCGGCACGAACAGCAGCGTCGAAAAGGTCGCGAAAATCAGGCCGCCGATCACCGCACGGCCGAGCGGCGCATTTTGCTCGGCGCCTTCGCCAAGGCCCAGCGCCATCGGGATCATGCCGACGATCATCGCGAAGGCGGTCATCAGCACTGGACGGATACGGGTCGCGCCGGCCTCGAGCGCGGCCGAAAGCGGCGGCTCCCCATGCGCCAGCCTTTCGCGGGCGAAGGAAATCAGCAGGATGGAATTGGCCGTGGCGACGCCCGTGGTCATGATCGCGCCGGTCAAGGCCGGAACGGAGAGGGGCGTGCCGGTCAGGTAGAGCATCCAGCCAATGCCGGCGAGGGCGGCGGGCAGAGCGCTGATGATGATAAGAGGATCGAGCAGCGACTGGAAATTGACGACGATCAGCAGATAGACCAGCACAATGGCGACCAGAACGCCGACGCCAAGGCCGATATAGGAGCTTTTCATCGTCGCCGCCTGTCCGCGCAGGGCGATCTCATAGCCGCGCGGCAGATTGGGGCGCGCCTCGTCGACGATTTTCCGGATGTCGGTGGAGACTCCGCCGAGGTCGCGGCCTTCGACGCTGACATAAATATCGATCGCGGGGCGCAGGTTGAAATGCGACACCAGCGCGTTTTCCGATCCCGGAGTCACGGTCGCGAGATTGCCGAGCAGTTGCGGCGCGTCGCCGGTTCCCGCATTGACCGGCGTGCGCAGGAGGTCGTCGACCGTATTGACGCGGTATTGCGGGGTTTGCGTCGTGACGCTGTAGGTGATGCCGTTCTGCGGGCTGAGCCAGAAGGTTGGCGTGGTCTGGTTGCTGCCGGAAAGCGAGATCAGCAGATTCTGCGCCAGGCTGCCGGCGTTGAGATTGACCTGCTGCATTCGGGTGCGGTCCATGACGACGCGCAGGCTTGGCTGGTCGAGCCTCTGCAGGATATGGGCGTCCACGGCGCCTGGGACTTGTCTGATCTCCCGCAGGAGTTGCGAGGCGAGGGTGAAGCTTTTCCGCGTATCCGCGCCGACGATTTGCACGTTGACCGCCGCCGGCTGGCCGAAATTGAGGATCTGCGTGACGATGTCGGCTGGCTGGAAGAAAAACTCGATGCCGGGAAATTGCTCCGGCAGGCTTTTCCGCAGGGCCGCGATGTAGGTGCGCGACGGACGATGGTCCTGCGTCAGCGCGATCATGATCTCGGCGTCGAGCGTGCCGATGGTCCCGGCGTTGCTGTAGGACAGGTTGATGCCCGAATAGGGCAGGCCGATATTGTCGACGATGGTGACCAGTTCATCGGCGGGGATCTGGCTGCGGATATACTGGTCGACCTGATCGGCGAGCCTCGCCGTCTCCTCGATGCGCATGCCGGTCGGCGCGCGCATGTGCAGCCGGATCGCGGTCGCATCGACCGAGGGGAAGAAATCCTGGCCGAGCAGGAGAAACAGGCCAAGCGAAGCCACCCAGAAGGTCAGGAACAGGGCGCAGACCGTCCTTCGGCGCGTCAGCAGCAGGCTGAGGAGAATGATATAGAGGCCACGAAGCTTCTCGAAGCCGGCGTTGAAGACGTGATGGATGCTGGAAAACAGGTTTTTCCGCGCCTGTTCCGCGGCAGGCGCGCGCAGCAGCAGCAGAGCCATGGTCGGCACCAGCGTGCGCGACAGGACGTAGGAGGCGAGCATGGCGAAAACCACGGCCTCCGCCAGAGGCACGAACAGGAATTTGGACACCCCGGTGAGAAAGAACATCGGGGTGAACACGATGCAGATGCACAGGGTCGAGACCAGCGCGGGAAGCGCGATTTCGCCCGCGCCTTCATAGATCGAGTCGTAAAGGCCCGTGCCCAGGTGCAGGTGGCGCTCGATGTTTTCGATCGTCACCGTGGCGTCGTCGACGAGAATGCCCACCGCCAGCGCTAGGCCGCCAAGCGTCATGATGTTGATCGTCTGACCGATCGTCTGCAGGACCAGCAGCGAGGACAGAATCGACAAGGGGATGGAGACGGCAATGATCAGCGTGGCGCGCCAATTGCCGAGGAAGAGCAGGATCAGCGCGGCGGTGAGGCCGGCGGCGATCGCCGCCTCGCGCAGCACGCCGGAAATGGCCGCGCGGACGTAGACCGACTGGTCGAACAGCGGGCGCACGGTGATTTCCGGCGGGATCAGTTTTTGCGCCCTGGGCAGCGTTTCTTTCAGGCTTTCGACGATGCGCAGGGTCGAGGCCGAGCCCGCCTTGATGACCGACATCAGGACGCCGCGCGCGCCGTCGAGCCGGACGATATTGGTCTGCGGCGAGAAGCCGTCGCGCACATGGGCGACTTCGCGCAAATAGGTCACCGCGCCATTGACGGTGCGGACAGGCAGATTGTTGAGCCCCTCGATGGTGTCCGGCGAGCCGTTGACGCCGACGATGAATTCTGTCGGGCCCATCTTCGCGGTGCCGGAAGGCAGGATGAGATTCTGGGCGCCGACTGCATTGACCACGTCAAGCGGCGATAGGCCACGCGCGAGCATGGCCGACGTGTCGAGATCGACCGAGATGACGCGCTGCTTGCCGCCGAAGGGGAAGGGGATGGCGACGCCGGGAATGGTGACGAGCGGCGGACGCAGCACGTTGAAGGCGTTGTCGAACACGGTCTGTTCTGGCAGGGTCGTGCTGGACAGGGCGAGTTGCGTCACCGGAATGGCGGAAGCCGAATAGGTGATGATGAGCGGCGGCGTCGTTCCGGTGGGCAGGCTCTTGAGCATCACCTGCTCGCTCGCCGCGGTTTGGGCGATGGCGGAGGCGATATTCGCGCCCGGCTGGAAGAATATCTTGATGATCCCGATGCTGTTGTAGGATTGCGACTCGACATGTTCGATGTCGTTGACCGTGGTGGTCAGGATACGCTCGGCGGGCCCCGTGATGCGGGCGCTCATCTCCTGGGCCGAGAGGCCGCTGTAGTTCCAGATGACGCTGATGACGGGTATGTTGATGTCCGGCAGGATGTCGGTCGGCATGGTCAGCAGCATGTAAGGCGTGGCCAGCACGATCATCAGCGCCATGACGATGAAGGTATAGGGGCGCTTGAGCGCTATGCTTACGATCCACATGCGGCGGGAGCCATTCCTTTAATTGTCGAGACCGTGGTCGGACGCGCGGTTATAACAGGTCTTGGCAATCGACAAGGAAAACTTCGATTGGCTCCGGTGCAAACGCGATCCTGCGCCAGAGAAGGCTCAGTTCTTGTGTTCCTCGCGCCAGTGGCGCACGGTTGCTAGCGTATTCTCTATATGTTTGTCGGCTTCTGGGTCCTGATAGGCATAGATTATCTTGCCGTCGGGAGCGACGACATAGGAAATCCGGTCGGCGATGGTCGCGCCATTGGGGCCGGGTTTTGCGCGCACGGCGTCATAGGCGCGGATCGCGACCAGGTTCGGATCGGCGGCGACAGGAAATTTATCGCGGCATTCCTTAGACGAAAACTCGATCTGGGTTTCGATCGTATCGGCGGAAACACCGATCAGCTTCGCCCCCGCCGCCGCGAAGTTTTCGGCGCTTTCGGCGAAGGCGTACGCTTCCTCGGTGCAGATGCGGGTGAAGGATTTTGGGTAGAAATAAACCACCACCGGTCCTTTTTTCAGCGCTTCCGACAATTTGAAGACGAAACTCTTGCCGCCCACGGCCGCGGGAAGGGTGAAGTCGGGGGCCGTGTCGCCATCCTTGAGGGCGGCCCAGGCGGCGGCGGAAAGCAGCGCGCATACCAGTGCGCCAAAAAACAGCCGTTTCATCGGTCGTCTCCTGCCTGTCTCAAGACGATCAAATGGGCCGCGAGGCGGGCGGATGCAACTGACGACGGCCGGATCACTCGCCCCCCAATTCGGTTACGGCCGGATTCAGGCTTCTGGATTCGCTCAGACCGTTGTTCAATTAACTTATATAAAAACGATCAAATTAATCAACTAATAACATGCGGCTATCGTCTTTGCCGGCTTGGTTCTGCCTTTTTTGACGCCAAAACGCATGGAAGCGGCGTGCGAAACAGGCGCACGCC
>NZ_JBKQOU010000254.1:0-2631 GCF_052145335.1 Rhodoblastus sp.
TGAGCCTCTTGCTCGTTGATGATCCCGGCGGCGAGATCGGCGTCGATTGCCATCTGCTTGCCGGGGATAGCGTCCAGTGTAAATCGGGCGCCAACCTCGGCGATCCTGGTTGCACCTTTGGTTATGACAAGAAAGTTCACGGTGATTATGATCGAAAAGACAATAATGCCGATAAGGAAGTCGCCGCCCATCACAAAATTTGCAAAGCCCGCGATCACGTAGCCGGCCGATGTGACGCCCTCGGCGCCGCTAGACAGGATCAAGCGCGTGGTGGCGATGTTCAGCGAAAGCCGGAGCAGCGTCGCGATGAGCAAAATCGTCGGGAATGCGGAAAAATCGAGCGGACGCTGAATCCAAAGGGCAACCATCAGGATCAGGATGGCAAGGGCTATCGAAAGCGCTAGCCCCATATCGATCACTGGCGCGGGCAGCGGCAGAAAGAGCACCATGAGCATGAACAGGATGCCCAGCGCAAAGCCGACGTCTTGATTGCTGCTTCGCGGCGCGGCGCCTTGCGTTACGGGTGCAATAGGTGTCGACATATTTTACCTGCGCAAAAGAATCGATGAATACCGCCGGACACCCGAGCGTTTAGCCCTAAAAACCGTTCTCGATATGGGAGTAAACGAGTTCGGAAAAACCGTACAAAACGCTGCCAATAAATGGGGCTGTAATCATCGCGATCATGAAGATCACGATGATCTTTGGAATGAACGTGAGCGTGGCTTCCTGGATCTGCGTCAGCGCTTGAAAGAGCGAGATCGCGAGTCCAACCACCATCGCGGCCCCGATGGAGGGGCCGCTTGCCAAGATGACCGTCCAAATAGCCGAGCGGACAAGGTCGAGAGCGTCTGCCTGGTTCATCCCCCCCCCTTAGAACTCAGGAAACCGTGATGCCGCTAGCTAAACTGATCGTCTTGCCATCCGTCAAAGTGGCTTGCGGGCCGGATGAGGTAATCAGGACCGATGCGACCTGCCCCGAGGTCGAGCCATCCGATGAGGTCACGGTTTTGCCAATAATCGAACCCGCCTGCGAAATAGCCGTTTGGGTTAGCAGAGAATCGAGCTTCGTGTTCGCGTTGACCTGCTGTTCTACGCTCGAAAAGGACGCGAGCTGCGAAACGAACGTGGTCGGATCGGCGGGATTTGTCGGGTCCTGGTTCTGCAATTGTGCCACGAGAAGTTGCAGAAACTCATTGTAATTGACCGTGTCGTTCGCCGATGTTGAACTGTTGGTGCTGCTCGAACTAGTCGCAGTGCTGTTCGTGGTTGTTGTCCCAGTGGTCGCCGAAACCGTCATGTTGCTGCTCCTATCAGGTTGTTTCTGTTGTCGCAGGCGCCCTGAAGGATTTCTTCCTCCATCGCAAAGCAACTGCGCAAAGTCTTGAGACCATCGTAATAGCGCTTGGCGTCGACCAGCCGGCGCACCTCCGAGAGCGCCGCGAGCAATTCTTGGCTCGATAGCGCGTTGCAGAGGTTGGTGAAGTACGAGTCGAAGAGCTGGCGCGTCGCTCCAGCGTTGCTTGGGTCGATCAGCATTGTCTGAAGGATAAAGTAAAGCTGCCTGAACGGTGTCGTCGTTTGCGTTGGCTGCATGACATGCGCCTCAAGCAAAAATGTCACGTCGTTAAGGAACTCAATCGCAACCTTGCGGTCGACCCGCAGGACCGCGCCGTTGATAAAGATCCGCTCGCCAGGCTTCAGGCTGATGCAAAAGGGCTTAGTCATTCAATCCGTCCGCGATGGTTTGCGAAATATCCTTCAAGGCGGTGAAGTCCTGGGCCTCTCCTTTTTTGATCCGCTCCGCCTCGCGCAGCATCGACAACCCAATCGATATGAGGTCCGCCCGCAGTTTTTCGGGAAGCCGGTTTTCATCGTTGGCAAGCTGCACCATGAAGAATTCCCAAAGCCGCCGCAGGAACAGTAACGCATCGATCGCTTCGCGCGAATTGACGCCCGCCTCCTGAGCGCGCTCCAGCAGGCTGATGGAGTGGAGAATTGCCGCGCGCTCGTTGGCGCGCACGGTTTTGGGCGAGCCTTCGAGAATTTCGGCGTAAATGCTTCGATACATCAGTTCTTTATCCTGGAAGAGTCCGGTCCTATGCCGGCAAATAGTTCACTAAGCCGAGCTTCGAGATCTGGTTCGTAAGGCTGTATGCTGTCTCAAGTTGTGTTGTGAGGCCCGTGAGCGCCGTGGCGGCCTGGTAAGGGTCAACGCCATCGAGCTGGCTGACCACACCGTTGACGGTGCTTGCTTGCGTTTGCAGCGCGGTGTTCGCGTTGGTGAGCTGCGATTGCGAGAGGCCAAGCGTCGTTTGCATATCGCTGATACCTTGCATCGCGGAACCCACCTGTTTGAGCGCGCTTGCCAATACTGTCTGCTGAGTACTGGAGTTCAGACTAGAAACGCCGAGATCGGCGATGCTTGTGTAGGCGCTGGCAAGCTGGCGAAAGGCATTCCCGTTCGCACTGACGGTGGTGGCTACGCTCTGCCCCGGCGAAATGACGGCGGATGTCCCGGTGCCCGATGCTTGGGACCAGTTCGTGGTCCAGGCCGGATCGGCAAAAAGATTGGCGAAGCCTCCCGACAAAAATTGCTGCATGCTGGAGGATGAGATCGAGCTTGCTTGC
>NZ_JBKQOU010000255.1:0-2534 GCF_052145335.1 Rhodoblastus sp.
GGCAAGTCCGCCTCGGCGATGTCGGCGCGGATGGGCAGGCTCGGATGCTGAACCCTGATGAGCGCCATCACGCGTTCACGGCCCTGGCGCGGCACGATAAGGCCGCCCGCGCCGAGAATTTCCTGGAGGGCGAGCAGGCGCGACGCGAAATCCACCACCCGCCATCGCGTCGGGGTCTCGGCTTCCAGAAAAACCGTCGGCTCGGCCGCCCTGTGCGACAGGGTGAAACGGTACCCGCCGGCATGCTCGCTCACCACCAGCTCGACCGGATAGGAAACGAGCTCCAGACGCTGATCGCGGCGCCGGTAATCATACACAAGTGGATGGTCGACCAGCGCCAGGAGGGTAGCGTAAGGTTCGAAATCGTAATTCTCCTGACCGTACCAGCCGGCGGACGTCTTGCGGATTGTGCGCAGCGCCCGGCGATCGTGGCCGCTCAGATAGTCGAGGCGGGGGTCCTGTTCGTGCAGCCGTTTCATGGCGACGTTGCGGCCGGAGGTCCAGCCGTTGGCGCCCTTGGCCGATTGCTCCACCGCTTCGATGCGCTTTGACTCGGGATCGACGAACCAGACCAGCCGTCGTGATTTTTGCGCGGCGGGGACGGCGGCCGGAGCGGCCGCGCCGACGCCCAGGAAATTGGCGAGGCCTTCGAGACCCCGCTCCCACGGTTGTTGCACCTTCACGAGCTCGGTGAACGCGATCAACGGGCCGCCATCCGGCGCGTCGCGCAAAAAGTCTTCGTAATGGCCGGGTCGGTCGGAGATTTTCGCCAGGATCTCAGCGTGAACCCGGGCGACCAGCGGCAATGCGCGCGCGAGCGCGGCGAAATGCGCGTCGGTGTCCTTGATCCGGGCCTTGGCCCGCGCGGGATCGATGAGGAACTCCGCCAGCGCGACACAGGCAGCGGACAGCGGTTCATGCACGGTGAATTTCCGGAGGTCATCCAAAAAGGCCCGGGCCTTCGGCTCCGCTCCTCGCAAGAGATGCAGCAAGGCGTGAATGGCCTGAAATCCCGCGCTGAACGGATTGTCCTCGTGATCGATCGCATCGAGGTGCTTCTGGATTTCCGCGTGAAGCGTGGAATCGTTGGCCCGGATCAACGCCAGCAGGAAAAACAGTCCGTTGGAGCCCTCAAAAAACACCTTCCGCCTGCCGATTTCCTTTGCGTAGAGTTTGAGAGCTTGGCGATATTCGGCGATCGCCTCGTCGTTACGGCCTTCGAGAAAATTCACCGATCCGAGCAGAAGATGCTGGGTGGACGGCGCGGTTTCGGGCGACGCCTCCGGCATGGAGAGGATTTTCCGCTTCGCGGCGACGAGTTCGCCGGCCAGAATATCGACACGCAACAGCGCCCATTTGAATTCGGCGTGGCCCGGCGCGTCCTCATGGTCGCGATAATGGGCCAAAAGGGCAGGCATGTCGGTCGTCGCCTGGCCGGTCGACAGCAGGCGGCCGAGCTTGACCGAGAACAGCCTGAACTGGATATCAAGATCGCGACTGGCGAGCCAGGACACGTCCAGGATCGTATCCGCAAACAGCTCTTCCAGAATGTGCGGACCATTGGCCCGGCTGTGGGCTTTGTCATATCCCGCGATCGCGAGGCGGAAGGCGTCGCCGTCATTTTCGTAGATCGCCAATCGCAATCTGACGCGCGCGCCCGGATCCGACTGTTGGGAATACGAATAATAAAAGGAGCGATTTGCGCCGGCCGAAAAAATCCGGCGCACGGCTTCAGCGGCTTTGCCCCCCTCCGGCGCGGCGATCATCTCGATCGCGAGGGGATGGCGCAGCGATTCGACACAGGCAAAATCCGCGTTCAGCAGTCCGAGCGACAACAGCCGGTTCAGCATCGGGTTGACCGTAGTGTAGGTCAACGAGACGCCGCCCGGCCCGGCAATGACCGAGGCGTTCGCCATGGTCAAGAAATCGCTCTTGTTGGTGGCGACCCCAACAAGCGCCTTCAATCGCAGAATGTTCCGCTCCGCCTCCGTCAGCCGCGCGAGCTGCTCAGGCAGATCCTCGCGAGGCGTTGTGCGCGTCGGCGCGTCCGCAGCCGGCGCGATCGGGATCGGCAAGCTCAACTGCGAAGACCTGAAATCGGCTTTCACGAACGGCCTCGAGACACGAATTGATCGACCACGGACGGCGAAAAATCATAGCCTGACGCATGCGACGTACTCGATCCAAAATCGAGATGTCCACCGGTGAACCGGGCGGCGACGGCGCATCATGGAATCCTCCTGCCTATGTCGGCGTCGGCGCCGATATGCAACTTGTGTGTCGCTCAGCTCGGGATCCGCACGTCGATCGGCGTTCCAAGCCATTGCTTTTCTTAAACATTGCGGGGTCAAAGCATCGTGCCTGTTCACGTCACAAGATTCCCCAAGCCCGATAGCGCCCACGTCCTGTCGCCTCGCGCAGGCCGAGCTCGGCCACCAGGTTTTGTGCGGCGCGAGCGCTGATGCCCAGCTCGGCGGCGATCATGCCGGCCGAGACGAGCGGCCGGCTCATGACATAGTCCACAAGGGCCGGCA
>NZ_JBKQOU010000256.1:0-2639 GCF_052145335.1 Rhodoblastus sp.
TCGTCGCGGCTCGCACTGACCCCGAGGCGTTGGGCGCGCGTGGGATTTCCCTTTTCGTCGTCGACCGCGGAGCCCCCGGATTCGGAATCGGCGGTAAGCTCGGCAAACATGGCTGGCGCAGCTCCGATACGGCGGAGCTGTTCTTTCAGGATACCTTCGTCCCACAAGACGCCTTGCTCGGCGAGGAGGGTCGCGGTTTCTACTATATCATGAGCACGTTCCAGAACGAGCGCTTGGTCGTCGGCGGACTTGTGTCGGGGGCGGCTGCGAAAGCTATCGATCTGACCGTCGATTATCTCCGCCTACGCAAGGCGTTCGGGAAGACGCTCTGGGACCAGCCTGTTGTTCGCAACAAGATCGCCTGGATCGCGGCGAAGGCCGCTGGGGTGCGCGCGCTGACCTATCAATGCGCGATGATGGTCGACGAAGGCAAAGACGTCGTTCGCGAAGTCTCGATGCTAAAGGCTCTCGCAGGCGAGACTATTCAGGAAGTCGTTCATACTTGTTTGCAGCTTCACGGCGGCATCGGTTACATGTCCGGAACAGCGATCGAACGCATGGTTCGCGACGCGCGAATTCTCAGCATCGGTGGCGGCGCCACCGAGGTCATGCTGGAAGAGGTCGCCAAACGCATGTGATAGGCGCGGCCCCGGCCGCCTTTTTTCGCCGTCATCCCCAGGAGATACAGTGCCTGGTCCCCTCATGAATCTGACCGTCATCGAACTTGCCGGCATCGGGCCCGGCCCTTTCGCGTGCATGATGTTCGCGGACATGGGCGCTCGGGTGATCCGTGTCGAGCGTCCGCCCGTTCGTAGCGAGGACGGGGTCAATTCGTTGATGCGCAACGACGGCTTCGTCGATCGTGGACGCCAATCGTTGGCCCTCGATCTGAAGCATCCCGAGGCGGTCGAAGCCGTGCTGCAATTGGTCGAGAAAGCCGACATACTTGTTGAAGGCTACAGGCCGGGGGTCGCGGAGCGGATCGGGCTCGGCCCCGACGTCTGTCTCTCGCGCAATCCGCGCCTCGTCTACGGCCGCATGACCGGCTGGGGCCAAACTGGTCCGCTCGCCAAAGCCGCAGGTCACGACATCAACTATATCGCGCTCAGCGGGGCGCTCCACCCGATCGGCTCAGCCGATCGCCCGCCGCCGCCCCCGCTCAATCTCGTCGGCGACTATGGCGGCGGCGGCATGTATCTCGCCGTGGGGCTGCTCGCGGCGCATGTCGCCGCGCGCGTGTCCGGCAGTGGACAAGTCGTCGACGCGGCGATGGCCGAAGGCGCCGCGCTGCTTATGGCTCCGATCTACGACATGATGGCCAAAGGTCATTGGATCGATCGGCGCGGCGCGAATTTTCTCGACGGCGCCGCCCATTTCTACCGAACGTACGAATGCGCCGACGGAAAATACGTGGCCGTCGGCGCGATCGAGCCGCAATTCTACAAGCTTGTGCTTGAGCGCTGCGGCGTCGCCGACGCCGATTTCGCGCATCAGTGGCGACGCGATCTCTGGCCCACGCTGAGCGAGAAGCTCGCCGCGGTTTTCCGCGCCCGGACGCGTGACGAATGGGGTGTGGTATTTGAGGGCAGCGACGCCTGCGTGGCTCCAGTCTTGTCGATGCGCGAAGCGGCCGAGCATCCTCATAACATAGCCCGAGGTGCGTTCGTGATGTCTGGCGGTTCTCCACAGCCGGCGCCTGGTCCTCGATTCGCGGCGACGCCCGCGGCATTGCCGGGCGCCGCGCCCGAAACGGGTCGGCACACGCGCGCCCTGCTCGAGGAGCTCGGCTATACGCCTGGACAAATCGGCGATCTCGTACTAGCGGGCGCCGCATTTGTCGCCGACGGCGTTTGAACCGAAGTGAAATAAGCGCGCGGCGGCGCGGATCGAGGAACCGACGGATGCGGCAACGATGAGCACCGAACAGGCCGTACGCTTTCAACTGGAGGAGGGCGTCGGTATTGCCACACTCGCCGACCCCTCCGGTGTCAACGTGTTGAGCGAAGTGTTGCTCGAAGGATTGATCGGCGCGGTCGATCGCGCGCGCGACGACCCCGGAGTACGCGCTCTCCTGATACGGGCGGAGGGTCGGGTCTTCTGCGTGGGCGCCGACCTCTCCCAGATCGGGAAGCGGCTCGACGAACCCGGACAAGGAGGCGCGGCGCAATACATCGGCCATCTAATGGAACACTATGGCGATCCGCTGGTTAAGGCGCTGCAAGAACTCCCAAAGGTCGTAATCTGTGCGGTGGGTGGCGAGGCGGTCGGTGGCGGTGTTGGGCTCGCGCTCGCAGCCGACATGGTCATAGCCTCGCGATCCGCGTATTTCTCGTTGCCTTTCGTTCCTGCCCTGGGCCTCATTCCTGACCTCGGCGCCACGTACCACCTGACTATGGCGCTCGGACGTCCCCGCGGGCTCGCCCTCTCGCTGACCGGCGAGAAGTTCAGCGCCGAAAGGGCCGAAAAATGGGGTTTGATCTGGAGATGCGTCGAGGACGAAAGCCTTTTGTCGGACGCGACGGCGCTCGCGCGTCAGTGCGCCGAACTTCCTCTTGCCGCGGTCAAGGCGACGAAGGATCTCTTTCGCCGGGCCGAGACCGCTGACCTCGCCTCCCAGCTTCGAGTTGAAACGGAACTGC
>NZ_JBKQOU010000257.1:0-2978 GCF_052145335.1 Rhodoblastus sp.
GTCCTCAGCGCCAGATCCGAGACGAGAGGAGCGCGCCCGTGAACAAGCCCATGACCATGCTCGACGCGACCGCCGCACCGTCCTCGCCATCCGCGAGGCCGAAGGTCCGCTGACCACTCAGGAGGCTTTACGCGAACTGTTGCATGACGCCGTCGAGTTTATGCTCGGTTGGGATTGCATCGCGCCGTTGAAAGCTCAGCTGGGCCAGCCATTCCGCCAACTCGAAGCCGTCGATCCGCGCTATCAGCTGCCGGCATGGACCGCCCAGAACTACGCGAAGCACCACAAACGGGCCCGATCGACTCGCGGCCGCCTCCGAGCCGTTCCACGTCGTCGGCTGGAGCCGAACCGAGATGGTCAAGGCGCTCGGTATCGATAGCCCCCACTGCTCGACGATCGTCTTCAACCGAACCCGTTTCAGCGCTGGTACCGTGGCCACCTCGAGTCGGGCATGTCGCCATCCCGAACGACTTGCTTCGGATGCACGGCAACCCTTCCTGCGACGCCAGTCTGACCGTCGCAATAGGCATCACCGCGGCGATCGGAGACATCCGCAGGTTCAGCGACCCCGCGGAGCACACGCGGCGGCAGGAGCCGCAGTTTGTTGCCGCCTTCAGACGATCCTCGGACCTGCGACACCGCCCCACATGTTGCGGTTAGATCTCCATGCCGGGCCAGCCCGCGATGGGCTCCATTCCGCACCTCGGCTGCGAGAGGCTTGGCGAGCCGATCGATCATCACGAGCGGGCGGCCGCACCGGCCGGCGCTCAACAACGGTCGTTCGCCGGCAAATCGATTCGTCGAAGGCATCAACGGTGAAGTGCACGTTTCGAAAGACACGATCGCCGAGCTATGGTCGTCGAACCGTGGGCCCGCGTTTGAAGACGCCGGCAATGACGGCCACAAGGCGGATGGCAATCAGAGTATCATCCATATTATCCAGCGTCCACGCCATTCCCGCTGCAGCTTCCGGCGCACTACGGTAAACGAGGTTCGCAGCCAGCTAAGCTGCGAAATGAACTGGGAGGAGACGTGATATGAAGCGCGTGAGCGACATGAAGCGAATTCTGGCGCCGACATTGCTTGCCGGGATTGTCGGGTCCGTACTTGGCGTGCCGCCAGTCTGGGCGGCGGGCGACCAGCTCACGATTGCGCTGATTCAAAAGCAGGGCGACCAGCAGTATTTTGTCGACGAGGCCAACGGCGCGCGCGACGCCGCCAAGGAACTCGGCAACGTCAAGGTCAACGTCGTCAATGTCAGCATGGACTCGAACGCGGCGATCAGCGCGATGAACGTGATGGTCGGCCAGAAGGTCGACGGAATCGCGATTGTGGTGCCCGATCAACAGATTGGTCCGCAGGTGATCGACATGGCGGCGCAGGCCAAGATTCCGCTGGTCGCCGTCGACGACCCGATCAAGAGCGGCGCTGGCGAAGCCGCCGCGTTCGTCGGCTTCGACGGCTTCGACATGGGCTCCAAGGTCGGCGAGGACGCGGGCAAACTGTTCAAGGCGAGCGGTTGGAACATCGACGACGTGCGCGTCATCGCCGCTTATGAGCAGCAGCTTTCCGTCTGCCAGGACCGCGAAGCCGGAGAAGAGGCTGCGTTCCAGAAGGTTGTTGGAGCGTTGCCGAAAATCATCAAGGTCGGCACCGACAACTCGACGATGGACGCGCAGAACCGCACCGGCGCCGTCGTCACGGCCAACCCGAATGTCAAGCACTGGGTCGCCTGGGCCTGCAACGACGAAAACCTAATCGGGGTGACCACGGCGCTCGCCAACGCCGGCATGCCTGCTGAGAACGTGATCGGGGTCGGACTCGGGGCATACCTCACTTGCAAAGACTGGCAGGCAGGCCAGAAGACGGGAAACAAGGCCGCGCTCTATATCAGCGGCCGCGACGTCGGCGACGCCGCAGTGCGCGTGCTTGTGGCGTCGATCCGCGATCACAAACCGCTGCCCCCCAAGACGATCGCCCATACCACCATCGTGACGCCGGAAAACTGGAAATCGGTGATGGGGAGTTGCAGCTAGCCGTGAGGAACGCGGCGCGGGCCAGCGCGGCTGCGCGCCGCGAAGCGCATCATGCCTGAAAGGTCTCCTATGCAGCCGGCTCAGCTGGTGATGGAAGGCGTGAGCAAGCGGTTCGCCGGCGTCCAGGCGCTGCATGAGGTGGGATTGGTTGCCCGCGCCGGCGAAGTGCTCGCCCTGATGGGGGAGAACGGCGCCGGCAAGTCGACCCTGCTAAAAATCATGTCCGGCGCCTACGCTCCGGACGCCGGCCGCATCCAGATTGACGGCAAACCGGTCACCATAGCGGCGCCCGCGGACGCGCACCGTCTTGGCGTTCGCGTAGTGGCGCAGGAGCCTGAGATCATTCCCTATGTGTCCGTGGCGGAAAATGTCTACGCGGGCGTTCTTCCGCGCCGCGGCAGACTGTTCGATCGCGCCGCGCTACGCGCCAAAGTGGCGGCGGATATCGAGCGCAGCGGCTTTGCGGGCATGATTGATCCCGGCCAGCTCGGCGCCAGCCTTTCGCCCGCGCAGCGTCAGCTGGTCGAGATTCTCAGGGCGCTTTCGGGGACCGTACGCGTCCTCGCGTTCGACGAGCCGACCTCGTCGCTTTCCGACCACGAGGCGGACAGGCTGTTCGCGCTGATAGAGAGGCTGACCGCGAGCGGCGTTGCGGTCATCTACGTTTCGCACCGTATGAAGGAAATCCTGCGCGTCGCAACCCGCGTCCTGGTTTTGCGCGACGGGGAGGTCGTCGGCGAGCGTCTCGCCGCGGAAACCAGCGAGGCCGATCTGGTTCGATTGATGGTCGGGCGGGACCTCAGCGCCCTCTATCAACGCTCCGCTCATATCCAGGGCCGGACCATCCTCAGCGTCGAAGGCGTCAGCAGCTCCGACGTGCGCGACGTCAGTTTCGAGGTGCATGCAGGGGAGGTTGTGGTTCTCGCCGGACTCGTCGGCGCC
>NZ_JBKQOU010000258.1:0-4083 GCF_052145335.1 Rhodoblastus sp.
GCAAGGTCGCCGCTCCGCGATGATAGATGTAGCCGAGCTCGGTCATCGCCGCGCTGACCCGTTCCCGGGTTGACTGCGCGACGAGAGAGCTTCCCCCCAGAACCAGAGAGACCGTGGATTTTGAGACGCCGGCGCGGCGAGCGACGTCAACGATGGTCGCGCGAGCGTCGCTCATCCCTTCCTCCTCCCCCTTATCCTCGCCATTTCCGCTCATAGCACCTGGATCGTTCCAAAGTCAAGGTTAAATCGGCCACTGTTTACAGCTCCAAACCGAGCGCTAGGCTTGCATCTCTTATTGGAACGTGCTAAGCAGGTAGTCGGTTTCCAAGGCCTCGCCAACCCAAAAAGTTCAGGAAGCGCCCTTTGACCTCGATCGTCCCCCAATCGATCCTCGACGGATTGACCGACGTCCCGATGCCGCGGCTGGCAAACGAAAGGCCGCCCAAAGAGTTCGTGACTGCCAGCGGCCATTCCCTGCCGGTGCACCGGGCCGAGGCGCTCGTCCTGGGCAGCGGGGCGGCGGGACTTCGGGCAGCCGTCGAACTCATGCGCCGTGACGTAGACGTGGCGATAGCGAGCCAAAGCGCGTTCGGCGGCACGTCGGCCTGCTCAGGGTCCGACAAGCAGACCTTACACACCGCCAACACGGCGGGGCGAGGCGACGACTTCCGGGCTCTGGCCGACGCGCTTGGCGCCGGGGGCGCCATGGACGAGGACACCGCCTACGTGGAGGCGGTTGGGTCCGCCCGCGCTCTCTCGTCCCTGCAGTTCATGGGACTGCCGATTCCTCAGGACCGTCTCGGCGGCGTCCTGCGATATCAGACCGATCACGACGAGGTCGGCCGCGCCACCAGCTGTGGTCCCCGGACCTCTCGCCTCATGGTGCAGGTGTTGACCAGGGAAGCTATCCGCCTGGACGTCCCGATCTTCAATCATACGACAGGCGTTCGACTCCTGGTAGCTCCCGGACCGGAGCCTCGAGCAATAGGTGCGCTTGTGATGGCGCCGAAAAAGCGAAGCAAGGACAATCCGTTCGGGTTCGCGGTATTTCTCGCCGGCACGGTGGTCATCGCCACGGGCGGACTGGGCGAGCTCTACCGCGACAGCGTCTATCCGCGGCATTGCTTCGGATCCCTCGGTCTCGCACTGGAAGCGGGAATCGAGGCGGTCAATCTCACCGAAAGCCAGTTCGGCATCGGGACGCCTCGGGACAACTTCCCCTGGAATTTGTCCGGCACCTACGTGCAATGCATGCCCTATATCTTCTCGCGCGACGCACGGGGAAACGAACGCAATTTTCTGGGCGACTTTTACCGCACCACACAGGAACTCGCGTCCAACATCTTCCGGAAGGGCTACCAGTGGCCGTTCCACGCAACGCGTATGCTGGACTTCGGATCGAGCCTGCTCGATCTTGCTGTCTACCGAGAGACCCAAGCCGGTCGAAAAGTCTTCATGGACTTCAATCGCAACCCCCTCCCCGTTCCCGGCGACGCAGAGTTCAGTCTCGACCGCCTGGATGACGACGTGCGGAGCTACCTCGCAAACGGCGGGGCGCTGCTCGAAACGCCGCTCGATCGGCTGCGCAAGATGAACCCGCTCTCGATCGAGCTCTACAAGCGATACAAATACGACATCACCCGCGACCCCCTCGAATTCGCGATTCTGAACCAGCACATGAACGGGGGTCTGGCGGTCGACACCTGGGGCCGGACGAACCTGGCCGGATGTTACGCGGTCGGCGAAGCAGCCGGGACCCATGGCGTGACTAGGCCGGGCGGCGCGGCGCTGAGTGCGGGTCAGGTTTTTGGCACGCGTTGCGCCGAGCATATCGCGGCAAGCCGGAAGCCTCGCGACGCGATGAAGCCGGAACCTGTCGTGGAGGAGGCCGTCGCGAGAGTGCTCGGCGCCCTCCGGACCGACAGCGCGTTGGAGACGGAGGCCATCCGCAAAGAGGTCCAGGACCGTATGAGCGACCATGCCGGGATCCTTTCCAATGCGAAAGATGTGAAAGCTGCGGCGGAAGCGTCGCATGCCCTAAACGAGACGATCCGCCAGCAGGGAATAGCCTTCGACGGCGCCAACGAGGCGCTGCGGGCGCTTCAATGGCGCCAGAGCGCCATTGCGTCCGAGGCGGTGCTCACCGCGTTGGCCTACTACCTCGAACGTGGCGGCGGAAGTCGCGGCGCCCGCACGGTTTGCGCCCCGAATGGCGACCGAACGCCTGAGGCCAGGAGCGGCCCCCTCGACGACGTCCGGTTTGTGTCCGAGCGCGACGAGGATCGAGCCGAGCAGGTCCATGTTCGGTTCAACGCCGGGACGTTTGTCTGCGAGGCGCGTCCCATCCGCCGGCGCGACCGCGACGACAAGCCATTTTTCGAGCGCGACTGGCCCGCTTTCCTGACGGGCGCGATCCACGACGAGGCCCGCTGATGATGGAAAATATTCCTGCGCGCCACTGGCGAGGACGCCGGATTCTCGGAGTCGGCGAAGCGATGGTCGAATTCGCACCGGTCGGGGACGACCTCTACCGTAGAGGTTTTGCCGGCGACACGCTCAACACCTGCTGGCACATGGCGCAATTGCTCGGCGACCGGGCTGAGGTCGGCTATCTCACGCGAGTCGGAACCGACGCCTTCTCCAGCCAGTTCGTCGACTTCATCACCGCGAACGGCATGGACGCCTCGACAATCGAACGCGACCCGCTGCGCACGATCGGTCTCTACGTGCTCAGCCTCGCCGGCGTCGAGCGCAGTTTCAGCTATTGGCGCGAGACGTCCGCCGCCCGGAGGCTCGCCGACGATGTCGAAGCGCTCAGCGCATTGTTGAACGATTGCGCAATGATCCACGTCTCGGGCATCACGCTCGGGGTGATCGGGGAGATCGGGCGGCGGAACCTGTTTCACGCCCTCGCTGCGGCGCGCGCGTCCGGGGCGGTCATTTCTTTCGATCCCAATGTGCGGCTGCGCCTATGGACCGACGTTGCCGAATTGAAGACGGCGACGCGGGAGATGTTCGAGATCACGGACATCGCATTGCCGAGTTTCGATGACGAGGCGCTCATCTGGGGCGACGCCGACCCCGAGGCCACCGTCACTCGCGTCGCCGCGCTGGGCGTCGACGAGGTCGTGGTCAAGAACGGCGCCGACGATGTCTCATTGCAGCTTGGCGACAAAAGTTGGCGGGCGGCTACGCCTCCAAAGACCGACATTCGCGACACGACCGGCGCCGGAGACTCTTTCAATGCCGGCTACCTCGCCGCGCGCTTCATCGGCACGGATCCACTCGCCGCGTGTGCGATCGCGCAGGGCGTCGCCGGAGAGGTCATCCGCTGCTTCGGCGCCCTTGCTCCCGTACAAACGCTTGCGGAATACCGCGATGCGCTTCGCGATCCGTCGTGATGGGCCGGTTCGGTATCACGAGGGCAGCTTTGGACGAGGCCCTCGTATTGCCAATTCACGAAGCGGCGCGCCGCCTGGTCGACCAACGCGACGGCGGCATCCTTCACACGGTCTTCGACCGTCGCACGCCGCGAACGGACAACGCGGTCAGTCCTGATTCAAAGCGCGGGATTGATCAGGGATAAGGAGTGTTCAATGGCCCAAGACATGGTCGCGATCGATGCCGTCCTAAATCTCGCGCCGGTCGTGCCGGTGTTGATTTTGGAAGATCCGGAGACCGCGATCGCGGTCGGCCGGGCGCTCGTCGCCGGCGGTCTGCCAGCGCTGGAAGTGACGCTGCGCACGGCGAGCGCGCTCGACTGCATCCGCGCGCTGGCCGAACTGGATGGGGCGGTGGTCGGCGCGGGCACGGTCCTCGATGGCGGGCAAGCGAAGGCGGCGGCCGACGCCGGCGCGCGCTTTCTTGTCTCCCCAGGCGCCACGGCGCAACTCGTCGCCGACGCCGAAGCTTTTCGCGTTCCGCTGTTGCCCGGCGTCGCCACGGCCGGCGAGGCTATGGCCATGCTCGAACGTGGCTACTCGCAGCTCAAGTTTTTGCCGGCAGAGTCAGTAGGCGGCATCGGTCACCTGCGGTCCCTCGCCTCGCCGTTTCCGATGCTACGCTTCTGTCCGACTGGGGGCA
>NZ_JBKQOU010000259.1:0-2793 GCF_052145335.1 Rhodoblastus sp.
GTCGGCGGGCACCCCATTCCGCTAAGCGGCGAGCGCGATTTCGTGACCGCTGTCGCGCGGGAAGCGGCCCTCGCCTATGCGACCAGCGGAGGCGCGCTCTCCGCCCAATTGAAGCGTCCAAGGGCGAAATCAGCGACGGCCGCTCTACGTCGACTCCAGCCATCCGATCGGCAGGTCGAAGCGGGCATGACGCGCACGCCCTACGCAAACTTTCGCGCCATAGGCCGGCCGAAGTCCTTTTCCAGATGCGCGAGCATGGCCAACCGGTTCGACAGGTCTCACTGGAGGCGAGGCGCTCGATTCGGCGATAGTACCGTCCGGACCGAGCCAGTCAGTCCATTGAGGCGCGCGTGCTGGCGAGTGCCCCGCGCCCCACGCTTCATCATCGCGCGGGTTGGTTCATCCTTGACCAAAATCAACCTAATGCGCCCGGCCTGCGTTTTCGCGGCCAGCATGAGGCCTGATCGTAGGCCCAGGCGAGGCGCAGGCAGTCGAACTCGGCGCGATTGCGGCCGAGGATCTGGATTCCCATCGGGAGACCATTGTCGCCGAATCCAGCCGGCGCCGCGAGCGCCGGGCCGCCCGCCATCGTTGCTGGGACGACGCATTTCATCCACTCATGGTAGGTTTCCATCCGCCGACCGGCGATCTCGGTGGGCCAATGGGTTTCCACCGCGAAAGGAAAGACTTGTGCGGTAGGGAGGACGAGAAAATCGTAGCGCTCGAAAAAGGCGACGAGCGTCTGAGTCCAGCGCGTGCGCACGGCTGAGGCCGCCGAGACGTCGAATGCCGAAAGTCTTGCGCCGCGTTCGACCTCCCACACGGCTTCCGGCTTCATGAGAACCCGCATTGCCGGAACGTTCCAGAATGGCGCAAGCGCAGTCCCGATCTGCCATTGGCGCAGCGTGACCCAAGCGTCCCAAAGGGCGTCGAGCGAGAAATCGGGCTGCGCGCACTCGACGACGCAGCCGAGAGCTTGAAAGGTTTCCAGCGCCCGTTCGCAAACTTCCAGAACGCCGGACTCGCAAGGCAAGGCGCCGCCCCAGTCGCGGACCCAGGCGATGCGGGCGCCCCTCACGTCGCCTTCGAGCGGTGCGTCGAATTCGCCGCCGTCTCCTGCGATCGTCAAAGGCTCGCGCGGATCATAGCCCGAGATCACCGAAAGCAGCAGCGCCAGATCGGCGGGGCTGCGGGCCATCGGCCCATTGACGCCCATCGACGGCAGCCAGGCTTCGCGGCCGTCGTTGGGCACGCGGCCGATCGACGGCCTGAAGCCGTACACATTGTTCCACCCAGCCGGATTGCGCAGGCTGCCTCCATAGTCCGAACCGTCGGCGACCGGCAGCATGCGCAAAGCGAGCGCGACCGCTGCCCCGCCGCTGCTGCCGCCTGCGGTCAAGGCCGGATCGTAGGCGTTGCGGGTCGGTCCGTGGACAGGATTGTAGGTTTGCGAGCCAAGGCCGAATTCCGGCGTGTTGGTCTTGCCAATAATGATTGCGCCTGCCGCGCGAATTCGCCTGACGAAAATGGAATCCACGTCGGCGACGAAGTCCTTGAGGATCGGCGAGCCCATCGTCATCGGTAGGCCCTTGGCCGCGGACAGATCCTTGATTGCAATCGGAAAGCCGTGCAGCGGTCCCCGCGCCGGCTGGGCGTCCCGCGCCTGCGCCTCGGCGATCAGGGTCTCGCGGTCTTGTAGCGCAACGATCGCGTTGAAACACGGATTGAGTGCTTCGATCCGATCGAGCGTCGCACTCATCAGCTCGACGCAGGAGACCTTCTCCGATCGGAGCGCGCCCGCAAGCGCCACCGCGTCGAGGTCGAGAAGCTGGGATGCGGGGAGATCGGCGGACATGACGGCGCGAATTCTAGCATGAGAAGAAACGGCCCAGGGGCCTTATCGACAGTGCTAATCCATACGACCGTCCAGTATACGTCCTGCTCTATATCCCCCGCGTCTACGCAGACAATTCTTTGGGCCGATTCGAGGAGGCGAAATCCGATATTGAAAGGGTGTTTCGCTTGAGCCCGCGCGACCCGAGCGGCGCTCTCTTTCGCTATTTCATAGGCGACTCCGAGATGGGCCTTGGCCATATCGACGCGGCGATCGCCGAATTTCGTAAGGCGATCGATTTGGGCCAGCGAGGGTTCTTCGTCTACACGGACCTGGCGGCGGCCAACGCCCTCTCAGGCAAGATGGACGAGGCGCAAGCCGCCCTGGCCGAAGCGCGCCGCCTGAATCCCGCGATCACAGTCAAATGGATGAAAGAGCGCGCGGTCACGCCAGCCATTATCGACGGTCTCCGCAAGGCGGGGTTGCCGGAAGAATGTAAGCGGTGCGAGCATACACTTGCCTGCCCGGGCTGCTCCGGCGGCTATGTAACCCGGGCGAACCGGCTCGGCATCCAGAGCTGGCGCGTGGCTTCAACGACGGTCGGAATGTCGCGCCACGCCTCCTGAGCGGAGGACGGAGTTGCCAGACGGCGCCGGTGGTGGTCGAGAACCGGGCGACCGGAAGGGTCGACGCAGTGGATCAATATCGGCAGCAGCAGTCCTTGCTCGGCAGCGTCCGGGCTCATCAATTGGGACCACGCGAGCAGCCGCAGCTTGATGACCGCATAGAAGCCCATGCACCAGGCCCGCGGGTCCACCTCGCCGTCCGGTCCGCGCACGAATAGGGGTTCGAAGCTTTCCGGTTTCGTGGACAGCGCGTTGACGATCGCGTTGTGTCGCGTGAGCGTGGCGGCGATCGCGGAGAATGTCTCCGTGTCGTGGTTGAAGTCGTCCGGATCG
>NZ_JBKQOU010000260.1:0-8519 GCF_052145335.1 Rhodoblastus sp.
GGACAATGATCGATGCAGATCCCGCAACCCGTGCAGTCTTCGACCGCGATCTGCAGCGTGTAGCGCTTGTCGGGGTATCCGCGCGCATTGATCGGAGCCGATGGAAAGCCCGCCGGCGCCGACTTGAGCAGCGCGCCGTCGTAAGCCTTGGCCCGGATCACGGCGTGCGGACAGACGATGCTGCACTGGCCGCATTGGATGCACAGATCCGGCTTCCAGACCGGCACGGAGAAGGCGATGTTGCGTTTCTCGTATTGGGTCGTTCCGCCCACATAGACGCCGTCGACCGGGATCGCGCTGACCGGGATCTCGTCGCCCCGGCCTGAGAACTGCAAGGCTTCGATGCGTTTGATCTGGTCGGGCGCATCCGCTGGAACGAGAATCCGCAACTCCTCTTTGGAGGTTACGGTCTTGGGAACCGAGACTTCATGAAGGTGCTCGAGCGCGGTGTCGACGGCGGCGAAATTCTTCTGGAGAACCGCCTGGCCCTTCTCGCCGTATGATTTTTCGATCGAATGGCGGATGCGCTGAATGCCCTCCTCCCGCGGCAGCACGCCGCTGATGGCGAAGTAGCAGGTCTGCAGGATGGTGTTGACCCTTGGCCCCAGGCCCAGGCCCTGCGCGACGCTGCTGGCGTCGATCACGAACAGCCGCAACTCCTTGTCGATAATATGCTGCTGCACCGGTCGAGGCAGATGGTCCCACACGGCGGCTGCACCGTAAGGCGCATTGATCAGGACCGTCGCCCCCTTCCTCGCGGAACGCAAGACATCCAGTTTCTTCAGGAAATCGAACTTGTGAACGCCGATGAAGTCGGCTGATTGCAGAAGATAGGGGGCGGCGATCGGAGCGTCCCCGAAGCGCAGGTGGCTGACCGTCTCGGCGCCGGACTTGTGGCTGTCATAGACAAAGTAGCCTTGCGCATAGCGTCCCTGGTCCTCGGCCAAGATCTTCGCGGTGTTCTTGTTCGCTCCGACCGTTCCATCCGCTCCAAGACCGAAGAACAGCGCGCGGCTGACGCCTGGCGGCTCGATGTCGAAGTCCGCTTCGACGGGGAGGCTCGTTCCCCCGACGTCGTCGTTGATGCCGACGGTGAAGCCGCGACGCGGCTCCTTGTCCTTGAGGTTGTCGAACACCGCCTTCGCCATCGCCGGCGTGAAGTCCTTCGACGACAGGCCGTATCGGCCGCCGACGACGAGCGGCAGGCTGGCGCGTGCGCCCCGCGCGGCGGCGTCGGCCAGAGTCTGCAGGACGTCGAGGCAGAGCGGTTCGGCCGGCGCGCCGGGCTCCTTGGTGCGGTCGAGCACGGCGATGCGATTGACGCTTGCCGGCAGCGCCGCGAGAAAATCCTTGGCCGACCACGGACGATAAAGGAGAACTTGCAGCACGCCGACGTGCTCGCCCTGAGCGTTCAGGCGCCCGACGGTCGCCCGCAGCGTCTCGGCCGACGAGCCCATCGCCACCACGACGCGCTCGGCCTCTGGATGGCCGTCATAGCGGAACAGGCGATATTGGCGCCCGGTCAGCGCGGCGAGGCGATCCATGGCGCGCTGCACGATGCCCGGCGCCGCATGGTAATAAGGGTTTACCGTTTCCCTGATCTGGAAATAAATGTCCGGGTTCTGCCAGGTGCCCCTGATGGTGGGACGCTCGGGGCTCATGGCGCGCTCCCGGTGGGCCCGCACGAGATCGTCGTCGATCATGGCCCGGATTTGCTCATCCGACAGCATCGCGACCGTGTTCACCTCATGGGAGGTGCGGAACCCGTCGGTGAAATGGATGAACGGCACCCGCGCCTCGAGCGTCGCGGCTTGCGCCACCAGCGCAAGATCGTGGGCCTCCTGCACCGATCCGGCGCTGAGCAGGGCGAATCCGGTGGTGCGGGCCGCCATGATGTCCTGATGATCGCCGAAAATGGAGGACGCGCCGGCGGCGAGGGCCCGCGCCGCAACATGGATGACGCAAGACGTAAGTTCGCCCGCAATCTTGAACATGTTCGGCAGCATCAGAAGCAGGCCTTGCGCGGCGGTATAGGTCGTGGTCAGCGCGCCGGCCTGAAGGGACCCGTGCAAAGCCCCGGCGGCGCCGCCCTCCGCCTGCATCTCCTGGACGAAGGGCACCGCGCCCCACAGATTCTTCTGGCCCTGCGCCGACCATTCGTCGGCGAGTTCGGCCATCGGCGACGACGGCGAAATCGGGTAGATAGCGCACCCGTCGTTGACGCGGTAGGCGACGTACGCGACCGCGGTGTTGCCGTCGAGGGTCGCGATTTTTTCGGTCATCGTTCTTCTCCGTTGGTCTCGCTGCGGTCAAACCCGGACGCGGAAGCTGTGCGGCGCGAGCGGCTCGCCGATCGTGCCGAGCGGTCCGCTTGTCGGTTGGGACTCCGCCTTCATTTCGATAGCGTGGCATGGGCACTGCTCGAAACAGATCCCGCAGCCGGTGCAGAGATCGCGATCGACGCGATAGCCTCGTCCGCGGCCCAGGCGAACGATCGCCTGTTCGGGGCACGCCGCGAAGCAATTGTCGCATTCGAAGCAGTTGCCGCAGGACAGACACCGGCCTGCCTCGGCTTGCCCCTCGTCCTGGCTGAGGCCCTGCACGACCTCGGCGAACGAGGCGCGCGCGGCCAGCGGCAGCTCCTGCTGGGCGTGCCGGATCGATTCGAGGTAGACTGGCAGATCCAGCATCTGGAAGCTGATCGGCGGATGTTTCGGCGGCGCCTCGTAGCGCGCGCCGTCGAGGTAAGCGTCGATGGCGCGAGCCCCATGTTTGCCCATGCCGATCGCCGTCGTCATCGTCCGCGCGCCGCCCACCATGTCGCCGCCGGCGAAAACACCATTTTGCCCCGTCATGAACTGGTCGTCGACGGCGACCACGTCATTGGGTTCGATCGCGACCCCCGGGACGTTGCGCAGGAAATCGAGCTCGCTGTGCTGGCCCACCGCCATCACCACGCTGTCGGCGGGCAACGTCTCGAACCTCCCCGTGGGTTTGACGCTGCCGTCCGGCCCCATCTCCACAGCTTCGACGGTGACTCCGCTCGCCCCAAACCGGCTGGCGACCGAGAGCCAGCGAATCTTGACCCCTTCGGCGAAGGCCTCCGCGGCTTCCGCCGGCAGCGCTTCCATATGCGGGCGGTCATAGCGGAAGATCAGCACCGCCTCTTCCGCGCCGAGCCGCTTGGCGACGCGGGCGACGTCCATGGCGGTGTTGCCGCCGCCGATCACACCGACCACGCGACCGAGGCGCGGCGCTTGTCCGCGCTCTGCTTCGGCCAGCAAGGTGACGCCGTCGATCAGCCGGCGCCCGTCCGCAGCCGGGATATTCAGCCGGTTGGAAGCTTGCGCGCCGACGGCGAGGAACACCGCGTCGAAGGCGCCTTTCTCCTTCTCGGCCAGCACGTCCTCCACCTTCTGGCCGCAGGCGATCGTCACGCCCATCGCGGCGATGCGCGCGATCTCGTCGCCGACGACGTCGCGCGGCAGGCGATAGGCGGGAATGCCCCAGCGCATCATGCCGCCGGGCTCTTCCGTCGCCTCGCGAACCTCTACCGTATGGCCGAGCCGGGCCAGATGATAGGCGCAGGAAAGGCCGGCGGGACCGGCGCCGACGATCAGGACGCGGCGGCCGGTCGGCTCGCGGCGGAGGGGGCTCCATTTCTCCTGCCGCGCCATATCGCCTACCAGCCGTTCAACGGCGTGGATGCCCACGGCGGCGTCGAGTTCGCCTCGGTTGCACTTGCTCTCGCAGGGATGATAACAGGCCCTGCCGCACACTGCCGGAAAGGGATTTTCGTCGAGCATCAGATCCCACGCCTGCCGCCATCGGCCGGCCAGCGCATGCCCGAGCCAGCCTTGAATGTTATGTCCCGCCGGACACGCCGCATTGCAGGGCGGCAGGTGAGCGATCCACTGCGGGAGTTGCCGCCTTGTAGGTCCCGTGCCCGCGGCTGTCGCATGAACCCGGGTGGCGTCGGTTGGCTTCAGCATCTTTGCGATCCTCCGAATATCTGGACGCGCTGCTCCTCAGTCGAATGTTCCCGTCGTCCGTCAAATCAAACGACACTGACGCCCTGCTCGGCATTTGCTATTCGTGGCCTGTCAGCGCACAGTTCCCGACGCGGGAGGCGCAGTTCGCGCCGCGACGCCGGTCTCACGCAGGAACAGCGTCAGGATGAAAGCCAGGACGATGGCGCCGACCCAAATCAGATCGGCCGTTTGAAACACCGACAACGTCATGGGTTGACCGCCGGACAGGCGGGAGAGCTCCAGCCCGAAGGCCGGCGCCACGAAGGCGCTGAGGCTGAAAACGAGGAAGTTCATCGCGCCGGTGGCGCTCCCTTTCACGTTATCCGGATTGACTTCCTTGATCATCGAATAGGGAATCATCGCCGCGCCGGAGGCGATGCCGAAGGTGAGGCCGGCGACATAGTGCGGAAGCACGCCGGGCATATAGACGATGCCGTAGAGGGCCAGCAGCATGACGACAATTCCGCCGAGCAGAACCGGCTTGCGACGGCCGATGCGATCCGCGATATAGCCGAGCAGCGGCGCGCCGATCACCCAGCCGAACGCCACGGAGGAGGCGCGTTGCACGGCCTCGCCAGGCTCCGCGCCGAGGGCGCGCAGAAGCGGGACGCCCCAGATCATGATGCCGACGGTGGTCGGCATGAACAGCAGCCCGCCAACGAAGCCGCAGAGATAGGATTGCGGGTTCGTCAGCACGACCTTGTATGGCGCGAACATCGACCATACGGAGCCGCGGGCCGGATCGTGGGTCGCCGGTGTCGTGATCAGCACCAGGACGCCGAGGATCGCGCACAGCACGCCACTATAGATCCAGAATGCTTGCCATCCGATGGGGCCATGCACGAGTGGACCGACGACGAACTGTCCGGCGAAGCCGCCAAGCATTCCGAAGCATTGCGTGAAGCCGACGGCGGTGGCGAGCCAATGGCGGGAAAATCCGCGTGAGGCAAGATAGACCGCGCCGGTGAAGGAAAAAGCCGATCCGGCTCCCTGCAGCAGCCGTCCGGTCTCGGCGGCGCTGATCGAGCCAAGCCCGAACAGCACAGAGCCGACCGCCAGGGCGAAGACGCCGGCCGCCATGGGCAATTTCGCCCCGTAACGGTCGAGAGACGCGCCCGCAACGATGGCGAAGGCCGCGTAGGGATAATAATACAGCCCCAGCAGCGAGCTGAGGCCGAGCGCCGTCAGACCGAACGCCTGGGTCAGTTCAGGTATCATCACGCTCGGCGCCGAGCGCAGCGCGTATTGAGTGAAATAGAAGACAAGGGCCAAGAGCCACGCTATCGCAAATGGCCAGTAGATCGATTTCTCCGCAGTCACGGACATCTGAGATGGCGCCGTTGCGCCGGTTTGCACTGACATTGGCGTTCTCCCTGACTGGTAATTCACAATCGGGCGCGCAATTGGCCGGACGACACCGCGCCCGCGACGATCACCAAAAACTCTTGGCTTCCGCCGGAAAAGAAACGAGAAGAGCCCCTACGCGCGGCACATTATTTTGCCGGCTTCCGCGTCGGGTGACCGCTTGAATTCTAAACTCCGATCGGGCTTCGCCTGCATTGACGTGCATCATGTCTCCCAAGCCCCCGGGGAAAAGACGGAGGCCTGGGTCTCATGACCCAAGCCTCCCCGAAAGCGCACCGCGCTGACGCATGCAAGCTGTGATCGGTTCCGGACCGGTCGCCGGGGAAAGGGGCGCGACGGAGGCCGAAGAGGCCCGGGACGCGATCCACAGCTCACAGTCGCAAACATACGCGCGGCGGCGGGCCGCGGCCATTAAACACGCGTTCACAATATTAAATTCGAACCTGCGAGGGGTTAGGTCGATCGTCTTCGCGGGCGGCGGCTTGGCCGAGACGAAAGTCATTTTTTAAGCCATTGTTTAAACTGTGGAGTTTTGTCCGCCCGATGTTAATGAAGGAAGTCGAGCGAATTGCGGAACCGGCGGACAGCTCATGGCAGTGACCGATACGAAGACTCGGAGGCATGACCTGCGAGTGCTGGTTAGGCGCCAATGCGCCCAAAAGCCCGTCGAATGACGGGCGTCTTTCGACGCCCTTCTGGCTTACGCGAGGGATTCCATAATCGCGACGAACCGCGATTATGGAGAGGTCGTATGAGAATCTTCGGGTCGCCCTGAAGCTTGACGCGGAACATTGGTTTCCGCCGCTTGTCGTCGGTTTCGACGATCTGTAGCGTGAACCGCGTGCAGGTTGCGACAAAACCGATCGTTGCGGGAATCACGTTTTCGTGAGTGGGTCGGCGATCACGCGCCTTGTCGCCGGCGTGAGCTTGCCGGCGTCATCCGCCGTTCATCACGCGCCGACCAGGCTGGCGGCATGCTGGGCGATCATCAATTCCTCATTCGTCGGGATAACCCATACCGAGACCTTGCTGTCCGCTGTGGAAATTCGCGGGCCGTGACGATCGTTGGCCTCGACGTCGAGCCTGGCCCCCAACCACGAGAGCTTTTGAACCACTGCGGCGCGCAGCGACGAATCGTTCTCGCCGATGCCGGCCGTGAACACGAAGGCGTCGAGACCGCCAAGTACCGCCGTGTAAGCGCCGGCAAATTTCACGATGTGGTAGACGAAATAATCGATGGCCGCCGTTGCCGCCGGCGCCTTGCTTTCTGTCAGCGCGCGCATGTCTCCGCTTATGCCGGAGAGGCCAAGCAACCCCGATTTCTTGTAAAGCAGCGTTTCGATTTCTGCTGCGCTGTGTTTGCCGACCCTCATCAGGAAGAAGAGGATGTCGGGATCGATCGCGCCACAACGCGTCGACATCGGCAGTCCATCGATTGCGCTAAAGCCCATCGAAGTATCCATGCTTTTGCCGTCGAGCATGGCGCACATGCTGGCGCCGCCACCCAAATGGGCGACGATCACGCGTCGGGCTTCAGGCGCGTAGCGTGTCACGGCGCGCGAGATGTAGTCGTATGAAATACCGTGAAAGCCCCAATGTCGTATCCAATCTCCCGTGATCTCCGCGGGCAGCGCATAGCGCTGAGCCACGGACGGCATGGTGCGGTGAAACGACGTGTCGAACACCGCGACCTGCCGAAGCATGGGATGGCGCTTCGCGAACGCTCGGATCGCGTCGACTTCGAACGACTGGTGCGTTGGCTCGACCGCTTCGAGCTTCTCGAGCTCGGAAATCACCGTTTCGTCGATCAGCACTGGCCTGGGGTGAGCGAGGCCGCCGTGCAGGACCCTATGACCGACGCCCGTGATCGTGATGTGGCCTTGGTGACTTTCGAGCCAGGTCATGATGAACTTGATCGCGCCTTCCATGTCGAGAGGATGCGCCTCCTCCCAATCATGGGCGTCCATTGGCTTGCCCTTCGCGTCCTTCGCGACAAAGCTCGGATGCGAGCCAATGCCCTCGACCTGGCCGCGGCAGACCAGAACCGGGGAGCTGACGTCGCCACACTGGTAAACGGCAAACTTGACGCTGGTTGACCCGGCGTTGATGACCACAATGCCCTTTGCCATGGCGTCTTACTCGCTGGTTACGGGATGCAGCAATGAGGGATCCTTGGCGATCGCCTCGGACAGCAGGACAGCCAATCCGCACGAGAACAACCGCGCCTGCGGCGTGTCGGCGCGGCTCGTCAAAATCACCGGCACCCGCGCGCCCATCACCAACCCCGCCACTTGCGCGCCGGCCATGAACGCTAATTCTTTGTACATCATGTTGCCGGCTTCGATATTGGGCGCGATGAGGATGTCGGCTTTCCCCGCGACTGGAGACTCCACGCCCTTGACCCGGGCCGCCTCCTCGTCCACCGCGATGTCGAGATCCAAAGGTCCGTCGACGACAGCGCCGACGATCTGCCGTCGATCCGCCATCTTGGCGAGCGCCGCTGCGTCGAGGGTTGCGGGCATCTTCGAATTCACCGTCTCGACGGCCGCGAGGATCGCCACCTTCGGCTGCGCGAGCCCTAGCGCTCGCGCCAGGATGATCGCGTTCTGGACGATGTCACGCTTCTGATCGAGATCCGGAGCAATATTGACTGCGGCGTCGCTGATGATGATGAGTCTGGAATAGGCCGGCGCTCCGATCAGGAAACAATGGCTCAGGAGACGGTCGGTTCGCAGGCGGTTTTCCTTCTGGATAATCGCATGCATGTATTGATCCGTATGCAGGCTTCCTTTCATCAGTGCGCTGACCTTGCCGCTGCCGGCCATGCTGGCCGCGACAGCCGCAGACTCCAATGCGTCGGCAGCCGGCTCCGTCTTGAACGACGATATGTCAAGTTTTGCTTTTGCCGCGACCTCGCTGATCTGTTCCGGAGGTCCGACCAACACCGGGTCGATCAGCTCGGCGCGCGCGGCGTCCACGGCTCCGGCCAGAGCATCCACGCTGCACGGGTGGACAACGGCTGTCGGCATTGGAGGCTTGCCCTTGCGGCGAGCGAGCATCTGTTCGAATGCAACTTCAATCTCCGCCATCGGGAACAACTCCTCATCGTCAGATGCTTTGAAC
>NZ_JBKQOU010000261.1:0-9375 GCF_052145335.1 Rhodoblastus sp.
CACTCAAACCGAACCTGAAACCATAGTCCAACTCAAGGAGTCTTCAAATGTCTGACCTCGATTTCTTCAACGCCTTCGGCGCCGAACTCAACAGCGCCTCCCAAACCGTCACTTCGACCGTGGGCAACGGCGCAGGCAACATCATCGGCGGCAACGTCATTACCGAGGGCAACCAGAGCGTTGGCGGCCATGGCTTCTCGAGCCCGTTCAGCTCCGGCAGCGAGAACATCGGGAGCCAGAACGTCACCTCCACCGTGGCCAATGGCGAAGGCAACTTCGTCGGCGGCAACGTCATTACCGAGGGCAGCCAGAGCGTCGGCGGCCACGGCTTCTCGAGCCCGTTCAGCTCCGGCAGCGAGAACATCGGGGTCCAACACGTCAACGCGACCGTGGCCAATGGCGTCGGCAACTTCATCGGCGGCGACGTCGTGACCGAGGGCCACCAGAGCGTCGGCGACCACGGCTTGGCCATCCACGCCTTCCACTAACGGCAGGGCGGCGAACGCCTTCATTTCCGGCCCCGCTCCAAAAGGCGGGGCCGTTCCATGTCGAGTGAAGGAGCGGCGCCGTGTGGCCCGCATCACAGCGCGCGGCGAGCGAGTCGTTCATTCTGCGCACACGCCAGCAAAACCAGTGGCGGCCCCCCGGGCGGCGCAATCCGCGGACGCCTGCACAACTTAGGAGATGATCATGACAGATGCTTGGCTCAATGCATTCGGCGCCGGACTTAACATCGGCGTCGACGTTCCAACCGCGGTAGTCGGCAACGGCCTCGGCAATAGCGTGGGCGGCTCGGTCGTCGCCGCCGGAAACGCGCAAGTCGGCGACGGCGGGCATTTTAACGGATTAGGGCCAATCAATATCGCGGTGGACGTCCCCACCCTCGTGGCCGCCAACGGCGTCGGCAACACAATCGGCGGCAGCGCGCTGGCCGTTGGCGGCCAGGACGTCGGCGACCACGGCGTCCACGCGGCGACGCCCTTCGGCGGCGTCAACGTGGCCGTCGACACGCCAACCGTCGTCGCGGCCAATGGCGCCTTCAACTCCATCGGCGGCAACGTCGAGGCCAGTGGTCTTCAGCACGTCGCGGACCACGCCGTTCACCATATCTGAGCCGCGCTCACATCGGCGCCAAGGCGACCCGCGTGCGCCCACATCGCGACCTTTCTCTCTGGCCCTGCCCCAAAAGGCGGGGCCGTTTCGCGTCGGGCGACCGCCGACGCCCGCAGCAGTCGACCTCCATGTGGCTCAGTTCACAGCGCCCGAAGGCGTTCTCGCCGATGCTGCACAACAAGAGGCGCACGTCGCCGTCCCGACATCGAGAGGACCAAATGCCATGAGCGCGCGTTGCAACAAGAGCAAAACAACCGAAAGCCCGGATGAGCAAGTTCGTCACGCCCTCCGCGGTCTGCGGACGCCGCTGCTGGGCCTCAGCGGCATCAGCTGCCTCGGCAACGTGCTGATGCTGACCGGCCCGCTGTTCATGATGCTGGTCTACAACAAGGTCCTGACCAGCAAGAGCGTGCCGACGCTGGTTGCGCTCTGCCTGCTGGCGCTGCTGCTCTACTGCTTTTACGGCTTCCTTGAGGGGTTGCGCGGAAAACTCATGGCCCGGGTCGGCATCACCTTCGACCACAGGCTCGCCCCCTCCCTCTTCGTGGCGACGCTGCGGCTGCCGCTCCACTTCGGACCGCATGCCCGCCAGCATGATCCGTTGCAGGACTTGGCGACGATCCGCAACTTCCTGATGGGTTCCGGCCCGTCGGCCCTGCTCGATCTGCCCTGGATCCCGCTCTACTTCGCCATCCTCTACGTCGTGCATCCGGCGCTCGCGGCCATGGCGATCATCGGGGCGCTCCTGCTCGTCCTGCTCAGCGTCGTGAACCAGATGGCCACCAGGTCGGGCTCGCAGAACGTGACGCAGGCGGCGACGGCGACGATGAGCCTGCTCATGGACGCGCGCCGCAATTCCGAGGCGGCCGCGGCGATGAGCATGGGCGACGATCTGTGCAAGCGCTGGGGCGGCGGCTACGTGAACGCCATTTCGCATGCCCGCGACCTCGCCGACCAGGCCAGCATCTTCGGCGCCATCTCCAAATCGGCGCGACTGGTGCTGCAATCGGGCATACTGGCGCTCGGCGCCTACCTCGTCATAGACGCGAACATGTCGCCCGGCGGCATGATGGCCTGCTCCATCATCCTTGCCCGCGCGCTCGGCCCCATCGACCAGGTGATCGCTCATTCCCGAGGCACGTCTGCAGCCTGGCACGCCCTCAAGCGTCTGCGGGTCCAGACGGCGGCGCTGCCCAGGGCCCGGCCGCAGCAGCACGGCATGCCGCGTCCCCGCAAGTCGCTCACCGTGCGCGACATCGTCATCGCTCCCCCAGGCTGCGCGACGGCGACGGTGGCGGGCGTGTCGTTCGAACTTGAATCGGGCGATGCGCTCGGCATCATCGGGCCGAGCGGCTGCGGCAAGTCGACCCTGGTCCGCGCCCTCGTCGGCGCCTGGCCGACGGCGCGAGGAGAAATCCGCTTCGACGATGCGATGATCTCGCACTACTCGGCCGAGACTCTTGCCGAAGCCATCGGCCATCTGCCGCAGACGATCGAGCTGTTCGACGGGACGATCGCGGAAAATATCGCGCGCTTCCGCAAGGACGCGACGACCGAAGAAGTCGTCGAGGCCGCTCAGCTCGCCGGCGTGCATGAGATGATCCTGTCCTTCCCGAAGGGCTATGACACGCCGGTGGGCGAAGGCGGCATGACGCTGTCGGGCGGCCAGCGCCAGCGCATCGGACTTGCGCGCGCCGTTTTCGGCAATCCCTTCCTCGTCGTGCTCGACGAGCCGAACTCGAACCTCGACCCCGTCGGCGAACAGTCTCTGAACGAGGCGATCCAGCGCATGCGCTTGCAGGGCCAGATCGTAGTTATCGTGGCCCACCGGCCCAGCGCCATCTTCGCGGCGAACAAGATCCTGTCGCTGCGCAATGGCCGGGCGGAAATGTTCGGAAGCAAGAAGCATGTTCTCGCGGCGCTGTTCCCCCGCGCCGGCCAACCGCACAAACCGGCGGAAGTCGTGAACGGCGGCGAGAACGCGGCGCCCACGCACGCTCCGCACCATATGGCCAGCGTCCCGGCCTCGCGCAACGGCGAAAGCAGCGTCGTGGCCATGGCGTAGGGCGCGCAGAGGAAGCGCATTCCGGTTCGCGCGAAGAACGCGCTTGAAAACAAAAAATGGAGCCTCCGATGCTGTCGGATCGCGCCTCCAGTTGCGGAAGGCCGCGGCGCTGTGATGGGCTTCACAGCGCCGGACGAGGACCGCGGCCATAGTACCAGCAGACGAGGCGGCGAGGCTCGACAGCCCGCCGCCGACAGGAGGACCAGATGACCGATTTCAGCGTCGACCTTGCCGACAACGAACATTCCATCCGCAAGCTGATGCGAGCCTTCCTCGCGAGCGTGGCGATTGTTGGCGGGGGCCTCGTGGGGTGGGCCGCAACGACCAGGATCGACAGCGCGGTCGTCGTCCCGGGCAATTTCGCCGTGAAGTCGAACGCCCAGAATATTCAGCACCCAGAGGGCGGCGTCGTCGGAGCAATCCTCGTCCACGAGGGGGAGCTGGTGAAGGAGGGCCAGGTCCTCGTCCGCCTCGACGCGGCCAAGGTCGCCAGCGACACCAGCATCCTCGAGCGCAAGCTCATCGACCTCGTCGCCGAGCGTGCGCGCCTCGAGGCCGAGCAGCACGACTGGCCTACGATCGCGATGCCCGCGCCCCCCGTCGCGTCCCCCAAGGCGGAGGAGACGCTGCTAACGAGCATCAAGGCCCAGCAGAATCTCCTCGACGACAAGCGCTCGGCGAGGGCAAGCCAGCTGGCGCAGCTCGCCGAACGCCATACGCAGATCGAAACCCAGATCCACGGGCTTAACCAGCAGCTGAAAGCCGTGCAGGGCGAGATGGATCAGGCCGCCGCCGATCTCGAAGACCAGCGTGCGCTCGACAAGAAGGGGCTCATGCGCCGCCCGGTCCTGCGCCAGACGGAGCGGGAGGTGAGCCGCCTCCAGGGGCAGATCGGCGACACCGAATCGCGGATCGCCGGCGCCCGCTCGCAGCTGGTAGAAACCGATTTCAAGATCGCCGAGACCAGGAAGAGCGGCCGGTCGGACATCCTGACCCAGCTGGAGTCCGTCGTCGAGAGGATCGCCCAGGCCGAGCAGGAGCGCGCCGCCTCCCTCGACCGTGTGCAGCGCCTAGAAATAAAGGCGCCGCGCGCGGGTTACGTCAACGAACTCACAGTCCACACCATAGGCGGGGTGATCTCGCCAGGGCAGACCGTGATGTCCATCGTTCCTAACTCCGACCCGCTGCTGGTGACGGCGAAGATCCGCCCTGACGAGGTCGACGAAGTCCACCAGGGTCAGCCCGCGACCGTGCGGCTGACCTCGCTGAAGCTTGCCACTCCGCCGGAACTCGATGGAACGGTCGCCAGCGTTTCGCCGGACCAGTTGAAGGACGACCGCACCGGCCAACCCTATTTCATGGTGAAAATCGACGTTCCCGTGGACCAGATGACAAAGCTGCGGGGCAAGGAGCCGTTCCCCGGCATGCCCGCCGAGGTTCTCATACGTGGCGAGGCGCGACGCGTGATCGCCTACCTCACCCAGCCGCTGACGGACAAGCTAGGGCTTGTTTTCCGCGAAAAGTAGGGCCCCGGGTCCGGGCCTGGGCCCGCCGCGGCGCCGGGATCAATGTGCACACGACCGCAGCTTTTCAACGCAATGACGTTCTGCGAAGCCGCGCCGTTTACTCGCGTGAAGCATCCGCCAATTCTGCAATCCGATCGTTGGCGCGGCGGAGCCGTCGACAGAGCTCACGGTTGATATTCAGCATCACCAACACATACGCGTGGATGTCGGCCTTGTAATACGCATAGAGGTTCCGGGCCGTAAGCTCGTACAGCAGGGTTGGACTCTCAGCGACGACAGTAGCTGATCGGTTCTGCATTTCTATGAGCGTCATTTCGCCAAAAAAATCACCAGGCCCGAGACCCGCCATGCGAATCACGCGCCCCGAATTCCCGAGCTTGCTCACCGCGAGCTCTCCGGCGTGAACAATATACATTGAGCGCCCCGGTTCACCTTCCGATACGACAGTAGCGCCGACGTCGAACCGGCGCTCGACCAGCATCGAGACCAGGAGATCGAGACTTGCGTCCGCGAGTCCACCGAAAAAAGGTGTGGAGACCAAGAACGCTTTCAGATCGGGCGAGCCGATAGCCATAAGCCTAATATACTCCCGCTCCCTAGACTTGAAGCACCTTATCGTCTTCGGATGGCAACGCGACACGCTATCCAGGACGCCTGCCTATCCCGAAGCCTGCCGCCCTGTGGCTTGCGGGATAAACCAGCGCCGCTGTTCGTCCGCGGGCGTTGACGCCTTCGTTCTCACGTCCTGATCGCGCCTATGGTGGATTTTATCGCATCGATATCCGCCATGACCGCGCGATAGCCGGCTTCGACCGCGTGTTCACGCAGGTTCCACGCGAGAATTTTGACGCCCTCCACCGACGGCCTGATGACGACGTCGCATTTAGCTGATCCGGCGGCGTTTGCGGCGCCGGAACCGATGGTGCCTACCCGCCACAGCAGATCGATCATTTTGCGCGGGCCATGCGGCGCGCCCGTCTTTCCGACAACGCCGCGCAAGGCGCCCGAATTTGCGCCGACATCGACCCCGATGATGGGGCCGCCGCCAAATCCGGCGGCTGCGTCCGCCGGGAAATTGTTGAGGACTCCGCCATCGACATGCTCGGCGCCCTGTTCGACAACCGGCGGGAATACCCCCGGTATGGCGGTTGACGCCTGAAGCCAGGTCGCCAGCGGCCCGGAACGGTGAATTTCCGCCTTGCCTCGCGACAGGTTGGTCGTGACACAAAAAAACGGGATCGGCGTGTCCTCGATATTTAGCGCGCCGAACCATCGGCCGAACGTCCGCTCGAATTTGCGTGGCGAAAACAATGCGATCCGCGGGACGGCAAAATCGGTGAATCGGTTATGCGAAAAAGCGTCGACGCAGGATCTTGCCGCGTCGGCGAGATTCCAACCGAGCGCATGCATGGCGCCGATGACCGCGCCAACGCTTGTCCCCCCGATGGCGTCGATGTCGACCCCCTGATCATGCAACGCCTGTATCGCGCCGACATGCGCAAGACCGCGCGCGCCGCCTCCTGACAGGACGAGCGAGGTTCCGCGCCCGAACACGAGGCGTGCGAGGCGCGCCAAGTCGGATGTGGCGCGCGCGTGATAATGCGCGGACGGCCGGATCAGGTTAAGCCAGCGTGCGGTCTGCGTCGTTTCCATGTCGCCGCGCCAGCGCAAGACGAGATCAAGCGGGATCGCTTCCGGAACGAAGCTTCGATCAGGACCCAGGACCTCGGGAACGTGAGATTCGCCGGCGCCGCTGGCAAGCAGCAGCACCCTGTCGCATTGACGGAGGCAAAACTGCGTCCAGGCCGCGGCTTCCAGTTTCGCCGCCAATATCAGGAAGTCGTGGGTTTTCTCGAGGTCGGCGAAACCGGCCACCGATCGCCCGCGATCGCGTTCGAAAGTCGCGGTCGCGACCTTGCCGAAAGGCGCCAGCGCCCGACCGATCGCTTCGACGCAAGCGTCGACATCGTCTGTCGCATCGACCGGAGCAACGCAGATCGCGCGCGGCGGCGATGACGCCATCCTCGCCCTTTCGCCAGAAAGCAAACGACGGACGGCGGCGGCGCAGAGCGATCGCATCATATCCGGGCGGCGCAGCGCCGCTTCCTCCAGGGCCTCGCGCGATATGCGCAACAATTCGCTGTTGCGCAAAGCCCGCACGGTTCCGCTTCGCGATTCGCCCGTCAGGAAGCCAATTTCTCCGACAACCTCGCCGGCCCCCATGCGCCGGGCCAGGGCGAGTTCCCCGTCGGGGCCTTTGGCGAACAGGCCCAGCATGCCCGCCACGATCACGTATATCGAATCCGAATCGTCGCCTTCCCCGAAAAGCGTCGTCCCGCCGCAAACCGACATACAGGAACTGACGGCCGCGAGTTCGCGGCGTTGACCTTCGTCGGCGACCAGGATTATTCGTTGTCGATCAAATACCGAGCCGATGTATTCGAGCAGCGCATCCTCTTGCATGAGGGCCCCCATCAGCGTCGTCAATGAGAACCATTCAACTCTCAATGGCGTGTCAACCTATATGGAAAGCTCGCGAGATGTTCGAGAGCAGCCATACTGGAGCTCCGAATTGCGCAGACCAAGCCCGGGGCTCGATTTTGACCTCCAGCCATGCGAAAAGGCTGATGCTGAGAAATCCTGGGGCCTGCCGCTGGTTCCGCTTTTGCCAATAAAAAGGATTGGGATCAATTCCGGCGAAGGCTTGGCGGCCCGAAGGGCGACACGACTCCTGAGCGTTCCGCGCAACCCTAAATCGATTTGCGTTTTTCAGCGTTGATTTAAGCGCCAAGGCTCTCATGATGAGACAAGGGGCTTGCGATGGCCGGACTTCCCGCACAATTGCCCACATCATGGCTGTCTCTCGCGGTCCTGCTCTTCCTCTGCAAGCATTTGATCGCGGATTTCTTCGTCCAGACAAGCTGGATGGCGCTCGGCAAGGAAGCCGAGGCCGGGTGGCTTTTGCCGCTTGCGGTCCATGCGGCGATCCACGCCCTCGGCACATTGATCATTTGCTTGATCCTCTCCCCGGCCCTGTTCTGGTTCTCGGGCGTCGATTTCATCGTCCATTCCCTTCTCGATCGGGCCAAAGGCTTGCTGCGTCGCAGATATGAAGCGACGCCCAGCCAATCAATCTTCTGGTGGCTGCTGGGCGTCGACCAGACATTGCACGGCCTGACTCATTTCATCTTCGCACTCTGGCTGTCCGCCGCGCACGCGGGCTAAGGCGGATTGTGCCTTCCCGCCGCCGTCGTCACCGTCGCTGAGCCAGACTTGTGAGCGGCTGAGTAAACAGCTGCTGAGCCACAGGAAAGCGATCACGCCGAAGACCGTCGTCGCGCAATAATCATCCCGCAGCACGAATGAAGGCAAGATTCTGATCGAACTTCATGACCGACGCGCATCCACGCGCTTGGCAATGTTCTCGGACGAACAGGATCGCGCTCGAAAGTTCAGCGAATACGCGGCCGCTGCGCCCGCGCTTTTCGCGCACGACAAAGGATCGATCGGAATCGAGACTAATCGTGAACTCAATCGTCGGAAAATCGACGCCGCGAACATTTGTAACAGCCGTCATAGCAAACTCCTTCATTGCTCTGCCTGCTATCAATTCCGGTAAGGGCGCGACCCAAAGTCGACGCGACCCGGCCTTGTCAGTGCGTAATCGAGGGACGCCTTCGCGGCCCTTCAACAGTGCTTGGAGTATTCGATTTTCGTGAATGAAGCGAAGCACGACGAAGAACGGCCCCAGCTGATTTGAAACGGCTGGGGCCGAGCGGTTCAGAAAGCGCATAGATCCGGGCGATAATAGCACCAGCCGCCGCCGTAGCCATAGCCGTAGCCGTAACGCCCGTAGCCGCGGCCATACCGGTGCTCGAAGCGGCCGTAGTGGCCTCCCCAGCCTCGGCCCCCGCCGCCCCAGCCGCGGCCGCCGCCTCCACCGTGCGCGAACGCGCCGGTTGCAGTTGTGGCGAGGAGTAACGCGGAACAGAGGGTGATTGTCGTTTTGCGAAACATGAGACTTCTCCTTTGGACAGGGATGGCGAACTCGACATCCAAAGCGATCATGCCGGGATCAGGAGAAGTTTGCTGTGATGGCCGCCACAACAATGCTGTTCGACCGATGGATTCGCGCCGTTAGGCTCGGTGGCGCCCTGCGCACTCGAATTTATGGGATTTGAGATCAAGGTATGGCGCGCAAGTTGGGTCGGCGCGGTGGCTGCGATGAAAGCGAAGGCGAAATCTCCGGGCTTCAAGGAGGCGCCGCTCGAACGAGGCCAGGCCGCAACCGAGATCGACGCACCAACGCCAAAGTCCAGCAGCATGTGAACTGATACACAGCGAGGAAGCCGTCTTCCAGCCTATCCTCAGCGAGCAGACCGCCTTTGACAGCAACTATAGCGGCCCGCTTTTACGAGCGTCCCGGTTCATCGTTGCATATTCGATCTGCGGCAATAAAGCCGAGAATTGGGCGGTCGTTTTCGAGAAACATTCGGTCGGCAAGGAGGTCGCCATGCTCGTTAAAATCTGGTTCGTCTTCGTCGCGACGCTAGTTGCGCTCGTCTGCCTCGCGGAGCGGGGGCATGCGCAGGAATTCAACGCCGAGAAGCATTATTCGTCGCCTTCCTAGCCTGCGACGCTTCCGGCCATTGCGAGCGCATGAGCGACCGC